>JBDIAJ010000149.1:0-8991 GCA_039812345.1 Nostocoides sp. | reverse complement strand
CGCCGCCGATGAGGAAGGTCGCCTCGCGATCCTCCCAGCACTCGAAGATGTTGGGGCAGCCGGCCTCCTGGCAGACCGTGTGCAGGCCCTCGCCCCTGACCAGGCTGTGGATCTCGGCATACTGCGGACCCATCCTGGCGGTCGTCCGGATCCACTCCGGTTTCCGCTCGATGGGTGTCTGCGCGTTGCGCGCCTCGACCCGCAACAGTCGGCGGCCCTCGGGTGCGATCGTCACGCAGGCCAGCCTACGTCCGTATGCCGCGGCCCCGCCGCCCGCCGATCAGCAGGGACGTGCCGAGTCGGCAGGCGCTGCCCACAACGGACGGCCCGGTCGGCGGCGGCGCGTCACCGGCGCGACGACCTCGGTCAGCGGATCCGCCAGCGGTCCAGCTCGGGAGGCGCGGGGGATGCCGCCGCATCGTCGTCGGTGAACGGGCGCGCCCCGGCGAGCAGGCGCTCCAGCCCGGCGCCGGTGCGGATGCCGGTCGGCAGGCTCGAGCGCGCGCACGCACGCTCCAGCGGCGCCGCGTCGAACCGGTCGTCGCCCGCGACGAGGACGCAGTTGCCGAACCGGCGCCCCTTGAGCACCTCCCGGGTCGCGATCAGCGCCCGATGCGAGAAGCCCGCCGCGGCGAACCCGGCGAGGACGCGGGCGGCATACCGGAGCCCGGGCTCGTCGGCGACGTTGGCCGCGAGCACGCCGCCGGGCCGCAGCACCCGGCGCGCGTCGGCGAGGAACTCGACGGTGACCAGGTCCGCGGGGGCCCGGCCCGCGGCATACGCATCGAGCACGATCGCGTCGGCGCTGGCGTCGGCGAGCGCGCGCATCCCCGTCCGCCCGTCGGTGGCCCGGACCCGGATGCGGTGACCTCGCGGCAACGGCAGCCGCGCGCGCACCGCGGCGGTGAGCGCGGCATCGGGCTCGAGGACGATCTGCGGCGAGCCGGGGCGGGTGTGTTGGACATAACGAGGAACAGTCAAGCCACCCCCACCGACATGGGTCACCGCGAGCCGACCCGGCGGGAGCGTGTCGAGAACGAACGCCAGCTGGGCGACGTACTCGAAGGCGAGCAGCCCGGGGTCCTCGAGGCAGACATGGGACTGGGGGTGACCGTCGAGGACGACGGTGACCCCGACCTCGTCGGGGACGAACGTCAGGCTCGCGGACTCCACGACCGGACGGGTCAGGCCGGCTGGGCGACCGCTTCCGCAGGAGCCTCGGTCGGCGTCGCGCCGGCGGTGGGCGCGAAGGTGAGGACGTCGGCGAGGTGCCGCTCGGCATACGACAGGAGGTCGGCGACGGTGATGTCGCGGCCGGTCTCGATCGACAGCGAGCTGACGCCGGCGTCGGCGATCCCGCAGGGGACGATGATCTGCGCCCATGAGAGGTCGGGGTCGGCGTTGAGGGCGAACCCGTGCATCGTGACGTTCTGGCTGACCCGGACCCCGATCGCGCCGAGCTTGCGCGCCGGACCGCGCGCATCGGCCGCCGCCCAGACGCCGCTGCGCCCCGCGATCCGGCCGACGGCGACGCCGAACTCGGCGCAGATCCGGATCATCGCCTCCTCGAGTCGCCGGACGTGGGCGACGACATCCACCGGGCTGGGGAGCCGGACGATCGGGTAGCCGACGAGCTGGCCCGGGCCGTGCCAGGTGATCTTGCCGCCGCGGTCGACGTCGATGACCTTCGCGCCGTTCCAGGGGCGCTCGTGCGGCTCGGTGCGCTTGCCGGCGGTGAAGACGGCCTCGTGCTCGAGAAGGAGGACGGTGTCGGGGAGGGTCCCGGCCACCACCTGCGCGTGGACGGCGCGCTGGTGCTCCCAGGCCAGCTCATAGTCGACGAAGTCCGGCGCGAATCCGAGGTGTTCGAAGCGCATGACCCCACCGTATGCGCTTCCCGCCTCCCGGAGCGGCTCACCGGGGGCTGTCCCCGGGCCGGGATAGTGTACGGGCGTGAGCGAGTACGAGGGCAGGCGGCGTGCGGTGGCCGAGGGGCGAACCCGGCGCCGGCCCTCGCCGCGCTGGCTGGGGCTCGTCGCCATCCTCCTCTGGCTGGTCATCGGCGGCATCGGCGGTCCCCTCGTCGGCCGGCTCTCCGAGGTCCAGAAGAACGACAACGCGTCGTTCCTGCCCGCCAACGCCGAGTCGACCGAGGTCGCCAAGGCCCTCCCGAGGTTCTCGGCGAGCAACGACCTGCCCTATCTGCTGATCATGGAGTCCTCGGCCGAGGTGACCACGGCCGACCAGGCCGCCGCGGCGGCCTATCTCGAGTCGATCCCGTCCCTGGCGCTACCCGCCATCGGGCCGAAGGCGACCGTCGCCGACTATCTCAACGGCAAGCCGTCCGGGCCCATCCCGAGCGCCGACGGACGCGCCCTCCTCGCCATCGTCAACCTCGACGCCGACAAGGCGTCGGCGACGGTGAACCAGACGACGGCGCTGTTCGAGACGGCGAAGGCACTGCGGGCCGCGGCTCCGGACGTGTTCGCGGGGACCAGCCTCACGGCATACGTCGGCGGTCCGGGGGGACTGCTCGCGGACTTCGTCACCGCGTTCGCGGGGATCGACGGGATCCTGCTCCTGGTGGCCTTCGGTGTCGTTCTCGTCATCCTGCTGATCGTCTATCGGAGCCCGATCCTTCCCTTCGCGGTTCTGTTGTCGGCCGTGTTCGGGCTCGCGCTGGCGGCGCTGGTGATCTTCCCGCTCGCCCGGCACGGCGTCATCGACCTGTCCGGACAGTCCCAGGGGATCCTGTCGATCCTCGTCGTCGGCGCCGCGACCGACTACGCCCTGCTCCTGGTCAGTCGTTATCGCGAGGCGCTGCACGACCACGTCAAGGCGTGGGATGCGATGCGTGTGGCGTGGCGTGGGGCCTTCCCGCCGATCCTCGCCAGCGGGGCGACGGTCATCCTCGGGTTGTTGTGCCTGCTGTTGTCGTCGCTCGGCAGCACGGCCGGCCTGGGTCCGGTGGGCGCGCTGGGCATCGCCGGCGCGATGGCGGCGGCGCTGACCTTCCTGCCCGCGGTGCTGCTGCTCATCGGCCGGCGCTCGTTCTGGCCGGCCGTTCCGCGTCTGGACCACCACCACGAGGTGGAGAAGCTCGATCGTCACGGCGTGTGGGGCCGGGTCGCCCGTCTCGTCGGCACCCATCCGCGGCGCACCTGGATCATCACGGCGATCGGGCTGGCGGCGGCGGCCGCGTTCCTGCCGACCTTCAAGGCCGATGGCGTGTCCGCGGATCAGCTCTTCCTCACCAAGGTCGACTCGGTCACGGCCGCCCAGGCGCTCGCCCGGCACTTCCCGGGTGGCTCGGGATCACCGGTCCAGGTGCTCGCGCCGGAGGCGAAGGCCGCGGACGTGCTCGCGGCCCTGAAGAAGGAGAAGGGGGTCAGCGACGCGTATGCCGGCCTCGCCCCGGGTGCGCCGCCCGCGGTCGAGGGCGGGGTCGCCCTGATCCAGGCGACGCTGACCGACGGCGCCGACACGCCCGCCGCCCTCGACGTCGTCAAGCGGCTCCGCGGCGATCTCGACGCGATCGACAAGCAGGTCCTCGTCGGGGGCGGCACGGCGACGAATCTCGACGTCCGCGATGCCACGAATCACGACCTCCGGGTGATCATCCCGTCGATCCTGCTGGTCATCTTCGTCGTCCTCGGGCTGTTGCTGCGGTCGCTGATCGCGCCGCTCCTGCTCGTCGCGGCCAATGTCCTCTCGTTCGCCGCCACGATCGGCGTGGGCGCGCTCGCCTTCAACCACGTCTTCCACTTCCCCAACTCCGACCCGGCGACGCCGCTCTATGCGTTCGTCTTCCTCGTCGCCCTCGGCATCGACTACTCGATCTTCCTGATGACCCGAGTGCGCGAGGAGACGGCGGCCAATGGCACCCGCAAGGCCGTTCTCGTCGGGCTCGCGGTGACCGGCGGGGTCATCACCTCGGCGGGGATCGTCCTGGCGGCCACCTTCTCGGCGCTGGGTGTGCTCCCGCTGATCTTCCTCGCGCAGATCGCCTTCCTCGTCGCGTTCGGGGTGCTGCTGGACACCCTCATCGTCCGCTCGCTGCTGGTGCCGGCGCTCAGCTATGACATCGGTTCCCGGATCTGGGCGCCGAGCGCCCTGGCCCGGGACGAGCGCGCGGCGCAGACGTGGGTTCCCGCGGTCGCGGGTGAGGGGGACACCGTGACCGGGCGGAGGGCATGACGTTCCGTCCGCGGGTCGGGCTGTGCATCCTGCCCGAGCACCCGTGGCGCGAGGCCGCCGCGATGTGGCGCGAGGCCGAGGATCTCGGGTTCGACCACGGCTGGACCTATGACCACATGACGTGGGGCGGCCTGCCCGAGTCGTCCTGGTATGCCGCGATGCCCACCCTCACCGCCGCCGCCCTGGCCACGACCCGGCTGCGTCTCGGGACGTTCGTCTCCTCGCCCAACACCCACCACCCGGCGCAGTTCATCCGGGAGATCCTCGCCCTGGACGACATCTCCGGCGGGCGCTTCCTGCTCGGCATCGGTGCCGGGGGCGACCTCGACGCGGCGGCGACGGGGGCCCGCTGGACGGCGCGGGAGCGGAGCGCACGCTTCCGCGAGTTCACCCTGCTCCTGGGCGCGCTGCTGCGAGAGGACCGGGTCACGTGGCGGGGCGACTGGTTCACCGCCGTCGACGTCGGCACGCGTCCCGGTCCGCTCAACGGTCCTTGCGGCGCCCGGGTCCCCCTGCTGGTCGCCGCCAACGGGCCTCGGGCCATCGCGCTCGCCGCGGAGCACGGGAACGGCTGGATCACCTACGGCGGCCGCGCGGAGACGGACGCGGCATGGTGGGCACTCGTCGCCGCGGCGGCCGACCGCATGGGAGAGGCCCGCGCTCGCGCGGGTCGTCGGGGATCCGTCCCGTGGGTGCTCGGCCTGGACTCGGCACCGAATTACTGCCTCGCCTCCGCCGGCGCCTTCGAGGACGCGCTGGGCCGGGCGGAGCGGTTGGGCTTCACCGATGTCGTCACCTGCCGCCCGCGGCCATCCGCACCGTATGCCGCGCCCGCGGCAGTCCTGGAGGAGGTCGCCTCGCGCGTCCTCACCCGCCCGGCCATGCCGGCCTGTGGATAACCCACGACACGTTTCGAGGGGTGTGCGTCAGGCTGGTTCCACACGGGTGAAGGGAGCGGGTCATGAACGCGATGGAGCCGGGTTCCGGCGGGACGGGCTTCCCGGCAGTCCCGGGATATGTCATCACCGAACGGTGCGACGAGGACGGTGCGGGGGCGTGGTTTCGGGGTCAGTCGCTCGACGGTGACCCGGTGCGCGTGCGCATCCTGACCGCGCCGCCGGACCCACGTCCCGCGCCGCCGGAGGTCGGCGGCGCTCGTGCCCCGAAACCCCGTGCGGTCGCCGATCTCCCCGGCGGCGGGGTCGCGTTCGTCCAGGACGATCCCGGACTCGTCTCCCTCGCGGATGTCCTGGCCCACGGTGGTCTGCTGACACCGGGCCAGATCGTCGGGCTGTGTCTCGGCGTCCGGGACGCCCTCGCCGGCCTCGCCGGTGCGCACGGCGCGATCGGGTTGACGACGGTGCTGCTCGATCGCGGTGGCAACGTCTGGGTCGGTGACGTCGGGGTGGCGGCGGCGCGCGGGAGGCGGGTGGATCGGCATACGGACAGTGCGGGACTCGCGCGGGCGGCCCTGCTCGCGCTCGCCGGACAGGGACCCGATGCCGCCCCGACGGACGCCTCCATGGCCGAGGACCCCGCGACAGCCATGCGCCGCGTGCTCGTCGAGGCGACCGGGGACACGCCGGCGACCGTCGGCGTCCCCGCGCTCGCCGACGCGCTCCGGCCGTATGCCGCACCCGCACCCCTCGTGGTCCCCGCGCACCTCCTGCCGTCGCGACCGCTCGACCTGGCGGCCCGGATGCGTGCCCTGGCCCACGAGTCGCGGGAGGAGATCGACCTCGCCGATGGTCGGCTCCGCGCCACCCTGAGCTGGCCCGGGCGTGGATCCGGACGGCGCCGAGCGGAGCGCCACAACGGGGCGGGCCCCGGCGGTGGTTCGGCACGACCACGGGACGAGCCGCCAAATGGGGCCGCGAGCGCGGGACATCGCTCGTCCGGTGCCCTGGCCGCACCCGGCACCGGTCGGCCCTCGCGCGCGCGGGCGGCCGGCCTCGCGAGCGGCCCCAGAGACCCGAGAGCCACCGGACGCACCGGTCCCGTCCTGAGGCCGGCCCGCGGTGGGTCGCGCCGGACGCCGCGGGAGATCCTGGACCGTCTGCGCGGCGACGGCTTGACCACGGGCCAGCGGCTCCTGGTCGCCGGGGCGGGAATGCTCGGCTGCCTCGCCGTGGCGATCCTGGTGCTCGTGAGCGGTGGCTCCGGTGCCGATCGGGCCCCCGGCGGCAACCATGGCGACGTCACGGCGGCCGATGCCCCGACGGCGTCGTCGAGCCGCGGCGGGTCACCGACGTCCCGCGTCCCCCCCCCGCCGGTGCCGTCGAGCAGCAGCGGTCCCGCCCCCACCGACGCGACACCCCAGGGGACGAGCGAACCGGTCGCCGCGGTCTTCGATCCGACCAGTCCGGCCCGCCGGGCCGAGGGCCTCGCCCAGGATCTCGCCGACCTGCGCAGCCGGGCGTGGGCCGACCTCGACCTGGACGCCATCGGCCGCCTCGATGTCGACGGCTCACCGGCCGCGTCGGCCGACCGGGCGGCCCTGACCGAGGCGCGCGCCAAAGGACTGCGCTATGACGGGCTGGAGTTCGTCGTCAGCTCGGCGTCCGCCCGGGACCTGGAGACCGGGCCGGGAGAGGAGGCGAGCCTCGTCGCACTGGAGGTGCGGCTGGACGTGAGCGCCTACGCCATTCGGACGCCCGGCGGCGTGGACACCCACGTCGCGAGGCTGCCCGACCAGCGGATCCGGCTCGTCGTCGCCTGGTCCGGGCAGCGGTGGCAGATCACCCGCGTCGACAGCGCCTGACCACGACCGGTGGATGCGCGCGATCGATGAGTGAGATCGCGGTCCTGGCCGCAATGTCGCTCACCGATCCCCCGAGGGAGCCAGGGCGGCGGCGACGATGGCGTCGAGATCGGCATACCGATGCTGGAAACCGGTCTCCTGCAGGCGCACCGGCAGCACCCGTTGGCTCGCGGTGATCTCGCGCGCGAACTCCCCGACAGCGACCCGCACGCCGAGGGTGGGTGCGGGCAGGAGGGCCGGTCTGTGCAGAGCCCGCCCGAGCGCCGCCGCGACCTCGCGCTGCCGCACCGGCGCGACACCGACGAGGTTGACCGGCCCGACGATCTCGGGACGGTCGATCAGATGAACGAGCGCCGCGACCTCGTCGGCGTGCGCGATCAGCGGCCAGAAGAACCGACCCGACCCGATCGGCCCGCCGAGCCCGAACCGGGTCAGCCGCACCAGCGGGGCGAATGCGCCGCCGGCCCCGCTCGCGACGATTCCGGTGCGGGCGAAGGCGACGCTGCCGCCCGCATCGAGCCAGGGCTGCGCCGCGCCCTCCCAGGCCCGCACGACCTCGCTGAGAAACCCGGTTCCGGGGAGAGACTCCTCGGTCAGCAGGTCCTCGCCCCGATCGCCATAGAACCCCACGGCGGAGCCGTTGACGAGCCGGACCGGGCGGCCGGACTTCCGGATGGCCTCGACGACGGCACGGGTTCCGTTGACGCGTGAGCGCAGGATCTCCCGCTTGTATGCCGTGCTCCACCGGCGATCGCCCACCCCGGCGCCGGCGAGGTTGACGACCGCGTCGACATCGGTGAGCTCGCTGGGATCGGCGCGCTCGCCCGCGGGGTCCCAGCGGCGCTCGTCGGCGCCTCGGGGTTCTCGCCGGACGAACGCGATGACGCGATCGCCGCGATCCCGGAGCGCTCGGGTCAGGGCGGAGCCGATCAGCCCGCTCGCTCCGGTGATCGCGACGACGCGCGTCATGGTCGGGTCACGACCCGAGGAAGCCCTCGAAGTGACCCTCTTCCAGCCGCTGCTTGATGGTGCCCAGGAAGCGGGCGGCGTCGGCACCGTCCACGATCCGGTGGTCATAGCTGAGCGCGAGGTACATCATGGACCGGATCGCGATCGTCTCCGCGCCGTCCACGGCGACGACGACGGGGCGCCGGACGATGGCCCCGGTGCCGAGCATCCCGACCTGCGGCTGGTTGAGGATCGGGGTGTCGAAGAGCGCACCCCGCGAGCCCGTGTTGGTGATCGTGAAGGTCCCGCCGGCGAGGTCGTCGGGGGTGATCTTGTTGTCCCGGGTGCGGGCGGCCACGTCGGCGATCGCTCGCGCGAGCCCGGCGATGTTGAGGTCGCCGGCGTTCTTGACGACCGGGACGATCAGGCCCTTGGGGGTGTCGACGGCGATCGAGAGGTTCTCGGTGCCGTGGTAGACGATCTCGTCGCCCTCGATGCTCGCATTGACGCCGGGGTGCGCCTTGAGGGCCTCGACGGCGGCGAGCGCGATGAACGGGAGGAAGGACAGCTTGGTGCCCTCGCGCTGCTCGAAGTCGCGCTTGGCCTTGTCCCGGACCCGGGCGACCTTCGTCATGTCGACCTCGACGACGGTGGTCAGCTGGGCGGAGACCTGGAGCGACTCGACCATCCGCTGGGCGATGATCTTGCGCAGCCGGGTCATCTTCTCTCGGGTCCCGCGCTTGGTCGTATCCGGTGCCGGAACCGCGGCAGCGGGAGCAGCCGCCGGTGCGGCGGGTGCCGCTGGGGCGGCGGGTGCCGCTGGGGCGGCGGGTGCCGGCGCGGGCGCGGCGGCGGCCTTCGCCGCCTCGGCCGCGTCGAGGACGTCCTGCTTGCGGATGCGTCCGCCGATGCCGGTGCCCTTGACGTCGGCGAGATCGATGCCGTTGTCGGCGGCGAGCTTGCGCACCAACGGCGTGACGTATGCCGCCGCGTCATCGCCCTCGCCCGTCGCGGGTGCGGGCGCCGGCGCCGGCGGCGCAGCAGGCGCGGGCGCGGCTGCGGGCGCGGGTGCAGGGGCCGGAGCG
>JBDIAJ010000148.1:0-9104 GCA_039812345.1 Nostocoides sp. | reverse complement strand
GCCGCCCGGCGATCGCGGTCATGTTGGCGACGACGAGGGGAATCGTCGTGCCGGTCCCGTCCGCGCTGGCGAGGTCGACGTCGAACCGGCTCGCGACGCTCGACCGGCTCGGGACGAGGAAGACGTCGTCATACGTCAGGTCGTGCCCGGGTGCGGTGCCGTCGATGAAGCGCATGCGGCGAGCCTAGTTTCGTCGCTCCGTCAGGGCGTCACGGACATCGAGTTCAGGATCCGTATGCCGAGGGCCTGGTCCCCCTCGACGCTCACGTGGGCGTCGTCCGGCAGGGTGGCGACGGTGCGCCGGCCGGCCCCGAGGAGGGTGAGCGCGGCGCGGTCGAGCGTGATCGTCGTGTCCGGGTGGCGGGCGTCGTCGGTGTCCGCGCGCCGGCAGCGGCCGTCCTCGCCCATGACGTAGGCGGTGGAGGTGTCCTCGGCGACCACCCGGACGCAGGTGCCGGCGGGTGGGGCGACTTTGCGGCCGATGACATAGGGGAATCCGGCGGCGAAGCTCGTCGCCGTGACGTCCGCGCCGAGGCTGGTCAGCGTCGGGGGGAGGCCGGTCGCTCGACGGATGTCCTGCTCGTGGACCCACATGTCGATGACTCGGTTGCGCAGGAGGGTGCGGGTGTCCCAGGTGAGGTTGCCGATGGTGCGCGGGGGGTCGGCGTCGGGATCGGTCGGCGGGTCCGCGGCATATTGCGCGCGGCGGCTCGCCACCGCCTCGCGAAGCTCGGCGACGATGGCGGCGGGGTCGTGGCCGCGGCGTTGGGAGACGCCGGAGGCGATCCACCAGGCCGCCGGTGGCCGGCCCGGGATGGGGATGAGGGGCGTGGGGGTGGCGCCGGTCGCGAGTTCGCATTCGAGGGCGGCGAGGTGGGCGAGCACGTCTTTCGCGCTCCAGCCGGGGCAGTCGGACGGGGCGTCCCACTGCTCGGGTGTGATCGTCGCCGCGGCGGTGAAGACATCGTCCGCGGCCGCCGACCACGCCGCCACGAAGGTCGCCAGTTCGTCCACGCCCGCCAGCCTAGGGCAGGCGCGGGCTCCCGAGACGGCGCACCGGAAACGCGCCCCTGCCCTGCGGAAAGCTTCCGGTGCGGAGGGGTTCGCCGCACCGGGCGGGAAAGTCGGGGAGGATGACGAGCGTGAGTTTCCTGTCGCCGTCACCAGCGGATGAGGCGAGGCGGGCCGGCCTGCGCCGGATGCGCCTCCTCGCCACATCCTTGCTGGCGCTGGCCTTCGTCATCTTCGTCGCGACCAACGGGCACCAGAACGGGGCGTGGGGATACGTCCATACGGCGTCGGAGGCGGCCATGGTCGGCGCGCTCGCCGACTGGTTCGCCGTGACGGCGATCTTCAAGCATCCCCTGGGGCTGCCGATCCCGCATACCGCCCTGGTCAAGAAGCGCAAGGACGAACTCGGCCGCAGCCTCGAGGAGTTCGTCGGGGACAATTTCCTCACCGAGGAGATCGCCCGGGAGCGGCTGGCCGCGGCGAACGTCGGCATCCGGCTCGGCACGTGGCTCGCCGAACCGGCGCACCGGCAGCGGGCGCTCACCGAGGGCGCCCGGATCGCCACCGCCGCCCTCCAGCGGATGCGGGATGAGGACGTCCACGACTTCGTCGAGAACGTCCTGATGCCACGGCTGATCAAGGAGCCGGCCAGTCCCATCCTCGGGCGGTTCCTCGGGGGGATCGTCGAGGACGGGGCGCACCACGGGCTCGTCGACCTGGGGCTGAACGAGATCCACGATTGGCTCGTGGAGAACCCCAAGGTCTTCTCGACGCTGATGAACGAGCGGGCGCCGTGGTGGACCCCGCCGTGGGTTGACGACCGGGTCATCAACTGGACCTATCAACAGGCGATCAACTGGGTGCGCGACATGCGGGCCGATCCGGACCATCGGGCCCGGGTGGCCCTCGACGACCTGCTCGTCCAACTGGCCAAGGATCTGCACGACAACCCCGAGGTCCAGGCACGGGCCGAGGCGCTCAAGGAGCGGGTGCTCACCCATCCGCAGGTCGGCGACACGATCGGCTCACTCTGGACGTCCGTGCGGACCTCGCTGCTCGGGGCGCTCGCCGACCCGGACAGTTCCCTGTGGGCGCGCGGCGACGCCTGGCTCGTCGAGATCAGCCAGATGCTCCTGCACGACGAGGAGACTCGGGCCCGGCTCGAGGGGCACCTCGCCGACATCGTCGCCTTCTTCGTCAACACCTATGGCGACGAACTCGCCACGGTCATCTCGACGACGGTGGACCGGTGGGACGCCGACGAGGCATCGCAGCGCATCGAGCTGTTCGTCGGGCGGGACCTGCAGTTCATCCGGATCAACGGCACCATCGTCGGCGCCCTCGCCGGGTTGGTGATCCACGCGATCGGCCAGGTGCTCTGACGCACGGCGCCAGGGGGCGTCGCTCGGGGAGTGAGTGCGCCGGGCCGGGAGCGCCTCACGGCGCGTGGCCGCTCTAGGCGGCTATATGTTGGGACCCGGGGCTGCCGCGGCCCGGCGCATCCGCAAGGGTAGCCCACATCGGCCGGGCTGGCACCATCGGCGGGGAATCACTCCGGGACAGGCGCGTTCGAGCCCTTTTGTCAGTAGAGCGCGTCGCGCCGCCAGGCCCGGGCCGCGGCGTCGAGTTCCTCGGCGGTCGTCAGGAGGCTGGCCGCCTGCTCGGTCTCGATTCGAGCGCGGTCCGCGTCGTGGGTGTCGGTGTCGTGGGCCAGCTCGGCACGCCCGGCCGAGACGACACGACAGAAGGCCGCGGCCCGTTCGAGTGCGACGGCGAGGTCGCCTCGGTAGACGCGCCGGAGGATGTCGTCCGCGAGGGTGCGCAGTTCGTCGGGACCGGGTGGCTCGGCGGCACCGGCCACGACGTGGTTGAGATGCGTATGCCGCATGCCCGCGGCATACTCCCGGCTCGCCGTCACCGGGGAGCGAACCACCCACTCCCGCAGCACATACAGCCGCCACAGGGCACCCGGCAGAGTGCCCGGGGGCATGACCGACCAGAGGTCGGCGAGGGTGTCGAGGCCGAGTTCGTCGACGAGAGCGACGAGGCGGGCGGTCACCCGGGGATCGGCCGCCGCGCGCCCGACACCGACGACGACCGCGGCGCTCTGGTGGGCGACCTCGGTGACCTCGGCCGGGCCGGGGATGGTCCCGGCATACTTCGTCATCGCCTCCAGGCTCAGGTGGGCTGGGCGACGTGGCCGGTCCCGGCCGGGCGGCATACTCACTCGGCCAGTGTCTCAGTCGTCGAAGAGTTCGGACAGGAACGACTTGCGACGTCGGTGGCCGTAGTAGCCCTTGCTCGTCGCATACCGCGGGGCTTTGGAGTGGGCGTAGTACGGCGCCTGGCCGTAGGCCTGGACGGGCGGTTGTTGGTATGGCGAGGGCTGGGCCGGAGGTGGTGTGGCGGCATACCCCCGGGCGGTCTGGTCCTGGTAGGGCTGGATGCCGGGCTGCTGTGGCTGCGTGGCCGAGTGGTGCCAGGCGTTCTCCGCCGCGACGAGGGCCTCGAGTTCGCCGCGGTCGAGGAACAGGCCGCCGCATCCGGTGCACTGGTCGACGAGGATGCGGTTGCGTTCGTATGAGCGCATGGGCGCGCCGCATTTGGGGCAGGTCAGGTCGGTCATGTCTGGGCAACGGCGGCAGACGGCGGGGCGTTCCCGTGCGCCGGCTGCGCGTCAGCGGCTCGGATGGAGCGGGAGACCGCGGGCGGCATACGGGTCGTGCCTTTCATCGGGGCGACGGGACGTTGCTGCGCGCGGGTATCGTGTCCCGGGGCCGTGCGGCCTCCGGGCCTCTAGCTCAATGGCAGAGCTGCGGACTTTTAATCCGTAGGTTGTGGGTTCGAGTCCCACGGGGCCCACCGCTGATGGATCGCGCGCGTGGGCAGCCCGGATCGACGTGACACCGTGAAGTTGTCGGGGCCCGCCCGTGCGGTGGACCCGCATGGGGGAATAAGGTCTCGCTCATGACGTGGTGGACATCACTACGCTCGCGTCGCGCGCGGCGCCGAAGCTGCCCTGGAGGACCCGTGACCGGTCGCAACCTCGTTCTGCTCCTCGTCTTCCTCGTCTTCCTCGGCATCATCGGGTGGCTGCTGAGGGCGTCGCGACGCGCGACCCAGGCACCGCTGGCGACGGCCGGGCCGATCGAGCCGGTCATGCCGCACGGGTCGGCAGGCCAATGGGCGAGCACCGTCCGACCGGAGGAGAGCGCCGGTTCCGGGCTGGGCGGAGCGGCAGCCGTCGGCGGCGCGGCGCTCGGGGCGGCCGGGGTCGCGGCTGCAGGGACGCCGACCTCGGAGCCCGCTTCGACGGCGGGCGAGGAACTGCAGTGGTGGCAGAAGGACGAGGCGCAGGTCGGGATGGACGCCGGGTCGGGTGACTGGACGCCGACCGACGAGGGTGTCTCGGCCGAGGCTGCCGGGATCGTCGCCCCGACGTATGCCGTGCCGGCCGAGCCCGTCGTCGACGCCGCTGAGGTCTCGGCGAGCGATCTGGGTGACGTCGTGGCGACCGATGGGGCGATGTCCGAAGCCGCGGCGGGAGCCGGTGGGTCGTATTGGGCCGGCCGTGCGGTCGATGATGCCGAAGTGTCCGGCACGCTGACTGACGTCGGCGCCGAACAGTCCGAGGTCGTCTCGACCGTCTCGCCTGACGGTGTGGTCGACGATGTGGTGCTCGAGGGGGCCGCCGGAGTTGTCAGTGGCGGCGAGGGTGACACGGACTTCGCGGCGGGTGCGGACGCCGGCGGATCGGAGGCCATCGGGGTTGGCGTGGACGCCGCTCCGGAGGGTGTGGCATCGGTGGAGGAATCGGTGTCGACGGTCGTGGCCGACAGCGCGAGTCCCCTCGATGGCGCGGTCGGTGACGAGTCGGGTGCCGGGCTGGTGGCGGCCGGTGGCGCTGCTGCGGCGGCGGTTGGTGTGCCGTTGGCGTGGGATGGGGTCGAGGGGTCGTCGGCCGATTCATCGTCCGCGGTTGGTGACGCGGGTTCCGGTGACGCGGGTGCGGACGCTGGCGCTGATGGTGGTGCTGGCGCCCCGAGCGTGGTCGAGGACGCTGCCTCAGGTGCGTCGGAGGACGTGACGTCGGTCGAGGAGTCGGTGTCGACGGTCGTCGCTGGCGATGCGGGTGGTGACGAGGCCGGGTCTGGTCTGCTGGCCGCTGGTGGTGCTGCCGCGGCGGCGGTCGGTGTGCCGTTGGCGTGGGACGGGATCGAGGGGTCGTCGGCCGGTTCATCCTCCGCGGCTGGTGACTCGGGTTCCGGTGACGCGGGCGCTGACGGCGGTGCCGATGGTGGTGCTGGTGACGCGGGTGCGGACGGCGGTGCCGATGGTGGTGCTGGTGACGCGGGTGCGGACGGCGGCGCCGATGGCGGCGCTGGTGACGCGGGCGCTGACGGTGGTGCCGATGGTGGTGCTGGTGCCGATGGCGACGCTGGTGACGCGGGCGCGGACAGTGGCGCTGATGGTGGCGCTGGCGCCCTGAGCGTGGTCGAGGACGCTGCCCCGGGTGCGTCGGAGGACGTGACGTCGGTCGAGGAGTCGGTGTCGACGGTCGTGGCTGGCGATGCGAGTGTCGGCGATGGCGCGGGTGGTGCCGAGGCCGGGTCTGGTCTTCTGGCCGCTGGTGGTGCCGCCGCGGCCGCGGTCGGTGTGCCGTTGGCGTGGGACGGGATCGAGGGGTCGTCGGCCGACGCATCATCCGCGGCTGGTGACGCGGGTTCCGGTGACGCGGGCGCGGATGGCGGTGCCGATGGTGGTGCTGGTGACGCGGGCGCTGACGGTGGTGCTGGTGACGTGGGCGCGGACGGCGGTGCTGATGGTGGTGCTGGTGACGCGGGTGCGGAAGGCGGTGCTGATGGTGGTGCTGGTGACGCGGGTGCGGACGGTGGCGCCGATCGTGGTGCTGGCGCCCCGAGCGTGGTCGAGGACGCTGCCCCTGGTGCGTCGGAGGACGTGACGTCGGTCGAGGAGTCGGTGTCGACGGTCGTGGCTGGCGATGCGAGTGTCGGCGATGGCGCGGGTGGTGCCGAGGCCGGGTCTGGTCTTCTGGCCGCTGGTGGTGCCGCCGCGGCCGCGGTCGGTGTGCCGTTGGCGTGGGACGGGATCGAGGGGTCGTCGGCCGACGCATCATCCGCGGCTGGTGACGCGGGTTCCGGTGACGCGGGCGCGGACGGCGGTGCCGATGGTGGTGCTGGTGACGCTGGCTCGGACGGTGGTGCTGGTGACGCAGGCGCTGACGGTGGTGCTGGTGACGCGGGCGCTGACGGTGGTGCTGGTGACGCGGGCGCTGATGCTGGTGCTGGTGACGCGGGCGCTGATGCTGGTGCTGGTGACGCGCGCGCTGATGGTGGTGCTGGTGACGCTGGCGCGGACCGCGGCGCTGATGGTGGCGCTGGTGACGCTGGCGCGGACGGCGGCGCTGGTGATGGTGCTGGTGACGCGGGCGCGGACGGCGGTGCCGACGGTGGTGCGGGTGACACGGCTGCCAGCCAGGGCGACGTCGCCGCGGACGCGACCGGCGTTCCCTTCGTGTCCGACGGGCTCGGCGCTACCACGGCGGAGTCCGGCTCGGGGGGTGAGGCGGCATACGGCGAGTTGGGCGACGACGAACCCGCCGCGGCGCCCGCGGACCTCGCCGCCGGCGCCGAGGTCTATGGCGAGTCCGTGGACGAGCAGCCCGCCGGCTGGGAGACCGGCGGCGGCGTGGGCCTCCACGAACATGCCGTGTGGGACGGCGGATTCGGCGTGGGCTCGGCGGCCACCAACGACGACGGATGTATGCCGTTGGGGCACCCGATCAAGGCGGTGTACGCGTATGGGCGGGTCTACCAGGTTCCGGGATCGGACTGGTACGAGGCGACCGTTCCGGACCTGTGGTTCATGACCGAGGAGGCCGCGCAGGCCGCCGGCTTCCACCGCGGCGAGGGCTGAGACTGCTCACGAGTGCGCACCCCGAGGGCGAGAAAGCGGGGCCTGCGCCGGAAGACGGGAGTTGGGCCGGTATTCCCGGCGCGACTCCCGTTTTCAAGCGCATGTCCCGATGTTTGCCCCGCCACGCGCAGTGGGCGCCGGACAGGATAGAGTCTTCCTCAGTTACCCACTGGTAGTTAGGAGTGCGGCATGGCCCGCTACGACATCAACACAACGACGATGGCCACCCTGCTGGACGACCCGGAGGTCGTGGCGATCTTCGAGAAGCACTCGCCCGGCATCACCTCCAACCCGATGATCGCCATGGTCAAGCCGATGTCCGTGGCGCAGGCCATGGGCATGGCCGGCGCGATGATCGGCGGCCCGACGGTCGACGCCATCAAGAGCGAGGTCGAAGGGCTCGAGTGAGCCCTCGGCATACGCCCGGAAAGCACGGCCCCGCACCAGAGTCTGGTGACGGGGCCGCTGCATTTGTCCCGGACCGAAGTGACGGCAGCATCGTCATCCGCCCGGCGTCGCACGCGTCATCGCCGGTCGATGCGGCCGCGTGCGCCGCGATCTACGCACCGTATGTGCGGCATACGGCGATCTCGTTCGAGATCGAGCCACCGACGGCCGCGGAGATGACCAGGCGCATCGCGGGCGCAATCTGCTGGCTCGTCGCGGAACGCGATGGCGCGGTCGTCGGGTACGCCTACGCGACGCGGCATCGCGAGCGGGCGGCATACCGCTGGGCGTGCGATGTCAGTGTCTATGTCGCCGGGGAGGAACACGGCCGTGGCGTCGGGCGCGCGTTGCTCGAGACGCTGCTGGACACCCTGGCCACGAGCGGATTCCGTATGGCGTGTGCCGGCGTCGCGCTGCCCAACCCGGCGAGCGAGGGCCTGCACCGTTCGCTGGGGTTCGTCGACGTCGGCGTCTTCCGGGCGATCGGCTGGAAGCACGGCGCGTGGCACGACGTCCTGTGGATGCAACGCCACCTCGGTGCGTCAGATGCGCCCATGGAGGAACCGCGGTGGAGTTCGGGGGAATGAAACCGGGACGGCGGGGCGTTCGGCTGGTATAGTTGAAACTGCAAGCATAGGAGGGGTTCGTATGCCAGCCATCACCACGTCGGACTTCAGCGTCCTGCCGACCATCGAGCGGCCCGCGCCGACGATGCCGCGCCGGCCCGTTCTCTCCGTCTCGACCGCGCCCGGCGGCTTCGAGGGCGAGGGCTTCCCGGTGAAGCGGGCCTTCGCCGGGGTCGATCTGCGCCACCTCGACCCGTTCATCATGATGGACGAGATGGGCGAGGTGAACTACGCCCCGGGCGAGCCGAAGGGCACGCCCTGGCACCCGCACCGGGGGTTCGAGACCGTCACCTACATCATCGACGGCACCTTCGATCATCAGGACTCCCACGGCGGGGGCGGCCGGATCACCAATGGCGACACCCAGTGGATGACGGCGGGGGCCGGCCTGCTGCACATCGAGGCACCGCCGGAGGATCTCGTCGTCAGCGGTGGGCTCTTCCACGGCATCCAGCTGTGGGTCAATCTGCCACGCGTCGACAAGCTGGTCGCGCCGCGCTACCAGGACCTGCGCGCGGGCCAGACCGCGCTGCTCAGTTCCGCGGACGGCGGGGCGCTCGTGCGCCTGATCGCGGGCGACGTGGCCGGCCACCGCGGGCCGGGGAGCACCCATACGCCGATCACGATGATCCACGCGACCGTCGCCCCGGGCGCTCGGCTCGAGCTGCCCTGGCGCGCGGACTTCAACGCCCTCGTCTATGTGATGAGCGGCCGCAGTGAGGTCGGGCCGGCGAGCACGCCGATCGGGGCCGGCCAGCTGGCCGTGCTCGGCCGTGGCGAGGTCATCGAGGTCGCCGCCACTGCGGAGGCGGACGGTCGCGGTCAGCGTGGCCTCGAGGTGATGATCCTCGGGGGCCGTCCCATCAAGGAACCGATCGCCTGGGCCGGGCCGTTCGTGATGAACACGCGCGCCGAGGTCGTCCAGGCGTTCGAGGACTACCAGCGCGGTGCCTTCGGGCATGAGTTACCACACGGGGGCGCCTCGGCGCTGGCGGTCTGACAGGGCGGCGTCGGCGAACAACCCGCCTCGTCGAGAGCGCACAGAGACCTCTCGACGGGGGTTATTCGACCTCTGGACGGGGG
>JBDIAJ010000147.1:0-9400 GCA_039812345.1 Nostocoides sp. | reverse complement strand
CGCGCGAGGCGGTCCTCGTGGGTGCGGCGCGAGCCCATCGCGCCGACATACCCGGCCTCGGGCAGGCGCAACGCGATCTCCAGGACGGGCACGTCGAACTTGGGGTCGTGGGTGAGCACGCAGATGACCGTGCGCGCGTCGATCCGGCCGGCCTCGGTCTCCGCGGCGAGATAGCGGTGCGGCCACTGCACGATCACCTCGTCTTCGGCCGGGAACCGGGTGGCGGTGGCGAAGACCGGCCGCGCGTCGCACACGGTCACGGCATACCCGAGGAAGGCGCCGACCTCGGCGACGGCGGCGGCGAAGTCGATCGCCCCGAAGACGATCATCCGCGGCCGCGGGGCGTATGCCGCGACGAACACCCGCATCCCCTCCCCCCGCCGCTCGCCGTCCGGGCCGTAGGTCAAGGTGTCCGAGTGCCCGTGCGCCAGTTGCCCGCGGGCGTCGTCGACGATGGCGGCGTCGGCCCGCCCGCTGCCCACCGACCCGGCGTGGCCGTCCGGCCGGACCACGATCCGGCGGCCGAGCCGGCCCGGGTCGGGGTGCTCGACCACGGTCGCCACCGCGACCGGACGCTCCGCCGCGATGTCGGCGGCGACCTCGGCCAGTTCGGGAAAGCCCTCCCGGTCAACCCGCTCGACGAAGACATCGAGGATGCCGCCGCACGTCAGCCCGACCGACTCGGCCGTCTCGTCGGAGACGCCGTAGCGTTGCAGCACAGGAATGCCGGTCCGGACGGTCTCCTGGGCCAGCTCATACACCGCGCCCTCGACGCAGCCGCCGGACACCGACCCGACCGCCTCGCCGTCTGGCCCGACGAGCATCGCCGCCCCGGCTTGCCGCGGCGCCGACTTCCACGTCGCGACGACCGTGCCCGTGCCGACGCTCTCCCCCGCCTCCCACCAGGAGAGCAGTTCCGCGAGCACCTCACGCATCGCCGACCACCTCGATCAATCCTCGAACGCCGCCAGCGAATGCCCGGCGACGAAATGGTCCAGATGCGGCAACGCCGCCACGACGCCCGCTTGGATCGGTTGGTATGCCGCGCGCCCCAGGTGCGGGTTCGCCCACACCACCGCGTGACTCACCGCCCGCAGTCGCCGCATCTGCTCACCCAGGGCAGCCGGGTCACCGCGCTCCCAGCCGTCGCTGAACACGACGACCACGGCCCCGCGCGCCATCCCCCGTCGACCCCACCGGTCGAGGAACGCCTTGATCCCCTCGGCGAGCCGGGTCCCGCCCGACCAGTCCGGCACGGCATCCCCGACCGCGACGAGAGCCCGGTCGGCGTCCCGGTGCGCGAGGGCGCGCGTGACATGCGTCAGCCTGGTGCCGAGCGTGAACACCTCGACCGGAATCCCGCTGCGGCAGAAGGCATGCGACAGACGGAGGAGGGAATCGGCATACGGGCCCATCGATCCCGAGATGTCGATGAGGAGGACGACGCGGCGAGAGCGAAAGCCTCTGCGGCGGTGATGGATCCGACCCGGTTCTCCCAAGCGGCGCAAGGAGTCGCGCAGCGTACGCCGGGCGTCCACGAGACCCCGCCGGGTCGCGTGGTGGCGGTGGTCGCGGCGCCGCGGGGCGCGCGGCCGCAGCCGGCCGAAAAGCGCGGCGAGCCGCCGCTTCTCGTCCGCCGAGAGGCCGGCGACGTCGCGGTGGCGGAGCACCTCGACCGAGCTCGCCGCCGCCCGCACGACCTCGGCGTCCTCCGCACCTCCCGGCCCCTCGTCGCCCAGGTCGTCCAGCGAACTCGGTTGCGCCGGCGCCGGGTTGCGTTTGGTCCCGCCCAGCTCCCCGGCGAACCACGCGGCGAACACGAGATCGTGACGCTCCAGGTCGGCCGGCGAGCCGCACAACGTCGCCCGCCCGGCGTTGTAGACGTTCACGGCCTCCGGAAGCCCCAGCGCGGCAACGGCTTCCAGATAGGCACGCTCGCGGTCGGCGGTCACCGGAACCCCGGCGGCCCTTAGCGCACGAGCGAACCCGAGGAGGATCTCCGCGCCACCTCGCCGCGGGGGTACGACACCAGGCCCGGCGGCGGTCACGGGGTCAACACCTTGTCGAGCGCGTCACGCACCCGCTGGGCGTCCTCGCGGTATTTCACCGCGACCCCGAGCGTCGCCGCCGCGGTCTCGGTGTCGAGTGTGCGAGTGCCCAACTCGTGCAAGGCCCGGGCCCAGTCCAACGTCTCGGCGATCCCCGGGGGCTTGAGGAGTTCCCGGTCGGCGCGGATCCGGTGCACCGCGTGGACGACCTGCTCGGCGAGCCGCTCCTCGACGTCCGGCGCGCGGGAGCGCAGGATCGCCAGTTCGCGCTCGATCCCGGGATGCTCGATCCAGTGATAGAGGCAGCGCCGCTTGAGCGCATCGTGCAGGTCGCGGGTCCGGTTCGAGGTCAGCACGACGGCCGGTGGCACCGCGGCGGCGACCGTGCCGATCTCGGGGATCGTCACCTGCCACGTCGAAAGCACCTCCAGGAGAAAGGCTTCGAACTCGTCATCGGCCCGGTCCACCCCGTCCACGAGGAGCACGCTCGGGGCACGCAGCGCGGCCAGGATGGGCCGGGCGAGGAGGAAGCGCTCGTCGAAGAGCGACTCCTCGACGCTCGTCACGTCGCGGGCGGCGCCCTCGACGGCTTCGAGGGCGCGGACGTGCAGGATCTGGCGGGGGAAGTCCCAGTCATACAGGGCCTGGGTCGCGTCGATCCCCTCGTAGCACTGCAACCGCACCAGCGGCAGCCCGGTGATCTCGGCGAGGGCCTCGGCCAGCGCCGTCTTGCGGTCCCCGGTTCCCCCTCCACGAGCAGCGGGCGGGCCAGCCGCAGCGACAGCCAGGTGACGGTGGCCAGCGCGTCGTCGGCGAGATAGCCGCTCTCGGCGAGGGCGCTGCCCAGATCGGCGGTGCTCGGGTAGGCCGTGCGCAGGTCCATGGCCCCAGCATCGCCCACGCGGTCGCTTGCGCGGTAGCGCGGCCGTCAGCCGGCGGGCAGGTCGAAGGGCGTGTCGGCGTCGCGGCCGGTGGCCAGGTCGCCGCACTCGATCAACCGCACGCCCGGTCCGGCCAGCAGGTCCCGGGCCCCCCGATCCCCGCGAGCGACCCCGGCCGCGGCCGCCCAGTGGCGCCGGCCCAACAGCACCGGATGCCCCGGCACCCCGTCGTATGCCGCGCGCGCCAGCCCGTCGGCGACCGCACCCTCGGCGGTGCCGACCGCGAGCACGCGGGCGACGACGTCGGCGCCGACGTCCGGCAGGTCGACGAGCAGGACCAGAGCCGCGGCATACGGGCTCGGGGCGAGCGCGGCGAGACCGGCGCGCAGCGAGGCGCCCATCCCGGTGTCCCAGTCGCGTGCCTCGACCGCGGCGGCACCGGCCGCGTCGGCAGCGGCGCGCACCTCGCCGGCGGAGGCGCCGGTGACGACCGTGACGTGGGCGCACCCGCCGTGCGCCAATGCCGCGACCGCACGCTCGACGAGCGTGGGGCCTCCCGGATCGAGACGGATCAGTGCCTTGGGCATGCCCATCCGGCGCCCGGCCCCGGCGGCCAGGACCAGCCCGGCGACGGTCACGGCGATGGATCGCTAGCGGGCGGCACCACGCGCGAAGGCGGCAACCAGTCCGGGGAGGAAGAAGAACAGCCAGGACCAGCCCCACCCGTCGAACGCGAAACCGCAGATGAAGAACAGCAGCATCGCGATCATCCCGCTGGCCGCGGTCAAACCGCCGAGCCAGTTCGTTCGGGGTGCGGCGGCATACGCGCCGCTCGGCGAATAGGTCACCGGCGGTGGCGTCGCGGGTGGTTGTTGCACCGGCGGATAGGCCGGCGGTTGCGGTGCCGTCGACGGCACCTCGATCGGGCGGATCGGTCCTGGCTGCCCGTCTTGCGGACCCTGAGTCGCGCCGTAGTCGCCCGCGCCCCCCATATTCGTCATGCCTCTAGAGTGCCAAATCCGGGCGGCTGCGGCATACCCCACCCCCAAACCATTCCGCCGCGCGGCGGGGCACGTCCGTCACCCGACATCCTGGCCCCCGGAGGGTCCCGGCTCCTCGCGGACGAGCTCCTCGTCGCCGCCCGGTGTGGTCGACGCGCTCGGCGCCGGACGCTCGACTCGTGGCCGTCGAGCGCCCTCGGGCCAGCGCAGATCCGCAGTCCCGAGCGCACGGGGCGGGCCGACCGCAGGCATGTCCGAGGCGAGCCGTTTTGGCCGGTCCCGCAGGGCCGAACCGCCGCTGTCGAGGCCGGGAAAGGGATCGTGTCCGGACAAGTAGGTCAGTATCGTCTTCAGTGTGGCGACGACGGGCACGGCGAACAGCGCGCCGATGAGACCGAAGACATAGCTGCCGCCGAGAACCGACACGAGCACCGCCAGTGGGTGGAGGCTGACGGCCTTGCCCATGAGGATCGGGCCCAAGACGCTGGATTCGCCCTGTTGCACGATCACGACGATGCCGAGCATGACCACCGCGGTCACGACCCCCTCGTACGCGAGGGCGACGAGGACGACGAGGGCTCCGGAGATCACGGCACCCAGCACGGGGATGAAGCACAGGACGAACGTGATCGCCACCAGCGGAAGCACGAACGGGAGACCGAGAACCGCGGCCCCCACGCCGATGCCGATGGCGTCGGCGGCGGACAGCAACGCCTGAGTCTTGGTGTATGTGCCCAGGGTTACCCAGCCGCGCCGACCCGATTCGAATGCCCGCTCGCGCCATGCCTCGGGCAGGACGAAAGTCAACGAGGCGAAGATCCGGTCTCCTTGCGCGAGGAAGAAGTACGTCGCGACGACAGTGAGCAAGGTACCGACAGTCAGCGACGCGGCGCTCGACCCCGCGCCGATGGCGCCCTGCGCGATTCGTGTCCCGTTGTCTTGGATCCAGGCAATCGCTGCATCGATCGCCTGGTCGATGTCCTGCTGGCCCAATGGGATCGGCGAGCGGTCCAGCCACGATTTGATCTCCGCGAGCTCGACGGCAGCGGTGCCCGCCACGTCGGCGACTCCGAGCGCCAGCCGGTGGCCGGACAAGTAGAGGATGCCGGCGACCGCCATTGCCGTGGTGATCAGGGTGAGCGAGGCCGCCACTGAACGGGGCAGCCGCAGCCGGTGATTGAACAGGATCTGCACAGGCATCAGCAACCCGGTGACCAGCACGGCGACGGCGAGTGGGATCAGCACCGGCCGGATCACACCCGCGGCCGCGCCGAGCGAGCGCGCTGCTGCGACAACAAGGACGATGGTGGCGCACGCGAGCAGGACCCCACGAAGGCGCGGGTACTCGTTGAGCATACGGTGCTCGCTCATGATGCGGCGGGTCCGCCGGCCGTACCCCCCGGGGTGCGCGCTGACCGCCTCCCGAGCCGAGATCGTTGCGAGGCGCGCGCCCACGCCGCGCCTGGCTCGGTCCCCCTCCCGTCAGGTCGTCGCATTGGCCAGGAGCGAGCGGCGCACGCCCTGGTTGAGGACCATCACCGGGCACGGTGACACGCGGACCAAGCGCCTGCTGACCGAGCCGGTGAACGCGGCGAGCAGATCGCCGGCGCCCCGGCTGCCGACCACGAGCAGCCCTGCGCCCTCGGCGACGTGGGCGAGGACATCCGCGGCCCTGCCGGGGCCGACGACCCATTGGACGCGCACCCGTGGATGCCGGGCGCGAGGTTCTTCCAGCGTCGCCTTGACGTCGGGTCCGGTGGCATCGAGCATGGCGGTGTCCGGCATGCCGAGTGGTCGCGCGCCTGGGGTCAGGTAGATCGGGCTCCACACGTGCACGGCGGTGAGCGGCACCCCGTGCTGCTCGGCATACGCGAACGCCGCGTGTGCGGCGAGCGCGCCTGCCCGCGATCCGTCGGCACCCACGACGACCGGCCCGTCGCCAAGACCGGTCACGCCCGCCGGAACGACGACCACCGGACCGGTGGCGCGCGCACAGACCGTCTGCGCGACACTCGCGCGGAAGACATTGGCCAGGCCCGCTCTGCTGGGGGCACCGAGGACCGTCAGGTCGGCATCCGTGGCCGCCGTCAGGAGGGCCTGGTCGGGCGCCGTCACCATGGCCGATGCGGTGATGGTCAGCGCGGGGTAGCGCACGTTGATCCAGTCCCTTTCCGATTCGATGAGGACGGTCAGCCGGGCACGGACGGCACTGCTGGCCGAGGTCGAGCGCGCTGCGACGTCCTCGGCCGCGATGAGATGCAAGTCTGCTCCAGCGCGGTCGGCATACGCCGCCGCCCAGGCGAGTGCGGCCAGGGACGTTTCGGAGCCGTCGACTCCGACGTTGATCCGGCGAACGGGGGTGAACATGGGAACCTCCTGTGTTTCCAGGTCTGCGAGGGGTCAGTAGGGCCGAACTCGCCGCCGTGACTGACGGCCGGGGGGACAGCGCCGGCGGCGAGCGGCTTGGTGGCGCCAGCTAGTGGCGCAGGATGGCGAGCGTGGGGAGCGCGTCGGGTCCGTCGTCCAGGTGCACGGCGGCCCCGGTCGACAAGGCGGCGCACACGGCATGGTCGATCAGGGGGGCCGGGGCCCAGGCATCGAGCGAGCCGATGACGAGCGTGTCGATCCGGCCCTCGGCAGCGGCCTGCAAGATGGCGACCGGGTCGGAGGTCGCCAGACGATTGGCCAGCGCGGCTCTGGCATGACCGATGAGGTCGGCGTGCCGCCGGGCCAGGCGTTCCTCCACGATCGGCCAGGCGCTCCGGAGCAACTCGACCGGGGAACTGGTGTCCGGGCTGCCCTCCGCCGCCTGATCGAGCAACATCGGCAGGGTGGCAGTGGCTCGGAAGAGGGGCAGGTGCTCGGCCACCGCCGCCAGGACGAGCGGGCGGGTCGTAGCCGCCCCGATCTCCCGCCGGACCCCGTCGGCCACTTCCTTGACGAAAGAACGCAGCGCGCGATCCTTGACGGACGGTCCGCCGTGGCCGTGGAAAGAGGCCACCCCGCGTCGCCGCGGCATGTGCTGGTGCTGCAGTTCGCGTTCGCGTTGGTGGCGTCGCTCCATCTCCTCGATCGATCCCGGGATGGAGCCCAATGGGCGCTCCACCAGCGCGTCGCGGGTGCCGTCGAACAAGCGCACGCGAGAGCGGCTGAAGGCGAGCACGTGGAAGGAGCGGTCCTCAGTGGCGATCGGGATGAGTGGCACGACGTGGGCACGCCAGCCCGCGCGGACCGAGGTCTCGGCGCGGGCCGGAAGCCGAAGCACACGCGGGCCGTCGGCCGTGGCGAAGAGTGCCAGAGCTTCCGCCTGCGTGCCCCAGAACTTGCGGTCGATAACCAACTCGCGCAACGGATCGAGGATCGTGTCGATGTCACCGGCCGGGAGCGGCAACGCGCTGAGTTCGCACGCTGCGCGATCCAAGAGGCCACGCAGGACGAGGCCGTCATGGGCAGGGTCGGGTTGGGCACGCCGGGTCGGCAGATAGGCCGATACGCAGGGGCCGGGGGCGGCGCACAGCTCGCGGAGGGTGTCGATCGTGATGTCGTCGACGATGTCGATGAATGCGGTGGTGGTCGTCATGGTGGTCATCTCCTGATGTGCGCAGTGGCATCTCGAGTGCGGCGGAATCGGCGCACCCGGTTGCGGATGGGGCGGCGGCGAGCCAGCGTCGCGTCGACGGCGGTCACGACCCGCGCGCCGACCTCGTCGAGCGCGTCACGCAGGTCGGGTTCTGCGGATGTCACCACGATCCGTGGGCGGCCACGCAGCCAGATCTCCAGCGTGGTCTTCATGCCGGGCTTGTCCCGATCGCGCACGCTCAATTCGCCGGCATAGGACATCGCGGTGAGGTCGAGCCGGCGGTGCGCCTGCCGCAGGGTCTGCTCGATGAGCGGCCGATCCGCGTTCGAGAGTCCACCGCCGATGGCGATCGTCGTGGGATCGTGAGCAAGCTGTGTCTTCACGGGCTCTCCTTCGGTTGTGTGCGGATGACGGGGGACGGCCGTGTGCCGTCGCGTCGCCCACCATGACCAACGGTGTCAGGAGGCGGCGTCGGCCGGTCGGGAGCTGACCCCCATTCGGGGCCGAACCGACCCGCAATCGCCCCGATCGCAGCGCGGCGTGGCAGGCTGCGGGCGGAGGTGGGCCTGTGACCCTGTTCTGGAAGCTCTTCACATCGCTTGCTCTCGTGCTCACCATCGCCGTCGCGCTGCTCCTCGTCACGCCGCGCACCTTGACCCTGCCCCTGACCCCGACCGAGACCGCCGAGATCGTCGTCGGGTATGCCCTGCTTCTGGCCGGGACCGCGGTCACTCTGCGCCGCGGGCTGCGCCCGCTCGCCGAGCTGCGCCGGGCGATCGAGGAACGCACGGGTGTCGCAGAGCCGGATCGTGTGCCGGTTCGGCGAGGCGACGAGGTCGGCCTCGTGGCCGCGGCATATAACGACTTGCTCGATAGGTTGGCGCGGGAACGGCGGCGGGGCTCTGGGATGGCGCTCGCTGCCCAGGAGTCCGAACGTCGCCGGGTGGCGCGTGAACTGCACGACGAGGTGGGCCAGAGCCTGACGGTGGTCTTGCTGCGGCTGAAGCATCTTGCCGGGCTCACGCCGGCGGCGCTTCTCGGCGAGGTGGAGGAGACTCAGGAACTCGCGCGAGCCGCCCTCGCAGAGGTGCGAGCCATCGCCGCCCGGCTACGCCCCGGGGCGCTGGACGATCTCGGGCTCAGCGCCGCCTTGATCTCTCTGGCCACCGGGGCCACCGCCAACTCCGGGCTGCTCGTGCGGCGCGACATCCAGGCGATCGAGGGCACGACCCCCGAGCAGGACCTGGCGATCTATCGGATCGCCCAGGAGGCCCTGACCAATGTGCTGCGGCATGCGGGCGCCAAGAGTGTCGCCGTGGTGCTGCGCCAGGAGGACGGCGGCATCACCTTGACCGTGACGGACGACGGCGTGGGCCTGACCGGCGCGGCGGGCGGTGGCCTGACGGGAATGCAGGAACGTGCGATCCTCGTGGGCGGTGCGCTGGACATCACCGCCCCGGCCGGTGGCGGCACCAAAGTGAGATTCCACGTTCCTCTCAACGAGCCGGCAGCAGTGGACCGGGCAAGGAGCGCACAATGACCGACCGCCCACCCCCGGCCCGCATCCTGCTGGCCGACGATCATGCGCTCGTCCGGCAGGGCGTGCGCCTCATCCTCGAATCCGATCCTGCCTTCCGCGTCGTGGGTGAAGTTGCCGACGGTGCCTCGGCGGTCGAGGCCGTTGCAGCCGGGGGCCTCGACCTGGTCATCCTCGATGTGTCGATGCCCCGAATGACGGGGTTGCAGGCCGCCCGAGAGATCCAGCGGCGCGGCCTGAACGTGGCCGTCCTCATCCTGTCGATGCACGACAACGAGCAATATCTGTTCGAGGCCTTAAAAGTCGGGGCGGCCGGCTACGTCCACAAGTCGGTGGCCGACCGCGACTTGCTC
>JBDIAJ010000146.1:0-9576 GCA_039812345.1 Nostocoides sp. | reverse complement strand
TGATGACCCTCTCCCTCGGCCACACCAAACCGGTCCTCCCCGGCCGGAAATGACCCACACCTACAACAGGAGATCCGCTATGTGACCCCTCGACAGGGGTTGTGTGACCTCTCGACAGGGGTTGTGTGACCTCTCGACGGGGTGGGACATAGGATCCCCCGCGTGTTCCGGGTGGCGACGGTCAATGTCAACGGGATCCGGGCGGCTCACAGGCGCGGGTTCGGGACCTGGCTCGCCACGACCGGCCCCGACGTGGTCGGGCTGCAGGAGGTCCGCTGCCCGACGGCGGGGCTGCCGGAGGGCGCCTGGGGCGGCTACCACGCGGCATACGACGAGGGGGACCGGGCCGGGCGCAATGGTGTCGCGGTGCTCACCCGCGTCGCCCCGGCAGCGATCCGGACGTGGACCGCCCCCGCGGATTTCGACCACGTGCTCCCGCGCGAGCTGCGGCACTTCGCCGCCGAGGGTCGCTACGTCGAGGTCGACCTGGCCGACGCGCCGCTGACCATCGCGTCCGTCTATGTGCCCAAGGGCGGCCTGCCCGCCCACCTCCAGATCCCCGCCCGGATGCGCGAGGCGCCGGATGGGGGAGCGGCATACGAGCGGAAGCTGCGCTTCACCGCCGGCCTCGCCCGTCACCTCGCCCGCGCCCGCCGCAGCGCCGCCGCCCGCGGACGGGAGTTCCTCGTCATGGGCGACTTCAACGCCGCCCACACCCCCCTCGACGTCGCCGCCTGGCGACGGTCCGCGAATGCCGTCGGTTTCCTTCCCGCGGAACGCGACTGGCTCGACTCGATGATCGGTCCGCGCACCCTCGTCGACGTCGTCCGCCGCCTTCACCCCGGCGTGCCCGGCCCCTACTCGTGGTGGTCCTGGCTCGGCGAGTCGTATGCCGCGGACTCCGGTTGGCGGATCGACCTGCACCTCGCCACGCCCCACCTCGCGCGCACCGCCCGCGCCGCCTGGGTCGACCGCGACGTCGCCGGGGTCCGGCTCAGTGATCACTCACCGGTGACGGTCGACTACGACCTCGATTCGCTCGCCTGATCCCCCGAGCCGCACGCTCCCCGAGTCCGCGGGCACCGACACGCCGTGCGCGCGCCGCGCGCACGGCGTGTCTGTGCCCGCGGACCGGATTGGTGCCTCAGACGGGATACCCCAGGTGGGCGAGCGCCTGCCGCAGCAGCACCCCGTGCCCGCCGTCCATCTCCGCCAGGATCTCGGGCGCCGCCGCCTCCTCGGGCGCGATCCAGGCGAGGTCGAGGGCGTCCCGCTGGGGCGCGCAGTCACCCTGCACCGGCACCACGAACGCCAGGGCGACGGCATGCTGCCGCGGATCGTGGAACGCCGTCACCCCAGGCGTCGGGAAGTACTCCGCGACCGTGAACGGCTGCGGCGACACCGGGATTCGCGGCAGCGCCATCGGTCCGAGGTCCTTCTCCAGGTGCCGCAGAAGGGCGTCCCGGATCCGCTCGTGATACAGGACCCGCCCGGAGACGAGTTCGCGCTGGATCCGCCCACCGTCCGACGCGCGCAGGAGAAGGCCGATGGCCGAGACGGCGCCGGTCCCGTCGACCCGGACCGGGACGGCCTCGACATAGAGGATCGGCATCCGGCCGCGGACCGAGTCGAGATCCTCCTTGCTCAACCACTGGGCGCGGGCGTCGGTGTCGAGCCAGTTCATGGGGCCGTTTCTATCACCGCGGGCGCGGCCGCGGCGGCCCCGTCCGGCTCGTCGAAGGTCACCGCCGCGCCGAATGCCGCTCGCCGCGAGGCCCGTCGCAACGCCCCGAGAACCGCCGGACCCGTCAAGAGGATCATGACGACATTGGTCGCCGCGCGCCCGAGATCCCACCCGAGGCTGGTCGCGATCGAGAACAGCGCGAACCGGTGCAGGTTGGTCAGGACCGGCGCCCCGGCCTCGAACGACAGCCCGGTCCCGGTCCCGATCGCGAACGGCCAGAACGAGAAATTGAGCATCCACCCATAGAGCAACCCCGCCGCGGCACCGTATGCCGCGAGGAGCCCGATCTCCCATCGCCCCGTCGCGCGCGGCAACAGACCCGCCCCGAGCCCGACCCAGGCCGCCCCGAGCATCTGGTACGGCAGCCACGGCCCGACCCCGCCGGTGAGCAGCGCCGACGCGAACAGCGTGACCGCCCCGAGGACGAACCCGAACCCCGGCCCGAACACCCGCCCGGCCAGGACGAGGAGGAAGAAGACCATCTCGACCCCGGCGCTGCCGGCCCCGACCGGGCGCAGGACGGCCCCGACCGCGGCGAGCACCCCGAGCATCGCGACGGCCTTGACGTCGAGGCCGCCCTCGGCGATCTCGGCGACGACCACGGCGAGCAGGAGGGGCAGGAGCAGGGCGAAGACGAACGGCGCATCGCCGCCGTGCGCCATACCGGATCCGGGATCGACCACGAGCGGCCACCCGAAGGCGACCAGGCCGGCGACGCTGACCAGGGCGAGGGCGAGGCTCGAACGGGGTCGCAGGCGGATCGCCGCGGTCCGCCCGGTCACGAACCCTCCCGCGGCGAGTCCGAGACCGCGTCCCGCGGCGGGCCCCCGAGCGCCACGAGCACGTCGGCCAGCGTGAGCAGGGGCAGGGGGTGGAAGACCTTGGCGACCTGCGGCGCGAACGCCGGCGACGCGGCCACGACCTCTGCCGTCGGTCCCCGGGCGACGATCTCGCCCTGCGCCATCAGCACGACGTCGTCCGCGGTCTCGGCGACGAACTCGACGTCATGGGTCGAGACGACGACGGTGTGCCCGGCGGCGGCGAGCTCCCGCAAGGTCGCCGCGAGGGCGGCCTTCGCGGTGTAGTCGAGCCCGCGCGTCGGCTCGTCGAGGAGGATGACGTCCGGTCCCGCGGTCAGCTGGACGGCGAGGACGAGGGCCAACCGCCCGCCTTCGGAGAGGTCGCCCGGGTGCCGTTCGGGCGGTATGCCGGGGGCGAGCCGCGCGAGGTGGCCCGCGCACGTGCCGTGATCGCGCCCGCTCTCCCGGTCCGCCTGCATGCATTCGGCGCCGACGGTGTCGAGATAGAGGAGGTCGCCGGCGGACTGGGGGACCAGGCCGATCCGGCGGCGCCGGTCCGCCGCGGTGAGCCGCGCGGGGTCGGTGCCGTCGGCGAGCCGGACCCGGCCGCGGGTGCGCGTCCCGGTGCCCTGCAAGGCCCAGAGGAGCGAGGACTTCCCGGCGCCGTTGCGGCCCATGAGCGCGGTCACCCGCCCGGCCGCGAACGCGACGTCGACGCCGGCGACCGCGAGGACGCGTCCGTGTTCGACACGCATTCCGTCCGCGCTGACGCCGGCGGCCCCTGCCGGACCGTATGCCGCCCCTCCCGCGCCGCGTCCACCCGCGCGGACCCCACCCGCGCGGACCGCATCCGCGCCGCCGCCGGCCGCACCGCCCTCGGCTGCGCCGCCCGCACCGGCCGCTTCGCCGACCAGACCCGCAAGCCGCCCCCGCAACCCGCGCGCGGCCCGGCGGGCGTCCCGCACACTCACCGGCAGCGGACTCCACCCCGCCCACCGGCCGAGTTCGACGACGGGAGGCGCGACCGCGGCATACGTCATGACGTCGGCCGGCGGGCCAGAGGTGACCAGGCCGCCGTCGACGTGCAGGATCCGGTCGGCATACTGCACGACGCGCTCGAGCCGATGCTCGGCGATGACGACCGTGACCCCGAGGTCGTGCACCAGCCGGGTGATCGTCGCGAGCACCTCCTCCGCCCCGGTCGGATCGAGCGCGGACGTCGGCTCGTCGAGGACGAGCAACCGCGGGTGGGTCGTCAGGACCGACCCGATCGCGACCCGCTGCTGCTGGCCCCCGGACAGATCGGTCAGCGGCGCGGCCCGCAGCTCGGCGATCCCGAGCACGTCCAGCGTCTCCTCGACCCGCTTGCGCATCGTCGCCGGGGGGAGTCCGAGTTGCTCCATGCCATAGGCGAGTTCCTCCTCCACCGTGTCGGTGACGAACCCGGCGAGCGGATCCTGCCCGACCACCCCGACGACGTCGGCGAGGTCGCGCGGCCGGTGCGTCGCCGTGTCCCGCCCGAAGACCCGCACCGACCCCCGCAGCAGCCCGCCGGTGAAATGCGGGACGTGCCCGTTGAGCGTCCCGAGCAGGGTGGACTTCCCCGACCCGGTCCGCCCACACACGAGGACCAACTCGCCCTCCTCGATCGTCACCACGACATCCCGTATGACGGGCCTCGCCTCCCCGGCGTAGGTCACCGACACCTGCCGCAGCTCGACCGCAACCTCCTCGAACCCGCTGTCCCCGAACGTCATCCGCGCACTCGCTCCCGCCTCGGCCGGGCGCTCGACAGCGGCGGCACCGGGGTCGCGACACCGGGGAAGAGCCCGGCCAGAACGCCGAACGCCGCCACCACCGGCACGGTCGGTATGCCGATCCGCGGCACGAGCGGCATCGCCAGCCCCGCCGGGTCGTGCCGGACGGTCCACAACACCCCCGCCGCGGCCACCGCGCCGCAGGCGACGGTCAGCGACTCCGGCCACGCCCACGGATCCCGGCGATAGATCGTCCGGGGCACCGCCCGCCCGCCGAGCACCAACCCGGCGACGCACAACCCGACGCCGGCGGCGAGCACCGGCAGCCCGAGCGCCGGCGGTGATGTCGTGTCGAGCAGCCCGTAGCTGCCCACGCAGGCCCCCAGCAGACCGAGCAGCGTGACCGCTGACGTGACCCGATGGCGCCCGCCCTCGACCCGCCGCCCGTACCCGCGCCCGTCCATCGCCGCCGCCAGCAGCAGCGACCGGTCGAGGGTGTCCTGCAGGACCGGCATCGCGATCCGGCGCACCGCCCGCAGCCCGCCGCCGGCGTCGCCGCGCAGTTGTCGCGCCCGCCGGACCCGCTGGACGCTCGCCGCGAGCTGCGGCGCGACCGTCACCGCGACGACGAGCGCCGCCCCGATCTCGTGCAGCGCGGCGGGGAACACCTTGAGCAGTCGCTTGGGGCTGGCCAGCGCGTTCGCCGCGCCGATCGCGACGATCATCGTCCCGAGGCGCGCCCCCTCGAGCCCGGCCCCGAGCAGCCCCTCGAGATAGACGTGCCCACCCAGCTGGATCCCCGCGGCCCACGACGGCAGCGTCGCCTGGGGCAGCGGCAGGAGGAGGATGGTCCCGAACTTCAGCCCGACGAGGATGTGCAGGACCATCCGGGCGAGGACGATGACGGCGCCCAGAACGGCATACAGCCGGAAGGCTCGACCCCACGGTGACCCGTCGCGGCGCGCGAGGACGACGAAGGTCACGACGATGAGGATGAGCCCCAGCAGAAGCGGATTCGTCGTCATCGCCGCGGCCACCGCGAGCCCAATCGCCCACAGCCACCAGGCGACCGGATGCACCTGCCGCGTCACGCCTGCGTGGCTCGATCCCGTTGCCGCCGAACAGCATACGCGCCGGCGACGAGCAACAGGCCGACCGCCGCGCCCCCGCCGATGATGACCGCCGGGTTGCCGCCCGCCGGCGTCGCCGTCGCCCCGCTGCCGGATGCCGAGGGCCCACCCCCCGCGCTCGCCCCCGTCGCCGCACCGGTCGAGGAGGAGGAGCCGGCCGGGTCCGCGGACGACGCCGGCGCCGATGTGCTCACGGACGACGATGACGGCCTCGACGTCGAGGCGGCGCTCGTCGTCGTCGCCGACCGGGTCGACGACGTCATCGACCCGGCGGTCGTCGGGGACTGGGTCGTGGAGTGGGTCGTCGTGCCGCTCGGCGGACGCGTCGTGGTGGTCGTCGTGCTGGTGGTCGGGGCCGCCGGTGGCGCGATCGACGGGCTGCGCCCGGCCCCGAAGGCGAGCCCGATGGCCGTTCCCGGGGCCGGGTTCAGGCTCGCGGCGCCGAGCGTCGCATACGTCCAGCCGCCGCCCGCGGGGGCGGACCACAGCGCCCAGTAGGCCGTCGCCGGCGGGGTCTGGATGCACGCATCCTGTGCCGGGGCGGGGTAGCCGTCGATCCGGCAGACGAAGGTCGTCGGGAACCGCTGGGTGCCCTCGACCGTGAATCCGGCGGACTGCAGGGCCGACCAGGCTGAGGTGGGATCGCCTGCGGCGCAGCCGGTTCGAACACTTCCGCCGAAGTCGACGATGACACTGACGCCGGAGGCGCCGGGGCAGGTCGCCGCGTGGGCGGGGGCGGCCGCGACCGGCAGCCACGCCGCGGCTGACAGGGCGCCGGCCGCGGCGAGCCGGGCGACCCGGGGGATCACTTCGGCACCGGGATGCTCGGCGGCTTCCCCGCGCCATACGCCCAGCCCTCGACGCTGCCCGGCTTCGGGTCGTAGCTGCCCGCCGCCTTGGTCGAGTAGGTCCACGTCCCCCCGCGGGCCGCGTGCCAGTAGGACCAGTAGGCGGTCGCCGGCGGCATGACGACACAGGCGTCCTTCGTCGGGGTCGGTATGCCGTTGATCCGGCACACCGCCGCCGGGAATCGGGCGACCATGCTCACCGTGAACCCGGCGCCCTTCAACGCGGCGAGGCCGGTCTTGGGGTCGCCCGCCGCGCACTTCGTCGTCTCGGTCGCGCCGAAGTCGACGACCACGCTGACCCCGCTGCCCCTCGGGCAGGCCGCCCGGGACAGCGATGCCGAGTCGGAGCCGGCGGTGCCCGGCGCCGAACCGGCGGCCGACACGGCGTCGGCGGGAGCGGCGAGGGCGAGCAGCGGTGCGCCCGCGACGAGTGCCGCGGCGGCGGCCAGGGGAGTGCGTCGGAACATCAGTGCGTCCTTCCACGCGTGAGAATCCGGGCGGCGGCGGCCGCTCCGGCGAGGACGAGGCCACCGGCCAGCAGATAGGCCGCGCGGCCACCGTTCACTGCCCGCGTGGTCGGGTTCGCGACGGCGGTTGCCGACGCGGACGCGACGGGGTCGGCCCGGCCCCCATCCGGGCTCGGGCGCTGCGCGCCCTCGCCCTTCCCGCCAGACCCGTCCAGCCGGGCCGACCCCGTCCCGCCCGCGCCGGCTGCTTCTATCGTGGTCACGGTCGTGGTCGTGGTCACGGTGGTGGTCGACGTCGGGTGGGGGGTGGCGGGCGCGGTCGCCGTTGTGGTGGTGGTGTGGGTGATTGTGGTCGTCACCGTCGTCGTCGAGGTTGGGGAGGGGGAGGTGCTGGACGAGGAGGGCGCGGAGGCGCACTGGTCGGTCGCGGGGGTGGCACCGTTGAGAGAGACGGTCAGCGGGGAGGCGCCGGCGAGTCCGAAGGCGGCCTGCGTCGTCGCCCGGCGCTCCTGGTCCGAGGGGGTGGCGGCGGCACCGGCGGCGAGCAGGGCGGCATACGAGGAGGCGTCGTAGGCGATCGCTCCGCGGACGGACTCCGGTGTGCCGCAACCCAACTGGAGCGAGCGCAGGAAAGCCGCCGTCCGGTCGAACGCGTCCGCGCGGCCCGCCGCGGCGAAGGCCGCGGCGGCGAGGCCGGTCGTGTTCGTGTTGGGCACGTCCGCCCCGACCCCGCCGGCGATGCCGCCGTCGTCGGCCATCGCACCCTCGAGGGCGTCGAGCCCGCGGCCGGCCGCAGCGGAGTCGGTGTCGGCCAGCGCGATCGCCGCCAACGCCGTCGCATCCGGGTTGCTCACGCAGTCGCTCGCGTCGACGAACAGCCGGAACCCCCCGTCCGAGCACTGCTGCTTCGTGAGGAACCCGACCGCCTTCGCGGGCGGGCGCTGCCCACCCCGCTCGACGGCCAGCAGGGCGAGGGCCTGGGTGTAGGTGTTCGACGTGTCTCCGTATGCCGACCGGTCGGCATACCGGCCGTCCCGGGTCTCGAGCGAGGCGAGCTGGGCGAGCAGGTCGTGCCCCGCGAACGCGTGCGGGTCGTCGCCGACGGTCATCGCGAGGAGGGCGGCCTTGGCGAGTGGACCGGCATACAGCTCGGTCGGTGCGAGCCCCGGCCCGAGGTAGTCGTCGATCCCGTCGGCGACCGCTTTCGTCGCCGCGCGCGCCTCGTCGGGTGCCGTGTGCGTGGCGGCGAGGCCGAGGACCGCGTCGATCGTGACGCCGAGGTCGGGGGTGTCGGTGCCGGGGGCGTCGAAGACATGTCCGTTCGCGCCGAGTTGGGCGGCGAGGAATCCGCCCGCCGCCCGGGCCGGATCCGCCGGGGCCGAGCCGCCCCCCGCGCCGGCGACGCCGGGCACGACGACCAGCCCGGCGGCGATCGCCAGGGACGCCAGCAGCGGGCGTCTGGTCACGGGGCTGCTCCTCGCGCGGAGCGTCGGTCCGGGCACGAGGTGTCCGGGCCTGCGCCCGCATACCTCGGCGGTGGACAGGTCTCTCCAGCATTTGGCGAGGTGATCCGGCTCGCCGCCTCTCGGCGGCCTACGGCTGCGGGTCAGCGCCGGACTTCGACCGGCTTCCCCTCGGGCGTGCGGGGCGCCGCCTCGCGGCGGCTCCGGTCACGATGGTAGCCGACGCCCGCCCCCGCACTCGCCTCCTCCTCCTCCTCACCCCCCGTCGAAAGGCCGGTTCAGCCCCGTCGAAAGGCCGGTTCAGCCCCGTCGAGTGGCCGCACCGCCGTTCCTTCGCCGTATGACGAGCCTCACCTCCGGTGGTGCTACTCCGTCTCCGAGCGCAGCGGCCGTCCGCGGATGTAGCCGGTGATGTCGGCCATCGTCAGCCCCTCGTAGAGGAAGCGGTACACGATCTCGGTGATCGGCATGTCGACGCCGCTGCGGATCGCGAGTTCGCGGACGCTCCTGGTGTTGACGACGCCCTCGGCGACCTGCCCGAGTTCGCCCTGGATGTCGTCGAGGGTGCGGCCCTGGCCGAGGGCGTAGCCGACGCGGTAGTTGCGGGAGCGCACCGAGGAGCAGGTCAGGACGAGGTCGCCGACCCCGGCGAGGCCGGCCAGGGTCAGCGGATTGGCGCCGCGGGCGACGGCGAGGCGGGTGATCTCGGCGAGGCCCCGGGTGATCGTCGCCGCGCGGGCGTTGTTGTCGTAGCCGAGCCCGTCGGACGCCCCGACCGCGATGGCGATGACGTTCTTGGCGCAGCCGCCGATCTCGACCCCGACGACGTCGTCGCTGACATACGGCCGGAAGAAGCTGGTGTGGAACGCCCGCTGGACCCCTTCGGCGACCGCGGGGTCGGTGCCGGCGACGGTGACGGCGGTGGGCTGGTCCTGGGCGACCTCGACGGCGAAGCTGGGACCGGAGAGGAAGGCGAGGCGCGGGTGCAGGTCCGCGGGGAGGACGTCCTGGAAGACCTCGCTCATCGTCATCAGGGTGTCGACCTCGATGCCCTTGGTGACCGAGCAGAGGAGCATCCCGGGGTAGAGGTGCGCGGCGGCCTGCCGCGCCACCGAGCGCATCGCCGGCGACGGGACCGCGAACACGACCAGTTCCGTTCCGTCGATCGCCCTCTCGAGGTTGGGCTGCCCGACCAGCGTGTCCGGCAAGGCGATTCCCGGGAGATAGCGGTGGTTCTCGTGGTCGGCCGTCATGGCCTCGAGAAGGTCGGTGTCGATGTCCCACATCCGGACGCCGTAGCCCTTGCCCCCGAGCATCCGCCCGATCGCGGTGCCCCACGACCCAGCCCCGAGCACCGCGACGTCCAC
>JBDIAJ010000145.1:0-9672 GCA_039812345.1 Nostocoides sp. | reverse complement strand
TCATGGCAGACGGCTGACGCCCCCAGGTAACGACGTCCTCGCAGACGAGCCGTTTCAGTTGCGTCCTTCCGCCGCGTGCTGGGCTGACGCCTCGGACGGTGGCCGTGGCAACGTCGGGCCAGCGGTTCGAGCTGTTGTTGAGGTTCAGGCGTCTGGTGGGTGGCCGTTTCCTCGCCGTTCGGCATCACGTCGGGTGGCGGGTCAGGTGTTCCGGAGGTAGGCCAGGACGGCCAGGACGCGTCGGTTCTCCTCGTCGTTGGGCGGCAGGCCGAGCTTGGTGAGGACCGAGCTGACGTGGGATTGGACGGTGCGTTCGGTGAGCCAGAGTCGGGCGGCGATGGCGGAGTTGGAGTGCCCTTCGGCCACGAGGCCGAGGACCTCGAGCTCGCGTCGGGTCAGGGCGGTGAGTCCGCTCCTGCCCCCGCGGGGGGCCATCAGCGCGCTCACGACCATGGGGTCGAGCGCGTTCCCTCCTGCGGCGACGCGTCGGGCCGCGTCGAGGAAGTCCTCGACGGCGAGGACCCGGTCCTTGAGCAGGTACCCGAAGCCGCCCTGGGTGAACAGGTCGAGGGCGCCCGCGGTCTCGATGTGCTGGGAGAGGATCAACACCGCCGTGTGCGGGTGCGTCGAGCGGACGGCGACCGCGGCTCGTAGGCCCTCGTCGGTGTGGGTGGGCGGCATCCGGACGTCGATGACGGCGAGGTCGGGCCGGTGTTCGGCGACCGCGTCGAGCAGCCTGGCGGCATCGCCCACCCGGGCGGCCACCTCGTGGCCGGAGTCTCTGAGCAGGCCCGCGACACCTTCCCGGAGGAGCACGTTGTCCTCGGCGATCACGATCCGCACGGCAGCACCGCCTCGAGTCGCGTCCCGCCGCCGGGAGGGCTCTGAAGGCGCAGCGTTCCGCGGTGGGCCGCCACCCGGTCCTGGAGGCCGGCCAGGCCCGAGCCCCGCCGCGCGCCGCCCACGCCGTCGTCGGTGACGGAGACGACGAGGAGGGGTCGGGTCGGGTCGGAGCGGACGACGTCGACGACGACGTCGATGGATGCGGCCTGGGAGTGCTTCACGGCGTTGGTCACCCCTTCGCACGCGACGAAGTACGCGGTGGTCTCGATGGTGGGGTCGGTTCGGTCGTCGGTCACGCGCAGGCGGACCGGGATCGGTGTGGTCCGGGCCAGGTCCTGCAGCGCCGGACCCAGACCGTCGTCGAGCCGGGCCGGTCGCAGGCCCGCGGCGAGGCGCCGCAGGTCGGTGACCGCGGCCGCCACGCTCTCCACGACCTGGTCGAGCGCCGCGTCCAGGGGTGCCGCGTCGGGGGGCAGGGACAGCTGGAGGCGACGGACGGTGACCCCCAGCGCGACCAGCCGCTGCTGAGCCCCGTCGTGCAGGTCACGCTCGATACGGCGGCGCTCGTGGTCCCCGGCGAGCACGATCCGCGCCCGGGACGCCTCGACCTCGCGCAGGTGGAGGCTGACCTCGGCCCGCGCCCGGGCCAGCTCGATGCCGGGCCGCGCGTGCTCGAGCACCGTGCGCACCCGGTGGCTGTCGCCGGGTGGGTCGGCGGGCCGCACGAGCAGGGCCGGACCGAGGTCGAGCACGACCTCGCCGGGTCCGGGGACGGGTGTCGGAACGACGGCCCCGTCGACCGACAGCCACCGGTCGTCGCTGCGCAGGACGAGCCGCTGTCCCGGCTCGCCGAGTGCATCGGCGACGACGTGTCCGATGCGGGCCGCGTCGCCCGACCCGGCATGCAGCCGCTGGATGAACTCGTCCACACGGGCGACGCTTCGGGCGGTGGCCCGGTCGAAACGGACGTCGACGAGGGACTGGACCCGCGAGCGGACCGCCCACAGCGTCGCCAGGGCGGCGACGCTCGCCACGGCCGTCCGTGCCGGGGAGTCCCGCCCGGCGACCATGCCGGCGACGACCGAGGCGGCGACGAACGCGAGGGCGACCGCAGCACTGACGAGGGCCCACGACACCGTCCTGCTGATGAGGTGGTCGAGGTCGTAGATGCGGAAGCGCAGGACGGCCGCGGCCAGGCCTACCGGGACGACGGTCAGGGCGAGTGGGAGCAGGATGTCGCCTCCGAGGGTCGTTCCCAGTGCGGCGTCCGTCGCGAAGCAGGCCACGAGCGCCACCGGGACCGCGACGCCGAGGTACCCGAGCCAGCGCAGCTGCAGCCGGATGGTGCCCTCCGCACGCCGGTACCGGAGGACGGCATGGACGCAGCACAGGACGAGGCAGAGCAGGGTGGCGACCATGAACGCGCCGATGACGAGGACGAGCGGGGCGCGGTCCGCGGCGGCGACCCCCAGGGGATTCGCCACGTCGCCGTACTGGTCACCCATCGGTCCGGGCTGGATCGTGGCGCCGACGTACGCGCCGGCCAGGACGACACCCATCACGGCCGGGAAGCGCCGCCACCGCGGGCTCGCCGGCCGCCCGTCGGGGAAGAGCAGCACGAGGTATCCGAGGCCTGCGAACGCCAGGATCCACCCTCCGAGCGAGCCCGCGACCCCGAGCGTGGCCAGCCACGGTGGGCCCACGTGCTGCACCAACCCCCGGTAGCCCAGGACCTCCGCGAGGTTCGTGACCCCCGCTGCCCCCGTCATCGCGACGAGCACCCATCCGACGGGGTTGCGTGGTTGACGCTCGACGACGCGCAGACCGAGCACGGCGCACGTCACGGCCGGGACCCAGGCGGCGAGGAGCACCCATCCGTCGGACCCGTACCGGCCGCCGGGCCCCAGGCCGAGGACCGACGCGAGCAGCAGCGCCCCCAACCCGCAGAGGGCCACCACGGCCGCGACGACGCTTGAGCGAGCCACCGTCATGTCCGCAGTGTGGGGCATCGCGGATCCGGCGCGCACCGTACCTGGCACGGAGACGGGTTCCGACTCCGCTCCGATGTCTCCGCTCGGGATCGCTCATAGCGTCGACACGTCAGCCCACCACCCACATCCGGACCTCGCGGTCCCGCGGTCGACACCTCGGGACCTGGCCCGGGAAGGAGCCGTCATGAACCGCATCCCCACCTGGGTGCACTACGCCCTGTGCCTCGTCATCCTTGCCTTCGCCATGCTCGGCGCGACGAACGCCGTGCACACCTCCGCGAAGATCGTCTACTCCATCGTCAACGTCGCGTGCGGGGCCTGGCTGGTGTCCACCGTCCGCCGCCGCCCGGTCGAGGCGCACTGACCGCCACGCCCGGTGCCGCCCGCCCACTCCACCGCCCGCGGCACCGGGCATCCGCACGCAAGGGACCGACACCGCGGCACTCCGCCGCCTGTTCGCATCAGCCTCGCATGCGGCGGTCGTCGGCTCCCAAGCGTTCGCGCCGTGCCTTCCTAACGCCCCACAAGAGCGCCACGAGCGGCAACAGCGCCCCTGAGACAGCCGCCAGCCCGAGGAGAGGGTCTCGCGTCAATCGATCCCACTGAGTCAGGAGATTGCCGATGCCGATGACGGTAAGGACCGAGGCGACGGCCAAGACGACGACTGTGCCACTGCTGGTCCTTCGGACCGTTTGACCCTCGCTCACGTTCGCCTCGTAGGGCCCACAGCAACATGCGGCTTTCGCCGCCTGTCGACCTATGGATCACGGGACGAGGCGCCCCAAGAGGGTGCGGCATTGCGCTCGTGCTAGGACTTGGCCCTGTTACGCGTTGGTACATCGGCGTCATGACCCTACTGACCGTCGCCGTCGCTTTGCCCACAGCGGATCTCCCAGGTCCTCTCACTTGGCTTGTGATTGGACTGCAGCTGTTTGCGCTGGTGGGGGCACTTCCGTCCTTGCTCGTCATCGGCTTACCGGCGTACTTCGTCGGCAACCTCGCCTCGGGCGACCTGTTCTTCCTGTCCGGATCGATGGCCCTCTTTGTGTGCTCGTTCGTCTTGTCAGTGCTGGCCAACGCGGTGCTCATCGAACTGGTGGTGCGACGGCGCGCCGTGGTTGCCCCTCCGGATGCCACAGCTGGCGTCGCCGCCCACTGAATCTTCGGCTCGCGGCGGTTCATCGGTGTAGTTGCGAGGAGGCCCGAGGAGTCGAACAGCTATACGTCGCTACGGCGTGGTCGACGACGGCGACGGCAACTGGGCAGTCCACCACGTGGATGCCATGTCTTCGCACATCTCGGCGAAGGACTGCCTCGACTCGTGATCGATCTTGACTAAGCGCCACCCAGGAGGAGTGTCAGCTCATGGCTTCGACATCACCAGTTTCGCGCCTGCAAGGAAGTGCCAACCAGCTTCCAAGTCCGAGCTTGAAGCGTGGGAGAGCCGCTTTGTTGAGTCGTCACGCGCAGGGTCCATTCGGCGTTGCACCAGTCATCCGAGCACGGCAGCCCCCTTGGGGCGCCACGATTCGCCGGCGGGCATGGCGGTGGCGCGGGTCAGTGGACTGTTCCCGTGTAGTTGTCGTCGATGCCGTCGTCCGTGGGCACGCCGACCAGGTGGCCCGAGCCCTTCAGGCCGGTCTGCGACCCCCAAGAGCCGGCGACCACCCAGGTGCCGACCGAGCCGGACTCGTCGAAGCGGGCCTCCAGTCGGAGGTCGAAGCCGCCCGCACCGCCGGTGCAGGTGAACTCCTTGATCCCGACGAACGTGCCACCGCGGGGGGTGAACTTCGTCCTTGCTCCCGGATCGGTGACCACCAGGCCGGAGCCGCAGCCCGGCAGGGTGGACTCGAACGGGTCCTGGCCGGCGTCGAACGTGGTGTGTGCGACGAGGGCGATGGCCCCGAGCGCCGGATCCGCCTGCGCGGGAACTGGTGCCAGCGCCAGAGCCGTCCCTGCCACAACAGCCGCCGTCCGGACCACGCGGATCGATGACATGGCTCCTCCTGTGAGGTGATGCATCCGCGAACTCGGTTGTCCGCGATCGGTCACCCCACTGTGGGGACGGGGAACGGCGGTCGCCACAGTGGTAGCACTGGACCCTTCGCTCGGTGCGGCGGTCGCGTCCATCCGCTCTGCGTGCCGAGGTCCAGTGGCAGCACCGATGCGTCACCGGTCCCCCGCGTGGGGTGATGGTCGGGTCCCGACCCGGATCGGATGCCGGGCCGCTCACCGAGCAGGAGTCATCGCATGTCCGTTCGCACCATCCTTGCCGGTCTCGGCGTCGCAGCGTTGGCGGGCCTCGCCACGGCAGCCCCCTCCTTCGCAGCGGCGAGCTCCGAGACGAGCCACTTCACCCTCCCGGCGGCAGGCAGCACGTTCGCCTGTCAGGGCGGTGACCTCGTCGTCACCGACGGCACCATCGACATCACGATCTCGACGACCGTCGACGGTCGGGGCGTCTTCCACATCACCGGGACCGTCGTCCCCCACGATGTCGTCCTCTCCGACGGGTCCGGGAAGTTGTTGTGGCTCAGCGGCGCCCAGTGGTTCGGGGGGAAGGCGGCGACGCCCGACGCCGAACCGATCGTCTCGACCGAGACCGACCACTTCGTGGTCCACCAGAGCGGCGGTGGCGTCTACGCCAAGGTCTCGGCCGTGACCCACGTGTCTCCGGGGTCCGAGTTCGCCCTGGACAAGGGCCGGTGCGAGCAGCCGGTCGACCCGGGCACCTGAGGCAGTCGACCGCTTGCGGGGACCGGTGCGCGAGACGCACCCGTCCCCGCATCGTGCGAGCCGGGTCGATGCGGCCGGGCTCAGCCGCCGAGGTAGCGCAGGACGGCCAGGACCCGGCGGTTGTCGTCGTCGTTGTCGGCGAGGTCCAGCTTGGTGAGGATGTTCCGCACGTGCGTCTCGATGGTGCGCTCGGTGAGCCACAGACGCCCCGCGATCGCGGTGTTGCTCCGCCCCTCGGCCATCAGGGCGAGCACCTCCCGCTCACGTGGGGTGAGCCGCTGGAGGCCGTCGGCGCCGGAGCGCTGCCCGAGGAGGCGTTCGACGACGAGAGGGTCGAGCGCCGTCCCGCCGGCGGCGACCCGGTCCAGCGCGCCGAGGAAGTCGTCGACGTCCAGGACCCGGTCCTTGAGCAGGTAGCCGAACCCACCGAGCGCCACGAGCTCACGCGAGTGACGGACCTCCATGTGCTGGGACAGCATGAGGATGCCGGTGTCGGGGCGACGCATCCGGATCCGGCGGGCGGCACGGGCCCCGTCGTCGGTGTGGTCCGGGGGCATCCGCACGTCGACGACCACTACGTCGCACGGGACCTGCGCCACGACGGACTCGAGCTCGTCGGCGTCGGTCGCCCGTCCGACGACCTCGTGCCCGGCGTCGATGAGCAGGCTGGCCAGGCCCTCGCGGAAGAGGGCGGTGTCCTCGCCGATCACGACGCGCACGGCAGCACCGCACGCACCGACGTGCCCTGACCGGGTGGGCTGGCGACCGTGACCGTGCCACCCGCCGCGGCGACCCGGTCACCGACGCCGGCCAGACCCGACCCGGCCGGGTCGGCCCCACCCACCCCGTCGTCGGCCACCTCGACCTCGAGGACCTCGGCCGTGTGCCGGACCCGCACGACGACGCGACCGGCGGCCGCGTGCTTGACGGCGTTCGTCACGGCCTCGAGGACAACGAAGTACGCGGTGGCGGCGACGTCGTCGGGCAGGTCGGTGTCGTCGACGTCGAGCAGGAGAGGTACCGGGGAGGTCCTCGTCAGGCCCGCGAGGGCCGGTGCCAGCCCGTCGTCCAGACACGACGGTCGGATGCCGTGGGCGAGCTCGCGCAGCTCCGCGACCGCCGTGCCCAGCTCGGCGACGGCGCCGTCGAGGACGGCGTCGACCTCCCCGGCGTCCTCCCCCAGGTGGCGCTGGGCGAGGCGCAGGGCCATCCCGAGCGAGACGAGGCGCTGCTGGGCCCCGTCGTGGAGGTCGCGCTCCAGCCGGCGGCGCTCCTCGTAGCCCGCGCGCTGGAGCCGGGACCGGCTGGCCTCGGCGTCCCGCCGAGCGACCTCGGCCTGGAGGCGGGCCTGGGCGAGCTCGGCGAGGGGGGCGGCGCAGCGCTCCGTCTCGGCGATGAGGGCCGGCTCGACCGGAGTGGTCAGCGCGAGCACGGCGACCACGCGGCCGCCGGCCAGGATCGGCACGCCGTCCGACGCGGCCGCGACCTCCGCGCCGGACCGGTCGACGGTGGCTCCGCCCGGAGGTAGTGGGTAGAGGACCCGCAGCCCGGGGTCGGCCAGCGCCAGACGAAGGACGTCCTCTAACTGGGTCGGGTCCGCACCCTCGCCGGGGATGCGCTCCGCGAGTCGGGCGACGTCGCGGCGCAGCCGGTGACGGCGCGGGTAGGTGACGCGGTCGATGACCCCGATCACCCGGCGCCGCAGCGGCAGGAGCGCGAGGAGGCAGATGGCGCTGACCCCGGCAGACAGCACCGGGTGGTCCCGTCCGAGGAGGGCCCCGGCGGCCACGCTCATCGCCGTCCCGGCGACCAGAGCGAGCGCGCCCAGCACGGTGAAGGTGGCGGCGGCGCTCAGTGCCCGGTCGACGCGGTAGAGGTCGTGCCGGATGACCGCGACCACCGTGGCCACGGGGATGGCGAGCCAGGTGAGGACGAGCCCCACGAGGACGAGGTCGGGCCGGTCGAGGACGAGGTAGCTGAACCAGCAGAGCAGCAGTGACAGTGGCAGTCCCGCGGCGGCGAGGAGGAGGGCTCGAACCTGCCGACGAAGGGCCTCGTCGCCGCGCCGGTAGCGCGCGACGAGCGACGCGAGCGAGGCCACGAGGAGCCCCAGGAGGAGCAGCGGCAGGACGGCGGCCACGGGCTCTGCCACCGTCACCAACCCTGGGGGAAGTACCCCCAGCACGTGCCGGCTTGCCTGGTACGGGGCGGGGAACGGGTCCGGCGCCACGGCGAGCAGGAGGATCCACGCGACGGGTACCAGCAGCAGCCCTCGCAGGGCCCAGCGCCAGCGCCGTCCGAGGAGCCGACCATCAGGGAAGAGCAGGACGAGGAGCGCCGCCGGGACGTAGAGCAGCATCCACGCACCTTGGGAGAGCGCCACGAGGAGGTCGTTCACCGGCAGCGTCGGGTGCGCGGTGACCGCGGCGGCCCAGGCGTCCCCGCTCACCGCTGCGAGCGGCGAGGCCCCGAGCAGGCAGAGCAGGCCGCCGATGAGGTTGCTCGCGTCGTGGCGCAGGAGGAACCAGCCCGCAGCGAGCGGCACCACGGCGAGCGCGATGCCGGCGAGCACGTACGTGTCCATCGAGGGATCCAGCCCGCTGAGGACGGCAGCGACCGCCGCCGCGGCCATGGCGCCCGCCGTGAGCGTGGAGGCGGCGCCGACCACGAGGGGCCGCGTCATAGGGGAACGGTAGTCCCGGCGCGGCCCCTCCGTCACTGGCCCGGGGGGACGGTCGTCGCGGTCTGCGACCCGGCTCATGCCGCCGACCTGGCGGGTGCGGGATCCAGGCGCGCCGGGGTGGGCGCGGGCTCGGGCTCCTCCGCGCGCAGGACCCGTCCGGCCACCACGAGGGCGGCCAGCGCGAGCAGCGCTCCCCCCACGACGTCGAGCCACATGAGGTCGACCGAGTGCGACACGAAGCCGGCCACCGAGGAGAGCACGAACGACAGCCCCGTCCAGGCCGGGGCGGCGTGGCTGCGCCACAGTGCGACGCCGAGCAGGATCGTCCCGACGAGCGTCCCGACGAGGAACACCACGAGGACGACCGTCATCACCCAGGCGCTGGAGGACTGCACAGCGTCGGCAACCCCGGCGGTGCCGGCGAGCGGCGAGAGGAGGAGGCTGTACTGGTCGGTAACCGCCTGCAGCATCCCGGCGACCACTCCGGAGACGGCCAGCGTCCCGCCGACCAACGAGGCGAGCGGGGCACGGGCGCGGGTCAGGCGCATCACGGCCAGGAGCCCCGGCACGGCGAGCAGGACGCCGAGAAAGAGGAGCAGGTCGGCCAGGTTCACGGCGGCGGCCTGGTCGCCGGCGCGGGCCAGGCTCTGGGACTCCGACTCATCGGCGGAGTGCCACGGTGCGATGACCTCCGCCGCGAGAAGGAGGAGAGGGAAGCAGGCAAGACAGAGCGCCGAGCCGATCTGGCGGAAGCGGGCGGTCGACATGCTGGATCTCCTTCGGGCCGGGCGGTCCTTCAGCCGCCTGGCGATCGACGCTACGGACGGGACGAGGGCCGCCGCATCAGCGTCACCACGGGGATCCGGAAGGTTGAGGGGTGCGGCCCGCGATGAGCGGGCCCTCGCGTGCAGGGGACCGGTGCCGGCATCAATGTCGAATGATCGACAGCGTGGTAGCGAGCACTAGCCACCCACGAAGTCTGGGAGAGCACTTGGCCCAAGACCCGGCATTGGCGGTCCTGAAGTGACCCACTCCGCCGCCTTTGGGGCACGCGGCGTCTCGCCCATGTGGCCGGCGGCGGCCGCTCTTGGACGGGCGGCCCTCATGGAGCCTCGGCCCAATTTCGGCCCAAATAGGCCGGCGCGGGCTCGGTCGCGCGACCCTGCCCGACCTGATCGGCCTGGTCCCGACACTATGGCTGGCGTCGCGCTGACCTGCTACTTTGTCCGGGTTGAGGTGTCGGCCGTGGGCGCGCCAGGTCGGCTCCCGTCCCCTCCCAGGATCCCTACGGATCAGAAGGTTAGGGGTTCGAATCCCTTCGGGCGCGCTTCCTTCGTCAGCGCCACCGCTGGGGCCCACCTTCGGGCGCGCTTCCTTCGTCAGCGCCACCGCTGGGGCCCACCTTCGGGCGCGCTTCCT
>JBDIAJ010000144.1:0-9702 GCA_039812345.1 Nostocoides sp. | reverse complement strand
CGACGACGAGCGCGTCGAGCGCCTACCTGATCTCCTTCTATGCCGGCAGCACGGTCGCCGGCGCCGGCGCCACGCACGTCTGGGCGCTCGCCGGCTGGCCGGGAGTCACCCTGGCCGGGCTGCTCGTGCTCGGCGCCGCGGTGGCGCTGACCGCCGTCACCGGCCCGCACCGACCCGCGGGACTCCGCCTCAGGTGGACCTGAGGAAGCGCAGGTAGACCGCCCCGAAGACGAGGACGATCCCGACATTGATCATCAGGCGCGGCCAGAAGTGGCCGCGGAAGAAGGCGATGTCGAGCCCGACGATGAGGGCCGCCATGAACACCCCGTAAAGGACCAGCCACACCTTCGTCACGACTCGCCAAACGCCCGGGCCCGCCACGCCGGTTCCGCCCGCGCCGGCGGGTGCCACGCACGTCCGGCGGGTCAGGGGATGAGCCGGTACCCGATCCCCGGCTCGGTGATCAGGTGCCGCGGATGGCTCGGGTCGGGCTCCAGCTTGCGCCGCAACTGATTCGCATAGACCCGCAGATAGTTCGACTCCCGCCCGTACTCCGGTCCCCAGGCGGCCCGCAGGAGGGTCACATGCGGGACGACCTTGCCCGTATGCCGAGCCAGCTCGCCGAGGAGGCGCCACTCCGTCGGGGTCAGGTTCACCGGTCCCCGCGGCCCCGACGCCGAGCGGGTGTCGAAGTCGAGGCGGAAGGCGTCGCTGACGAACGCCGGCTGACCCGCGAGCTCCTCGCCGCCGCGCCGCAGCGCGGCTCGCACCCGGGCGAGCAGCTCCTCCATGCCGAAGGGCTTGGTGACGTAGTCGTCGGCGCCCTCGTCGAGGGCCTCCACCTTGTCGATCGCCCCGTGCCGGGCCGACAAGACGATGACCGGGACGGTGGAGATCCGGCGCAGCCGGCGCAGGACCTCGGTCCCGTCCAGGTCGGGCAGCCCCAGGTCGAGGATGACGAGGTCGGCGGCCCGGTCCTCGACCGTCGAGAGGGCGTCCCGCCCGGTGCCGACGTCCTCGACCTCGTAGTCCCGCGCGCGCAACGAGATTCGCAGGGTCCGCCGCAGGGTGGGGTCGTCATCGACGACGAGGATGCGCGTGGTCACGAGGCTGCTCCTGCCGCGGGGAGGGAGACGGTCACGGTCAGCCCGCCCCCGGGGGTGTCGTCGACCTCGACCTGCCCGTCCATGGCCTCGGCGAAGCCGCGGGCGACGGCCAGCCCCAGTCCGACCCCGTTGCCCGCCGGGGCGTCGCCGTGGCGCTGGAACGGCTGGAAGATCCGCTCCTTGTGGCCACCGGGCACGCCCGGCCCGGTGTCGACGACCCGGACCTCGACCCGGGATCCGGTGGCGGAGGTGGTCAGCCGGACCGGCTGGTCGTCGGGCTGGTAGCGCAGGGCGTTCTCGAGGATGTTGCCCAGCACCCGGTCGAGCAGCCCGGGGTCGGACACGACCATCCGGGCGTGGGGATCGAGGCTCCAGGCCACCCGCTTGGGGTCGGTCAGCGCGTCGACGGCCTGCGGGACGACCTCGCCGAGGTCGGTCGCGCGGGGGTGGGCGACGAGGGCGCCGGCCTGCAACCGCGACATGTCGAGGAGGTTGCCGATCAGCACGTCGAGCCGGTCCGCCGACTCCTCGATCGCCTCCATGAGCTCGGCCCGATCGTCGGCGGAGAAGGTGACGTCGGTCGCCCGCAGGCTGCCGATGGCCGCCTTGATCCCGGCGAGTGGGGTGCGCAGGTCGTGGGAGACCGCCGCGAGCAACGCCCGGCGGGCGGAGTTGTCCTGCTCGAGGGCCCTGGCCTGGCCGGCCACCGACTGCAACGCCCGCCGGTGCAGGATCGCACCGGCATGGGTGGCGTATGCCGCGAGGAGACGCTGCCGGCCGGCCGGCACCGAGCCGCGGACGAGAACGAGATCGTGCTCGTCGTCGACGTGCTCGCGGGCCAGGTCCACCCCCGTGGCCAGGTCGTCGCCGACGAATCCCGCGGTCGCGGCCACGGGTCCGTCGGCGGCCCGCCGCCCGCGCGGGATGATCGCCGCCGCGTCGGCGGCGAACATGTCCCGCGCCCGGTCGAGCAGCAGCTGCAACTGGTCGGTCGATCCGAGGAGGGTGTGGGTCAGTTCGGCCAGGGCGGCCGACTCACCCTGGGCGGCGATCGCCTGCTCCGCCCGGAGCGAGTTGCGGTGGACGAGGGCGGCGACGATGGAGGCGGAGACGACGAAGACGACGAGCGCGATGACGTTCTGTGGCGCGGCGATGGTCAGCGTGCCCAGGGGCGGGGTGAAGAACCAGTTCACCAGGAGCGAGGAGACGACCGCGCCGACGATGGCCGGCCCGAAGCCACCGAGCAGGGCCACCAGCACCGTCAGGAGAAGGTAGAGCGGCGCGGTGAGACCCAGCCCCGGTTCGGAGGGGCGCAGGACGAGCGTCAGGAGCAGCGGACCCAGCAGGGCCGCGGCATACGCGATGCTCGTGCGACGGCGACTCCCACGCCGTTCGAGCATCCGCAGCCCGCCGCTGCGCGCCTGACCGTGGGTGACGACATGGACGTCGATGTCCCCCGAGTCGTCGATCACCCGCTCCGTCGTCGACCCACCGAGAACCCTGCGCCACAACGGAATCCGCGTGCTCCCGACGACGACTTGGGAGGCGTTGACCGCGCGCGCATAGTCCAGGATCGCCGCGGCGTCCTCGCCGCCGGTCACCGTGTGGAAGGTGCCGCCGAGTTCGTCGGTGAGCTGCCGGAGCCGGCCGAGGGCCTGCAGCGGGGGCCCGCTCAGGCCGTCGGTGCGGGCGACGTGGACGGCGAGGAGTTCGCCGCCGGCGCCGCGGGAGGCGATCCGGGCCCCGCGCCGCAGGAGCACCTCACCCTCGGGCCCGCCGGACACGGCGACGACGACCCGCTCGCGCGCGGGCCACGGATGGTCGATGCCGTGGGCGCCCCGGTACCGTTCGAGGCCCTCATCGACCCGGTCGGCGAGCCACAGCAGCGCGAGTTCGCGCAGCGCCGACAGATTGCCGACCCGGAAGTAGTTGGTCAAGGCGGCGTCGATCTTGTCGGCCCGGTAGATGTTGCCGTGCGCCATCCGGCGGCGCAGGGCCTCGGGCGACATGTCGACGAGTTCGAGTTGGTCGGCCCGGCGGACCACCTCGTCGGGGACGGTCTCGCGCTGGACGATGCCGGTGATCGCCTCGACCGCGTCGTTGAGGCTCTCCAGATGCTGGATGTTGACCGTCGAGATGACGTCGATGCCGGCGTCGAGCAGCGCGTCGATGTCCTGCCACCGCTTCTCGTGGCGCGACCCCGGCACGTTCGTGTGGGCGAGTTCGTCGACGAGGGCGACCTCGGGGGCCCGCTCGAGGATGGCGGCGAGGTCCATCTCGCTCAGGTCACTGCCGCGGTGGTGCAGGGTGTGCCGGGGGACGACCTCGAGTCCGTCGAGCATCGCGGCGGTCCGTTCGCGGCCATGCGTCTCCACGACACCGACGACGACATCGGTGCCCCGCGCCCGGCGGCGCGCACCCTCGTTGAGCATGGCGACCGTCTTGCCCACGCCGGGAGCCGCCCCGAGATAGATCCGCAGCCGGCCGCGCGCCATTCCCCGATCCTCCCTCAGCCCTTGCCGTGCGCGGTGCCGTATGCCGCCAACGCCACGTTGAGCGTCGTCACATCGACGCGGTCGGTGCCGATGATGCCGAGCACGGGGTGCCGGGTCTGCTCGGTGACGAGCGTCTCGACCGCGGCGGTGGACAAGCCCCAGGCGACGGCGACCCGGGGTGCCTGCCAGGCGGCATACGCGGAAGAGATGTCCGGGTCGAGGCCGCTCGCGCTGGCCGTGAGGGCGTCCGCGGGGATGGGACCGGCGGGGGCATCCGGGTTGGCGGCGCGCAGGGCCGCCTCCCGGCGCGCGATCTGCGCGGCGAGTTCGGGCGCGTTCGGCCCCCAGTTCGACCCGCCGCTGGTGTCCCCAGACTGATCGGACGCAGACGGGCGCGCCTGGAACCACCGGGGGTCGGTCGCCGCCTGGCCGAGGAGCGAGGAGCCGACCTCGCGGCCGTCCACCCGGATGATCGATCCGTTCGCCTGGCCGGGGAAGGCGAGCGCGACACCGGTCAGCGCCAGCGGGTAGCCGACGCCGAGGATGACGGTGAGGACGAGGAGGGCCTTGGCCGCGGCCACGGCCTGCTTGGCGAGATTCATGTCAGGTCCGGCTTTCAGTGCAGTCCGGGCAGCAGGCCGACGACGAGGTCGATCAGCTTGATGCCGACGAAGGGGGCGAGGATGCCGCCGGCGCCGTAGAGCAGCAGGTTGCGGCGCAACATCGCCGCGGCGCTCAGCGGGCGGTAGGCGACTCCCTTGAGCGACAAGGGAATCAACGCGACGATGATGAGGGCATTGAAGATGACGGCCGAGAGCATCGCCGACTCGGGGCTGTGCAGACGCATGATGTCGAGCGCGTGGAGGCCGGGGAAGATCCCGACGAACATCGCCGGGATGATGGCGAAGTACTTCGCGACGTCGTTGGCGATGGAGAAGGTCGTCAGCGCGCCCCGGGTGATGAGCAGCTGCTTGCCGATGGCGACGATGTCGATCAGCTTGGTCGGGTCGGAGTCGAGGTCGACCATGTTGCCGGCCTCCTTGGCGGCCGAGGTGCCGGTGTTCATGGCGACGCCCACGTCGGCCTGGGCCAGCGCCGGGGCGTCGTTGGTGCCGTCGCCGGTCATCGCGACGAGCCGTCCGCCGGCCTGCTCCTGCTTGATCAGGGCCATCTTGTCCTCGGGTGTGGCCTCCGCGAGGAAGTCGTCGACTCCGGCCTCGGCCGCGATGGCGGCCGCGGTGAGCGGGTTGTCGCCGGTGATCATGACCGTGCGGATGCCCATCGCGCGCAGCTGGCCGAAGCGCTGCGCCATACCGGGCTTGACGATGTCCTTGAGGAAGACCACGCCGAGCTGGCGGGGCTGCTGCCCGGGGTCGGCGACGGCGACGACGAGGGGGGTGCCCCCGGCGTTGCTGATCTCGGCGACCTTGGCGTCGACGTCGTGGGCCATCCGCCCGCCCTCGGCATGGACCCAGCCGGCGAGGGCGGACCCGGCGCCCTTGCGCACCCGGGTCCCGTCGGGCAGGTCGACCCCCGACATCCGGGTCTGGGCGGTGAACGGGACGAACACGGCGCCGGAGCGCAGCAGGTCCGCGGGCGTCTCGCCGCGGTCGGTCAGGCCGTTCGCCAGGGCGTAGTCGACGATCGAGCGGCCCTCGGGCGTCTCGTCCGCGAGGGAGGAGAGGTATGCCGCGCGCAGCAGCTCCTCCCGGGTGGCGGACTCGACCGGCAGGACGTCGCTGGCCTGCCGGTTGCCGAAGGTGATCGTGCCGGTCTTGTCCAGGAGCAGGGTCGAGACGTCGCCGGCGGCCTCCACGGCCCGGCCGGACATGGCGAGCACATTGCGCTGGACCAGCCGGTCCATGCCGGCGATGCCGATCGCCGACAGCAGCGCCCCGATCGTCGTGGGGATGAGGCAGACCAGGAGCGCGACGAGGACGACCAGCGAGAGCCGCTGACCCGAGTAGATCGACATCGGCTGCAGCGCCATGACGGCGAGGACGAAGATCAGGGTGAGGACGACGAGGAGGATGCCGAGGGCGATCTCGTTGGGGGTCTTCTGCCGGGCGGCGCCCTCGACGAGGGCGATCATCCGGTCGATGAAGGTCTCGCCCGGTTTGCTCGTGATCTGCACGACGATCCGGTCCGAGAGCACGGTCGTGCCGCCGGTCACGGCGCACCGGTCGCCACCGGACTCCCGGATCACCGGTGCCGACTCGCCGGTGATCGCCGACTCATCGACCGTCGCGACGCCCTCGACGACGTCGCCGTCGCCGGGGATGACCTGCCCGGCCTCGACGACGACGCGGTCGCCGAGGAGCAGGTCCTGACCGGACACCGCCTCCTCGGTGCCGTCGGGCCGCAGCCGCCGGGCCGTGGTGTCGGTGCGGGTCTGGCGCAGGGTGGCGGCCTGCGCCTTGCCGCGGCCCTCGGCGACGGCCTCGGCGACATTGGCGAACAGGATGGTCGCCCAGAGCCACCCGGTCACGGCGATGGCGAAGACGGAGGGGTGCAGGAGGGAGAGGACGGTGGTCAGGACCGAGCCGATCCACACCACGAAGATCACCGGCTGGCGGACCAGGTGGCGCGGGTCGAGCTTGGCGAAGGCCTGCGGGAGGTTCGCCATCGCCTGCGCGGCCAGGCTTTTGTGTGCGGGGCCGGCGTGGCCGTGGTGATGGGGCAGCTGATGCGTTGTCGTGGTCATGAGAGGGCCTCCGCGAGCGGACCGAGAGCGAGGGCGGGGAAGAAGGTCAGGCCGGCGACGATGACGATGATGCCGACGAGCAGCCCACCGAAGAGCGGGGTGTGGGTCGGCATCGTCCCGGCCGTCTGCGGGCGCCGGTGCTGGCGCACGAGGGCGCCGGCCACCCCGAGGGTGAAGACGATGATGGCGAACCGGGCGATGACCATGCACGCGCCGAGGGTGAGGTTGAGCCAGGGCTGGTCGGCCGAGAGGCCGGCGAACGCGGATCCGTTGTTGTTCGACGCCGAGCTGTAGGCGTAGAGCATCTCGCTGAGTCCGTGCGGTCCGTGGTTGAGCAGGGCCGCGCGACCCGCGGGCAGGACGAGCGAGGCCCCGGTGAAGAGCAGGACGAGGGCCGGCATCGTGATGGTGGCGAGCGCGGCATACGTGATCTCGGCCCGGCCGATCGTCTTGCCGAGGAGCTCGGGCGTGCGCCCGACCATCAGGCCGGCGATGAAGACGGTGATGATGGCGAAGACGAGGATGCCGTAGAGACCGGTCCCGACCCCGCCCGGGGAGACCTCGCCGAGTTGCATGTTGACCATGAGCAGGCCGCCACCGAGCGCGCTGTAGGACTCGTGCATCGAGTTGACCGCGCCGGTGGAGGTGCCGGTCGTGGCGGTGCCGAAGACGACGGAGCCGACGATCCCGAAGCGTTGCTCCTTGCCCTCCATCGACCCGGCGAGTCCGCTGGAGGCGGCCTGCTCGGCCCAGGTGGTCAGCGCGGCGCTGCCGAGGAAGAGGAGCGCCATGACGCCGGTGAGGACGCCGCCCTGCCGTTTGTCGCCGACCATCCGGCCGTAGGTCCACGGCAGGGAGAACGGGATCATCAGCACGAGGACGATCTGGAGCAGGTTGGTCCACGCGTTGGGGTTCTCGAAGGGGTGGGCCGAGTTCGCGTTGAAGAAGCCGCCCCCGTTGGTGCCGAGGAGTTTGATCGCCTCCTGGCTGGCGACCGGTCCGCCCTGGATCACCTGCTGCTGGCCGGTGATCGTCGTGATCGTGTGCGGGGCGTCGAGGTTCTGGATGACGCCACCGCAGAGCAGGAGGACGGCGCCGGCGACGGCGATCGGCAGCAGGACCCGCAGGCAGGCGCGGGTCAGATCGACCCAGAAGTTGCCGATCCGGTCGGTGTCGTGCCGGGCGATCGCCCGCACGAGGGCGACGGCGACGGCGATCCCGGTGGCGGCGGAGACGAAGTTCTGCACCGTCAGCCCGACCATCTGGACCGTGTATCCGGCGCCGGCCTCACCGGCATACGACTGCCAGTTGGTGTTGGTGGTGAAGGAGATCGCGGTGTTGAGGGCCGTATGCCAGTCCTGCGCGCGCCCCAGCCCCCACGGCAGCCAGCGCTGGCCGAGGATGAGGAGGAAGAGCAGGGTCACCGACATGACCCCGAAGGCGACGACGGCCACGGCATACGTGCTCCAGCGCTGCTCTCTGCGGGGGTCGACGCCGACGAGCCGATAGACGGCGCGCTCGGCCCGCCAGTCCCGCTCGTCGGTGAACACGCGATACATCCAGTTGCCCAGGGGCACGTGCAACAGGCCCAGGATCACGGCGAGGACGCCGAGGTAGGCGAGGGTGGTGACGGTGGTGCTCATGGTCGCCGCCTCAGAACCGGTCCGGCCGGGCCAGCGCGTAGAGCAGGTAGCCGATGAGGAGCACGCCGATGACCCCGGCGATGATGTCTTCGATCACGTCGCCACGATGCGCGGACCGCGGTGCTGGACCACTCCGATTGATTCGGTCTTGACGGATCTTGACGCGTTCTTGACGCGCCGGCGGATGCGGGCCGTCATCCGCGCCTCGGGTTGGTGGCGCCGGGCGACGGGGTGTGCCACTTTTGTCGGGTGGGCGTGGAGCGTGGCCGGTTCGGGCCGTTGCCGTATGCCGCATCCGGCACCGGCCGTCCGGTCGTGGTGTTGGCGGGGCTGGCGCCCGTCACGGGGGTGGACAGCGCGTGGGTGGTGCGCGGCGCGGTCACGTCCCTGCGCGCGATTGCCGGGTCGCGGCGCATCGTCGTGTTCAATCGGCGGCCCGGCCTGCCCCGCGGTATGACGATGTCGCAATTGGCCGGTGAGCAGGCCGCCGCGCTGCACGCCGGCTTCGACGAACCCGTCGACGTGGTCGGGGTCTCCACCGGCGGCAGCATCGCCCAACAACTCGCCGCCGAGCACCCGGAGGTCGTGCGCCGGTTGGTCCTCGGTTCCACCGCCTGCCGGCTCGGTGAGCCGGGCCGGCGCCTGCAGGCGGAGGTTGCCCGCGGCATACGGGCCGGTGATGTGCGCGCCGCCGCCGGGGCCGCGGCCGCCTCCTCCGTTCCCTCGTATGCCGCCGCTCCCGTCCGCTGGATCGCCGGACGGCTGGCGTCGCGGATGATCCGCAGCCCCGCCGACGCCGACGACCTCGCCACGACGATCGAGGCCGAGGGACGGCTTCGACCTCGTCGGCCTGCCGCCCATCCGCGCCCGCACCCTGATCATCGGCGGCACCCGTGACCGGTTCTATCCGACCGCGCTCTTCCACGAGACGGCGAGCCTGATCCCCGACTCCCACCTCCAGCTTGTCCCCCGCGGCCATGTCGGCGCGCTCGGGTCCGCCCGCGCCCGAGCCATGATCGCCGGATTCCTCGCCTGATCCCGAGCCCTTCCGGGCGACAGCGCAGTCCCGCGCGATCAGGCCAGCGGGTTGACCCAGCGGACGCCGGGGAAGCGGCCGAAGTCCGCGTCATTGGAGTGGACCGTCCCGCCGAACTCCAGGGCGTATGCCGCGAGCTGGGCATCCGTCGTCAGGTTGGCACCGGTGCCGACGCTCGTGAGCAGGTCGAGGGTGAGACGCATGTGCTCGCGGCCGGGCGCGAGGAAGCGAGCCTGTGGGCGGGCCAGCCATTCACCGACATACGCGCCCGCGTCCGCGACGGACAACGGGTGTTCGTGGACGCGCCCACTCGTGGCGAGCCGGACGAACCCGAACAGCGCGGGCGTCGTGAGGCCGACCTGCTCGGACCCGTTGAAGATCGCGCCCAGCCAGGTCGCGGCCGGCCCATGCAACCGGTAGCCGTCGAACACGGCATACACCAGGAGATTGACGTCGGGGACGATCACGACTCGCGACTGCCGGTCAGCGCATCATTCTCGAGTTCGTCGGCGAGGCGGTTGAGCGCCGTGGTGTCGACTCCCGGTCGCACGCCCGAGTGGTGCACCCGGACCTGGTAGGCCGGCGCCTGCGGCGTGGCGGCGGTGAGTCCCCGGCGGACCGCCTCGTTGACGACCTCCTTGAAGGTCTTCCGCTCGCGATGCTGTGCGTCGCTGATGAGGCGAGCGACGTCGTCGTCGAAGGTCACGGTCGTGCGCAT
>JBDIAJ010000143.1:0-9840 GCA_039812345.1 Nostocoides sp. | reverse complement strand
CTATCTCATCGACCACTTCCTGCGCCCGCAGGCCTTCGCCAGCACGGACGGGCGCGCGGACTTCGCCCCCTTCACCTTCGACCATCGGGTGGACGGCACGATCGCCGCGCTGCGCGCCGACTCTCGCGAGCTGTACCTCATCGTCGCCGACGACAACCACATCACGACCCGGACGCTGGTCGCGGGCGACCCGGAGCTCTGGTGAGGCCGACGTACTACCGTGTCGCACCTGGATGTGGGGGTCCGTGACCTGCGCAACGACACCACGCGCGTGATCGACGCGGTGCTCGCCGGCGAGCGCGTGACCCTCACCGTGCGGGGGGAACCGATCGCCGACATCGTCCCGCACGGGCGTCGCACGCGATGGCTGTCCGGGGCCGCCTTGACGCACAGCTGACCACCCGCTCCGCGGACCCCGGCCTGCGCGAGCACTTGCGTGGGCTCGCCGGTCAGACCCTGGACGAGTTGTGAGCGCGGGGGTGCTGGACACCGGCGTCTTCATCGCAGCCGAGACCGGACGACCGCTGACGAGGCGGCCGGACCGGGTTCGCCCGCTGCTCAGGTGCCGGACAACACCAGGCTCAGATTGTCACAGTAGCCGTTGATGTAGATGCCCTGGGCCCATTGCATGGTGACCGTGTCCAGGGCGGTTCGAGCGGTCTTGGGAACTGCGCCCGCTTTGCTGGCGGGGAGGAACTTGGTCACATTGCCGCGATCGGCAGCCTTGAAGCCGCCGATCGATCCCGACGTCCCGACGGTCGCCCCCGTGGCGCTCTTGAAGGTCACGCTGAGCTTGGCGTTGTCATCCTCATCGGTGGTGCCGCCGAACCACCCGGACAGGGTGTACTTGACCGAGCCCTTGCTGATGGCCGTCGCGTAGGCGGTCAATGAAATCTTCTGACTGGCCGTGACAACCGTCCGTGTGCCGTATGGACCGCCGGCGAAGAAGTTCTTGCCACGAGAGGGCGGGCCAGGGGTTGACAACGTCGGGTAGAGGGCAGCGCCATACTTGACCGGTGTGAAACCGCTCTGCGGTCCCTTGGTCCACTTGGGTGCCGCGACCGGCATTCCGTCGGTGCTTCCCGCCGAGGACTCGCCACCGGGATTCTGAATGAGGTTCGGGGTCGTCATCGCCGACCGGGCGTGCGCGGTCCCAGCGCCCGCGACCAGGGAAGCGGTGACCAGGCAACCTGCCGCGAGCGATCTGAGCATCATGGGGGAAGGCTAGGCCGTCGTCGGGGCCGGTGTTCGTGGAATGGGAGAATTGCCCTCGGCTCCCCTCGCATCATGATGTATTGGCCTGATGCTAGGATGCAGCCATGCGGACGACGGTCAGCATCGACGACGAGCTGCTGCGTCGGGCCCGCGCGGAGGCGCTGGCGTCCGGGCGTTCGCTCGGCGATATCGTCGATGACGGCCTGCGGGTTCTCTTCAGCGACCGAGGCCGTGGCCCTCGGGTCGCGGTCACCCTTCCGACCTTCGGCGGCAGCGGCCTTCGGCCTGGCGTCGATCTCGAGGACAAGGACGCACTCGCCGAACTGCTCGACCTGCCGGACGAGCGGCATGCTGCTGGCTGACGTCAACGTCTTCATCTACGCGCACCGACCGGAGAGCCCGCACCACGAGCACTATCGGGACTGGCTCACCGGGCGCCTCTCGGGTCTCGAACCGTTCGGGGTGAGCGAGATCGTCCTGTCCTCGTTCCTGCGCATCGTCACCAACCACCGTGTCTATCGCGAGCCCACGCCGCCGGGCCAGGCGCTGGAGTTCTGCCGCGTCGTCCGCGAGGCACCCAGCGCGATCGTCGTCCGTCCGGGTCCCCGGCACTGGGAGCTGTTCGCGCGCTACGTGGCCGAACTCGGCATACGCAGCAATGACATTCCCGACGCCTATCTGGCGGCCCTCGCGATGGATGTCGGAGCGACGTGGATCACCACCGATCGCGGCTTCGCCCGATTCCCGGGACTTCGGTGGGCGACCCCGTTGGGTTGACGCCGTGGCGGTCCCCTCATCGAACGACGGGGTCACCAGGCGAGGATTCCTTCGCTGCCGATCGGGCCGGGCAGCTGGTCGGAGTCCAGCTTCGTCAGGGCGCCGGTGGCCGAGACCCGGTAGGTCTCGATCAGGTTCGTCCCGCCGCTCTGGACGTAGAAGTAGGTCCCGTCCGGGCTGAACGCGGAGTCGACCGGCGCCATACCGGTCGTCATGACACCCAACCGGAGCGGCGCGGCACGCCGTGAGCGCAGGCTGGTCAGGGTGTTGCTGCCGGTGTTGGAGGTGACGATCAGGTCGTCGTGGACGGCGATCCAGCAGACCGCCTCGCCTTTCGTCGCGGTTTGACCGTATGCCGTCAGCCGCCCGCCGCGCCCGATCGCGTAGGTCCCGACCGTGCCGGTGCCGGCGTTGACCACATCGAGCCGGCCGCGCCGGTCGAAGGCGAAGGCGAACGGTACGGCGCCGGCCATCGTGGTCACGGCCGGCTTCATCGGGAGGCTGCCGTCCGTCGCCATCGGCCACACGAGGACGCTGTGGGTCGAGGCCTTCGTCGTCACGAGCAGGTTGCGCCCGTCGGGGCTGAAGCCGACCTGGCCGGGGGTGTTGACGAACTCCATGTCGGTGCCCGTCATCGTGTCGAGCATGAGCTTGCGGTTCCAGGACGGCTTCGGCATGAGCCGGCCGTCCAGCACCTGGTAGCCCTGGATCGAGCCGCCATCGCGCGCGTTGAGCACGACGACGCGGCGGCCGTCGGGCGAGACGGCCACGCTGACCGGGAACCGGCCATGGGTCGAGACGGTCTGGATGCGGCGCATCATCCCGTCCCTCGTCGAGAAGACGGTCAGGGTGTCGCTGCCCGGGTTCACGGCATACAACCGGTCGTGGATCCGGTCCGCTGCCAGGGCCCCCTGAGAGGCCGACCGGTCGACGACCGCGCCCTCCAGGGTGGCACCCACGCCACCGGTCGGGTACCGGCCGGACATCGTGAGCATCCCCCTCCGGTCGCGCCGGTAGGCGACGACGGCGTTGCCCATCGGGTCGTTGGTCAGGGCATACACCATGCCCGCCGTTGTGGTGGCGGACGCGGCGTTCGTGGCCGGAGCCGAGGCGACCGGCGAGGCGGTGACGCTGGCGGCGGCGGGCCCGCCGGCGGCGAGGAGTCCGAGCGCGACGGCAGTGGAAATCGTTGGGGCAGTTCGCATTGATCGCTCCTTGGCGTGAGTGGGTTCGACCCTCCAAGACAACCGCGCCCAGCCGTCGAGGCCAAGGGGTTGACGCCTTAAGGACTCCTTACGCCCTTCTGCGCACACAGTCAGAAGCGGCACGCCGACATCCGCCGCCGCGGCCGCGAGTTCGAGGAGCTTCGCGCGGGTCCACGAGGTGGGGACCTTCATCGGCACCAGCGGTGAAGCAGCCCGCCAGCGCTTCCACTCCCGCGTTGCCTGACGCCGTGTCCGGCTCGCCAGGAGCGTGCGTACAACCGCCGCGAGTGGAGCGGAGATGCCGTGTGCTGACAGGTCAGGCTGGTCTGGTGAGTTCGTGTTCGACGGCGCGTCGGATCCAGGCGGAGACGGAGCGGTCGTCGGCGTCGGCTCGGCGCTTGACTTCCGCGAGGAGTTCGGGGGGGAAGCGAACCGGGATCGGTGCGGTCAGTCGGGTAGTGCGTCGTCGCGGCTGGCCTTGGGGTTGCTGGTTTTCTGGCCGGGCGTAGAAGTCGTACTCCTGCTCTGGCGTGGTCGGTTCAGTGGTCATCGCGGTCCCTTCGGTAGGTGGCGGCGAGGCCCGAAGATGCCTCATACATCCGATCGGTCGGCACGTGGTGGGAGTGTCGGAGTCTGATGTGCAATCGGGACGACGAGAACCCGCCCGTTGACTTCGGCGACCATGAGCCAGTGGGCTGGCGGTTTGGCGGGATAGAACAACGGGTCGTTGGCCCACACGTCGAGGACATCGTCTATGCCGAGGTGTGGGTGTTTGAACAGGTGGGCGGCTTGGGTGTCGATTTCGAAGGGCTGGTTGTCGTCGAGGTCGAGGAGTTCGGCCACCTTTTGAGGGTATAACAAACGACTACGGCATGGCGAGCGCGGCCGGATGTGATCCGGCCGGGAGTTCGGTCGTTCCAGGGGTCGCGGGCCAATCAGGACCGTTGCCGACAACGATTTCGTCTGCCGTGGAGCCGATTTCAGAGGCTTAGCCTCGATCCGTGGATGGATCGGGTTGTTTGGGTGAGGGCGGCGGGTCTGATCGTGGAATGCCTTATGTGGCGGGAGCGTCGGGGTAGTTGAAGTCCTGATTCGGTCCGCGCACAGAGGGCACTGGAAGTGAAGCTACCGCAGGTGTGGTCGAGAGCGACACCGGTGTTCGATGATGAGGATCTCCTCTCGTGTGCCGGGCTGGTCCCGGTGATGGCGTTGGCCGAGCAGGCCGGACTCTCGGAACTGGTCACCGACCGGGTCACGTTGGCCACGCCGGCGCGGGTGGCCTCGGCCGGGGTGAACCCGGGCGGGAAGATCGCCGCGATCATCGCTGGGATGGCCGCGGGTGCCGACAGTAACGATGACTCACAGGTGGTCCGTTCCGGTGGGATGAGGCGGATCTTCGGGCAGGTGTACGCGCCGGCCACGCTGGGGCAGTTCCTGCGCGAGTTCACCCACGGCCACACCAGTCAGCTGGCCTCCGCGGCGCATGCCCAACTGCTTGCCCTGCCGGCCGGACCGATCTGCTGCCGGGGATCGAGCGGACGGCGTTGGCGCGGCCGGTCGCGACCTGGGCCCGCGTCGGACTCGTCATGGGGCCCGGCCGGAGCGGGGGTCAGCGCCGTCAGGAGCGGCCGGGTCGCAGCCCGTGGGTCGCGAGCAACGCGCGCGCCCGGCCCAGATCGCGATCCTCGCGCTCGAGATACCACCGCCGCCGAGTCCGCTCGTCGGCATCCTGATGCAGCACGTCCTTGAACCTGCGGAAGGCGCCTCGGCCCTCGATGGCACTCTCGAAGCGGCGCCGCAGGCCGGGGTCCTCGAGGCTCGCAGCGAAGGCCGCCATGTCCTGCCACCCCTCGTGGCTGCCGGTGGGCCCGACCCACACCCAGTCCGGGTCGTCCTCGATGTCGATGGCGACGTCCGCACCGACGTAGGCCGCGTCGGTCAGCATCGAGGAGATCGCCTCTCCGGTCCGGGTGTTGAGGTAGCCACCCTCGTGCTCCCCATCGCCCATCGATCCGGTCATGACGAGGGCGAGCTCGTTGAGGTCGACCGGGACCACCCGCAACGGCGACTGCGCCTCGCGGCCCTGCAGCGTCGCCAGCAGGTCCTCGGACAACAGGTCGTCGCCCTCCCACCCGCGGTCTTGAGCGCGGTAGTGCAGCGAGGCGAGAACACCGAAGAGGACCTGCGTCCGAGCGCGTGGCAGGGAGCGGTGGAGCGCCAACGCGGCCGTGGCGACCTGCTGCACCGCCGGCACGAGATCGACGCCCGAGACCGCGTCGAGGAACGCGCCGACATCTCCAGCAGCCGCAGCCGTGCGCACCGCGCCGAGATCGACGAGCGGGGGAACCTCCCGACGCCGGGTGAACTTGTCGAGCGCCGGCGGGACCTCGACCGGCGGCGGAGCCGCGTCGCCGTCCTCCCCGTCCACACCGGCGTCGTCGCGCCAGCGCCGCCCGTACTGGTCGGGGATCGTCCCCCACCCCCAGATCGGGACCGGCTCGCTCGGGTCGGGGCCGTACACATCGGCCGGATCGGCATACCCCTCAAGCGTGCACAGATGGAACCAGTCGTCGCCCAGGTCGAAGGTGTAGCCGAACTGGGTGCCCACCGTCGTGACCCGCTTCTTGACGACCTCGCGCAACGAGATGACCCTGGGGATGGGACCGGACATCGAGTTACGCAGCTCGTCGGCGAGCTGATCATCGGTGACCATCGTGCCGTCGTCGAGCGTGAACTCGCGCAGATGGCTGAAGTCCCAGCGGGCGAGCGCGACATCGATGGCCCGGCCGAGCGCCTCGAAACTCGCGCGCGGTGGCAGCAGGAAAACCCGCCCCGGCGGGTGGTGAAGCTGCTCACCCCGCCCACTGATCAGCTGGACCGTGATCGTCTGCCAACGCCGCGCCACGGCCCCCAACCTACGGGCACCCAGCCGGCAACGCACGCCGCGGCATACGTCTCATTGACCGTATGCCGCGGCGCGCGCGGCGAACTGGTCGAGAGCCTCCAGGACGTCCGGCGCCCGCCAGGTCATATTCCGGGTCTTGTAGTCCTGGTGCGGGACGAGGATGCCGCGGGCGATCAGGACGTCGATATGTCGATGCTCGTTCGCCGAACCCAGGATCTGCCGGGCCAGGGACGCATTGATCACCGGATGCTCGATCAGCCCGGGCATCAGGCGACGGGCCCCGGAATCCGCGCGCACACCCTGCAGCTGCTCATCCCAACGGGCACGAACCTGACGCAAATCGGCGACCAGCCGCCGCCCATTCTCGACGCCGACGAGCGCTGCCCGGGAGATCGACGAGACGATCGGGGCGGGATCTCCCTCTCGGTATGCCGTGAGCGCGTCGAAGTAGCTGGCGGTGTCGGTCAGCAGGCCCGCGCTGATCGGCACCGAGGTGCGGCGCGTCAGTCGTTTGGCGCGCAGCATCGCCTGCAGCAGCGCCCGGCCGGTGCGGCCGTTGCCGTCAGGGAAGGGGTGGATCGTCTCGAAGTGCGCGTGCGCCACAGCCGCTTGGGGCAGCACCGGCAGGTTGTCCCGCCGGGCGAAGACCATGAGGTCATCGATCCCTGACGGCACCCGCTCGGCCACCGGCGGCACAAAGTCAGCTAAGTGGGGTCCACCCCCGCCGAATCGGCGCGGCCCGCCGATCCACACCTGATCGGCGCGCCACCGGCCGGCGATGTCCGGGGCCGACGCGCGCATCAGCACGTCGTGCATCAGCAGCACCGTGCCCTCGGTCAACTGGTCGGCGAGATCGATCGCCGCGCGCATGGCGTGAGTATTCGCGACGATGAGTTCGGCGTGCGCCGACCCCACGCCGTTGACCTCGGCTTCGGCGATCTTGCGCGCGGACGCCGACAACTGCTCGATCTGCGAGCTGGCCGCCGACTCCGTGCGCAGGAGGATCGCACTGAAGGGAGCGATCTCGGCCCCCAGCTCCGCATCGAAGGCCCCGATGACCGCGGCCGCCTCCTCGGCCTCGGCCGCCACCGGCCCCGGGACCGGCACCTCGCTCACGCCCGCAATCGGCGGCACCACGGCCGCGCGGTAGGGCCGCCCGATCAGAGACCGATCCTGCCGCGTCATGCCCGTCACTGGATGGACGTCCCACGCGACCTCCTCGTAGGAGACCCTGGGCCAGGAGCCCCGCGCTTCCTCCGCTGGCATGCCGACCGTCCCTGAAGCCACGGCCACCATCATAGTCTCACTTAGCAACCTAAGTGAGACTATGAGTTGCCGCGGACGTCAGTTGTCCGAGGACGACTCCGCGGGCGCGGCCGGCCGGGGCGACGTCACCGGGAACGTTGGTGACGGCGGCGGGCGCGGCGGCGGGCGCGGCCGCGATCGTCGGGGAGTATGCCGGCGACCTCCCCTCAGCCGGGTGAAGTTGGCCTTCGAGTTGGGCACATCCTGGCGAAGTCGCACTTGTCGCACGCCGAGCACCACCGCGCGTGCGGTTTGAGGTCGTTGGCGCGCAGCGCCGAGCCGGCTTCGATGATCCGGGTTTTCACCGACGAGACCAGCCGCCCATCGACCTCCTCGCGCACACTTTTGGCGTCTTTGTCGAGATTGAGCACCTCCACGAGGTCGGCCCGCTCACCGGTCAGCTCCTCGTAGCCGACGACATAGACGTGCAGTTGGTCGCGCGTGACCTCCTCCTCCTGGGCGCGCTCGGTCGACTTGAAGTCGACGATCGACACCTCGCCCGTGTCGAGCCGTCGGATCAGATCCACGCGGCCGTCGACAACGATGCCGTCACCGAGGTGGACCTGGATCGGCTTCTCGGAGTGCATCGTGTTTCTCAGGTCGGCCCCGTGATCGGCCAGGTAGCGCACGATCGCATCCTTGAACGACAACTCGAGTTGGCGGCGCAGTTCGGGGTAGGCGTACGGGGTGTTGAGGTGTCGATCGACCAACTCCGAGGCCGCCGAGGCGTCGACCAGGTCGCCCGCCAGGGCGCGCTTGTGCACTTCGGCCATGGCGTCGTGGAGGCCCTTCCCGTAGCCCAGTGCCTCGTGCAGCGGCGCGTTGAAGCCGTAGAGGAAGCGCATCTTGAACTGGTACGGGCACTCGAAGAAGTACTTCAGCTCCGAGAAGGACAACGTGATCTGTGGGGTCTCGACGCGCGCCACCGACGGCAGGCGGGGCGCGTCGACGTCGATCCCGTGGTCCCGAGTACTCACCCGAGTCTGCCGAGTGCAGTGGTCGAACAGCATGGAGCGAGCGGCATACATCTTCGATGCGCCGGGTGAGTAGGTGAGGAACAGGTATTTCTGCGATCGCGTGACCGCGACGTAAAAGAGCCGTTGCTCGTCCTCGACGGTGCCGCGGTAGCGATCCACGTTCCGGACCGCCTCCACGGGTATCACGTGGAAGACGTTGAGGCCGCCGGTTCGCTTGGCCGGGAATCGGTTTCGGCGCAGGAAGGGGATGAAGACGGCCGGCCACTGCATGCCCTTGGCCTGGTGGACCGTCGAGATGGTCACGGCGTTGGGCGCGGCATACCCCACGTCCGCGTCGCCGTCGGCGTAGTAGCCGGGAGCCTGGTACTGACGCCACTTGCTGAAGGCGTCGTACTTCTCCCGCGGCGACGAGGAGAAGTGGATCTCCTCGAAGTCGGAGATGACCTGGCTGAACTTACCGAGCTGGTAGAACGCCAACTCGCTGCGCTGCGGCGTGCCGGGCAACGTGTCCTCCCGGATTCCGAGCGCCTCGAGAAGGTCGAGGTAGACCCGCTGGATGTGGTACTGGCCCCAACGAGCACCTTGACTGAAGTCCCGGCCTGCGTCGAGGACCCGGAGCGCGGCGGCCCAATCCGCACCGTGTGGCAACAGGGCTGCGTCGTTCCAGGCCCGCCGGAGTGACGCAGCGTCCAGTCCGCCGTTCATGTAGGTGAACGCGTCGACGACGGCCTGTATCTCAGGGGAGTCGAAGAGCCGGTTAAGGCCCTTGATGACGAACGGTATGCCGCGCCGCCGCAGCTCGGCGACCAACGGGCCGGCGTCGTGAGCCACGGATCGGAAGAGGACGGCCATGTCGGACCACGCCAGCCCTCGCGCGTCAAAGTCGGGGGTGTCCATGAATGCCAGTCCTTGCATCGCCTCGATCCGATCACAGATCCAGGGCCCGAGGTGCCAGCCCCTCTCGATGACGACGGCCCGCTCGATCCACCGGGTGCACAGGTCCACGAGGCGTGGGAAGAGCCAGTGGCGCGGCTCGGCCCTGACCTCGTCCTCGACGATCGTCTCGCCGAGGGCGAACTGATTGTGAACGAGACGTTTCGCCAGCAGGAAGGCCACCGCACGCGGACGAATCTCGGTGATCTCGTCCTCGATCAGCTCGGGCTCGCCGACGACCGGAGCCGACTGCGTCCAGGACGGGACGGTGCCCGGTCCGATGACGAACGGCGTGAGCTCCTCCGGCAGCCAGAGCTCCTCGTCGGCGACTTCCAGACGGTAGCCGTCGAGCTTGGGGAAGGTGATCCGCAGCTTCTCGCGGCCGGGCATCGTCTTCACCTCGGTCGCCGGCAGCGGTGGAGGGGTGTCCTTGGGTGGGGTGCCGCCGATGAACATGAAGGGGACGCCGTAGACGTTGGCGTACTCCGCCTCGAATCGGCCCTCGTCGTTCCAGGCATACGAA
>JBDIAJ010000142.1:0-9949 GCA_039812345.1 Nostocoides sp. | reverse complement strand
GTCGTCTGCTGCGATATCGACTCTGCCGCAGCGGAATCCGCTGCCGCACAGGTCGGCGGCACCGCTGCCGCTTGCGATGTCACCGACGAAGCCGCGGTCCAGAAGATGGTCGCCGACACGGTCGCCGCGCACGGCAGCCTCGACATCCTCGTCTCCTCCGCCGGCGTCGCCTCCGTCGCCCCGCTGGTGCAGATGTCGTATGACGAGTGGCGCCGCGTCCTGTCCGTCGACCTCGACGGCGTCTTCCTCTGCACCAAGCACGCGGCCGGGGCGATGGCCGCGACCGGCGGCGGCTCGATCATCAATATCGCCTCGATCAAGTCCTTCGGCGGCTCCCCCGCCACCGGCCACTACGGCGCCGCCAAGGCCGGCGTGGTGTCCTTGTCGAAGACCGCCGCGTTGGAGATGCGCGACTACGGCGTCCGCGTCAATGCCGTCTGCCCGGGCTGGGTCGATACCGACATGGTCAGCTCCAGCAAGGCCGCGCTCGAGGCGTTGCTGCCGGTCTCCTTCGAGGACTACATCGGGCACGTCCAGGGCCGCCTCGGCGGCGTCGACGACATCACCGGCGTGGTGCTCTTCCTCGCCTCCGACCGGTCTCGCTTCTCCTCCGGTTCGGCCTTCGTCGTCGACGGGGGCGCCACAGCGCACCTGGTCTGAGGGGTCCGGCTCACCCCCCCGAGTCCGCCCACCGGGGTGGGCCGAGGGGTTGACCGGGCCATGTCAGGACCGATAGGCGCGACCGCAACGGGACAGGCGGCCGGCATCCCGATCGCGGCCCGTACGCCGCCACAGGTCAGGCGGCCGGCATCCCGATCGCGGCCCGTACGCCGCCACAGGTCAGCACGCCCGGGTGAGGGAGAGCTCGCGCAGCAGGGGCTGGCCGTCACGCCCGGTGTAGTGCGCCCGGGCCGTGCCCACCTTCTCGGGCCGCACGCCCTGGACGCCCAGCACCACCTCGAATCCACCAGCGAAGGTAGCTCGTGCCCGGCGATTCACGCGCCGTCGGTCCCCCGCGGCCGGGTCCGCCGTCGGCCACGACGCCCGATTCGGCCGCGCTCGTAAGCTTCGGTCATGGACCCGGCCACCGACGTCCCCCGTGTCTGCCTGCTCGACGGGCCGACGCCGCTGCAGGAGGCGCCGGGTCTCGGCACGCTCCTGGAGCGCCGCGTGCTGGTCAAGCGCGACGACCTGATGGGTTTCGCCGGAGGCGGCAACAAGGTGCGCAAACTCGAGTTCCTGCTCGCGGATGCGTTGCAGCGCGGCGCCCAGACGGTGATCACCACCGGCGGCCTGCAGACCAACCACGGCCGCCTGACCGCCGCCGCGGCCGCCCGCCTCGGGCTGCGCTGCGAGCTCGTCCTAACCGAACGCGTCCCGGTGACGGGTGCGGCATACGAGCACTCGGGCAACATCCTCCTCGATCAGATCTTCGGAGCCGTCGTCCACCGGCTCCCCGCGGACGCCGACCCTGCGGTCCGGGTGGCCGAGCTGGTCAGCGCCGAGCAGGCCGCCGGCCGCGAGTGCGCGGTCCTGCCGCTCGGCGGCTCGAACCCGCTCGGCTGCCTCGGCTACGTCGCGGCGGCCGCCGAACTCGCCGAGCAACTGGCCGGGGCTGGCGTCGCCAAGGCGCGCGTCGTCGTCGCTCTCGGGTCCTGCGGGACGGCCGCCGGGATCGTGGCCGGATCGGCCGGCCGCGACTGGCACCTCGACGCGGTCACCGTGCTCCACGAAGGCGACCCCGCGCGCCAGACCCTGGCGGACCTGGTCAACGGCACCGCGGGCCTGACCGGTGTCGACCCGCTTCCCGCCGACCGGGTGCGGGTGGTCACCGACCAGCGCGGCGCGGCATACGGCATCCCGACCGCCGCGATGTGGACGGCCGTGGTCGAGAGCGCGCGTCGCGACGGCCTCCTGCTCGACCCGGTCTACACCGGCAAGGCGGCCGCTCACCTCTTCACCGCGCCCGGCGACCCCGACGAGACGCTCGTCTTCTGGCACACCGGCGGTCTCCCAGGCCTCTTCGCGTATGCCGATCCCGCCGCCCGCGCCCTCGCGCCGGCGGGCTGACCGGGAGCGAGCAGGCCGACGCGGCGCGAGGTCCCGGCGGATGGAGGCAGCGTCGGGCCGCGCCCGGTCGAGGTTCGTCGCGCTCCAGCCTCGGGTGCCGATCCGGACGCGCCGACGGCTGAGGCGAGCGCGCGGCGACGCGGATTGATAGACATCAGGGATGAGCGACTTCAGCGCCGAGATCATCGAGACCCCACGCCTGCGGATGAACGTCTGGACCGCCGGCCCGGCGGACGGCGCACCCGTCCTGCTCGTGCACGGCAACATCACGACGGGGGGCTTCTGGACATACGTCGCCGACGCCCTGATCGCGGCCGACCTGCCCGGCGGCGTCCGCGTCATCGCGCCCGACCTGCGCAGTTTCGGCGACACCGAACCCAAGCCGGTCGACGCCACGCGCGGCCTGGGCGACCTGGTCGACGATGTGCGCGGGCTGCTCGAGCTGCGCGGCCTCACCGACGGTCGCCGCGTCCACGCCGCCGGCTGGTCCATGGGTGGCGGGGTGCTCCAGCAGTACGCCCTCGAGCATCCAGACGATTTCGCGTCGATGACCTTGATCGCGCCCCTCTCCCCCTATGGCTTCGGCGGGACGAAGGGAGTCGACGGTCAGCCGGTCGCGCCTGACTTCGCCGGCTCGGGGGCGGGGACGGCCGCACCGGACTTCGTGCGCCGGGTCGGGGAGCGCGACGCGAGCGGCGCGGAGCCGATGAGCGCCCCACGGACGGTGCTCATGACGTACTTCGGGCCGGGGCCGAACGCCGCCAACGTCGATGAGGACTTCCTGGTCGCCGAGTTGCTCAAGACAACCGTGGGCGAGGACAACTACCCCGGTGACGGGGCACCGTCCGAGCACTGGCCGCTGGTGGGCCCCGGTTCCCGCGGCATCATGAACACGATGTCGCCCAAGTGGTTCAACACCGCCGCGCTCGGTGACGTCCGCGACGGTGTCCCGATCACCTGGCTGCGCGGCACCGCCGACCAGGTGGTCTCGGACCGCTCGATGTTCGACCTCGCCACCCTCGGCGAGTTCGGCGTGGTGCCGGGGTGGCCGGGCGCCGACGTGTGCCCGCCGCAGCCGATGGAGAGTCAGTTGCGGGCCGTGCTGGATCGGTATGCCGTGGGCGGCGGCTCCTACGACGAGATCGTCCTCGACGGTGTGGGACACGGGATTCCGCTCGAAGTGCCGGGCCGGGTTGCCGAGGCCATCGCGGCCCACGTGGCCCGGGGCAGCGACTCCTGAGCCCAGTGGGACTGCGCCCGCCGAAGGGCCGATCGCCTGGTCCGTCGACCTGCCTGGTGCGTCAGCCGTCCAGGCAGGAGGCGGGAAGGCGGAACCACTGCAGCGCCTCGAGCCCCGCACCCAGGTGCGCCTCCGGGCCGAGGTCGGGGTCGGCGTCGGCGAAGATCCGGCGTGCCTGCCCGAGATACGACTTCAGTGCACCCGGTGGGGCGATGGTGCCCTGGCGCGGCCATGCCATCGCACCGTCGTCGCCATAGTGCACATCACGAAGTCGCAGCGGCGGCTCGACCGGCCCGCGCCGGTGCCGCCACAGGCCGGTGGCCGGCGTGAAGCGGTATTGCGGGAGCAGCCGCCACCCGTCGCGGGCGACGAGCCGCACCGCCTCGATCACGTAGTCGAGGACCTCGTCGTCGAGGAAGTAGTTGAAATTGACCCGCACCCAGCCGGGCTTGATGCCCTCGCAGCCCGCGGTGATCTGTTCGCGATAGCGGTGGCTGTGGTCGAGATCGATCCCCAGCAGCCGGTGGCCATAGGGCCCGGCGCAGGAGCAACCGCCCCGCGTCTGGATCCCGAAGAGGTCGTTGAGCAGGGCGACGACGAAGTTGTGGTGCAGATAGGGCGCGCTGGACCCCTGCGGCGCGCGAACGATGAAGGAGACGATGCTCAGCCGCTGCGCCCGCAGATTGCCCAGGATGTCCAGTCCGGGCTCCGCGCGCCAGGCCGTCATCGCCGTCCCGAGCAGTCGCGCCTCGCGGGCCTGGATCAGCGGGACACCGACGGTCTCCTTGAGCTGGAAGACCAGGCCGGCGCGGATCGACTCGATGATCGCCGGGGTGCCGCCCTCCTCCCGGTGCTCGGGATCGCTGAGATAGCGGTGCTCGGTCTCGTTGACATAGGTGACGGTGCCGCCACCGGGCACCACCGGCACCGGATTCGTCGCCAACTCGCGACGCACGACGAGCACGCCCGGCGTCCCAGGTCCGCCGATGAATTTGTGTGGCGAGAGGAAGACCGCGTCCTTGTAGGACGAGCCCGGGCCGAACATCTCGATGTCCACATAGGGCGCGCACGCCGCGAAGTCCCAGAGTGAGAGCGCCCCGTGCTCGTGCAGCACATCGGCGATCGCCTCGGTATCGCTGACGATGCCGGTGACATTCGAGGCCGCGGAGAAGGACCCGATCCGCAGCGGCCGATCGGCATACCGAACCAGCCCGGCGCGCAGCGCGCCGACGTCGATGTGACCGTCGCGGTCCTCGGGGATGGTCACGACATCGGCGATCGATTCGCGCCAGGAGATCTCGTTGGAGTGGTGCTCGAAGGGTCCGATGAAGACCACCGGGCGCCGATCCTGCGGGATGCGCTCGCGACCGGCGTATGCCGGGTCCCACGGCCCCGGGCGGCGCAGGCCGAGCATCCCGATGAGTTTGTCGATCGCGCCCGTGCTGCCCGAGCCGCAGAAGATGACGACGCACCGGTCGTCGCCACCGACCGCGTCGCGAATGATGCGGCGGGCATCCTCACGCAACCGGGTCGTCTGCAGCCCGGTGCCACTGGCTTCCGTATGCGTGTTGGCGTAGACCGGCAGCACCTCGGTTCGGATGAAGTCCTCGATGAAGCTGAGGCTGCGCCCGGAGGCGGTGTAGTCGGCATACGTGATCCGGCGTGGCCCGAAGGGGCCGTCGATGACGCGGTCCTCACCGATGACGCTCGCCCGGATGCGCTCGAGCAGCGCCGACCGGGCCGGCTCAGTGCTCATCTCGCGGACTGCGCCAGATCGCCTGCCGCTCGCCGGCCCGGATCGGCACGGACAGGCGGTTCGGCACGGGCGGGATGGGGCAGCTGTAGAAGTCGGAGAAGCCGCACGGTGGCACGAAGGCCCGGTTGAAGTCGACGACGAGATCGGCGTCGCCCGCGGGCAGCGGGACGCGCAGGAAGCGCCCCGGGGCATAGGTCTCGCGGCCCGTCGTCGCGTCGGCGAAGACGAGCACCAGCTCGGTGCCGTCCTTGAACGCGAGCAGGTGCGCCGGCCCGTCCGGCAGGTCGATCTCGACCGTCCCGGGCACCGACTTCGGGCGTCCGGTGTCGACCTCCTTGGTGAACTCCCACGGCACGGCGGCCACCTGGTCGTATGCCGTGAACCGCGCCGCTCGCACCCAGCGCGGGTCGTGGTCGTAGGTCTCGATCCCCACGAAGTCCGCCAGGGCCGGAGCGTCCTCGTCATAGATGCGCAGCTCGTATGCCGCGCCCTCCAGACTGAACGCGTCCACCCAGACCCGGCCGCTGCGCAGATAGGGACCACCGGGGCCAAGGCGAGACAGGATCGTTTCGCCGGCAACCGGCATACCGTCGATCTCGGCGGTGACTCCCTCCGGGACCCGCACGCGCACGCCCGGCTCGCCCGGGACGAACCAGGCCACGACGCCGTCGAGCCGCTCGACCGGCTCGGGGTCGCCGGAGAGTGGCTGGTTGATCACCAGCGCGAGATTGCCGGGGACCGCGAGCAGAGCCGCTTCGCGTTCGCGGCACCACGCGGCCCACTTCTCGGCCTCGGAATTTCGCTCGGGCTCGGACATCACGCGCTCCTGTCGCCAGTGGTGACGGCGCGCCCGACCGGGACGGCGTCGATGTCGTAGCCGAAGCGCCGCGGCCCGGTCAGCCGTAGCCCGTGCTCGCTGTGCCAGCGCGGATCGCACGGCAGGGCGACGACGCAGACCCGGAAGCCATAGCGCAACTCCTCGGCCGGGATCGGCTCGCCGGTCTGGGACTCCAGAGTCATGATGATGTCGGGGGTCGTCACGAGAATGTCGTCGTCATCGCGGACGACGAGGTATTCGTTCTGGAACAGCAGGCGCACGGCGGTGCCGCGGTCGGCGCCGATGCCCTCGATGAGAGCCTCGCCGAGGTTGAAGCCGCCCTCGGTGCGACGCTCGATGGCGGCGACACGGCCGTGAAGGACGCGCCGGCCGTCACCGGCCGCGAGCAGGGCCTCGACCACGGGGGCCTTGTCAGCGCGGGCCCGGCGCAGGACCGCGCCGAGGTCGGCCGCGCGCTGCAGGGGCGCCTCGATGAGCCACGCCTTCGCCTGCGCTCCGGACATCGGATAGGACGCGAAATACATGATCCCGCCCGAGGCGACGGTGACCGACCGGCCGACCGTCTCGGACCAGGCGTTGGTGGACGTGAGCAGCAGCATCCGGTTGCCGTGCTCGTCGGCGAACGCCATCGGGGTGGCGCTGCCGCCATAGAGCGTCGGCGTGACCATGTCGAGGAAGGGGAAGGCGCGCCCCATCCCGTCGGCATCGACCACCGGGATGCCCTTGACCGCGGCGGCGGAAATCGGCGTGACGGCATTCAGACCACCGGCCTCGATCGGCGCGATGTGGGTGAAGGGCCGGCCGAGGTGTTGCTCGAGCAAGTCGAGCGCGGCGACCGCGTCCGCGGGCCGCGGGATCTTCTCGACCAGGACGCCCGGCGCGCCGACGGCGGCGATGAAGCCGACCTGCGCCTCGTCGGGCAGGTCCCGCAGCGCGACCAGGGCAACCGGGCCGTGCTCCCGGATCGCGTTGCGGGCGAGCAACATTCCGAGGTAAGGGTCGCCACCGCCACCGGAACCGAGGATGGTCGCCCCGATGGTGATATCGCTCAACAGGTGCTCGTCGAGGTCACGCACGGGCCGACTCCCTGGTCAGGTCGAGATCGCCGAGGACCCTGACCCGGATTCGGATGGCGGTCCCGCCGGGCAGATGGGCGAGCGGGATGTCCTCCTCGTCGACGACGTGGACCGTCTCGGCGACCGCGCCCGCTGCGACGGCCGTCGCGACGGCTTCGGCCCGGGCGGCGGCGAGCGCACCGGCCCGGGTGGTGCCGGCGAGCGAGAAGACCCGGTCGACCTCGCCGCTGATATTGGCCAGGGCCGCGCCGATGGCGTTGGCGACGCCGGCGTCGGGCAGGTGCTGGACGGCACTGGCGCCGGGCAGGTCGGTGCCCACCAGCGCGGCGCCGCCGCCGACGAGGACGACCGGCAGGTCGCGGCGGTCCAGTTTGACCCGGTCGATGCACTGGGCGACGGCATCGTCGACGCAGTGCAGGGCCCGCTCGATCAGGCCCGGGTCAAGGTCGGCCACGCGACTCGGATCGCCGACGACGAGGCGCCCGGCAGCGACGGCGACGTCGGTGAGGGTCAGCTGGTCGCCGCCGAAAACCTTTGCCTTGGTGGTGATCTCGAAGCCGACGCTCTCGGGGCCGATCGTGGTGCCGTCGGGTCCGTCGACCACGAGGCTGCCGCCGCCGATGCCGAGTGAGACGACATCGGGCATCCGGAAGTTGGTGCGCACGCCGCCGAGGTCGACGGTGAGGCTCGACTCGCGCGGATAGCCGTCGCGGAGCAGCCCGATGTCGGTGGTGGTGCCGCCGACGTCGATGACGACACAGTCGGCGAGTCCGGAGCCGAGGGCGGCGCCACGCATGGAGTTCGTCGGCCCGGAGGCGATCGTCAGGATCGGGAAGAGCAGCGCCGCAGGAAGGCTCATCACCGTTCCGTCGTTCTGGGACAAGAAGATCGGCGCATTCAACCCGACATCGGCGGCGGCGGCGACGAAGCCGTCGATGGCGGCGCGAGCCAGCGGACGCAGGGCGCCATTGAGGAGCGCCGCGTTCTCACGTTCGAGGAGGCCGATGCGGCCCAACTCGTGCGAGAGGGTGACCCGGGCATCCGGGCACAACTCCTCGATGAGCGCCCCCGCGGCCCGCTCCCCGGCCGGCTCGACCGGCGAGAAGACCGACGTGATCACGACATCGCGCAGACCTGTCGAGAGCGGTTCGGCCAGCCGACGACGCAGGCCGTCGAGGTCGGCGGCCACGAGCGGGCTCCCGTCGAACTGATGCCCACCGTCGGCCTCGACGACCGCGCCCCGGGTGGCCGCGACCAGCCGCTCCGGCCAATCCGTGAACGGCGGTAGCGGCGTCGGGGTGGACGCCAGTCGGATCGCCAGCACCGGCGCGAGCGCGCGCGCCTGGGTCACCGCGTTGATGAAGTGGGTGGTGCCGATGACCACCGAGTGCACCTGCTGCGGATCGATGCCCGCGGTCACCTCGCGCAACGCCGCGGCGACACCGGTGAGGACATCGCCGGTGGTCGGCCGTTTGCAACTGGCGACGATGCGCGTGCCGTCGAGGGCCGCCGCGTCGGTGTTGGTGCCGCCGACGTCAACGCCGATCCGCAACGCCATGGCTCACCTCGTCTCGCTCCGCCGCGGGGCAACGTCCCCACTTCGGCCACGAACCTAAAGAGATCCCCGGATGCCCACCATCGACAATCTGCACATCGCCGCCCGCGGCGGTGTGCAGTGCGCAGGCTTGGTGGCGTCCTAGGAGCGCAGGACCCGCAGCGCCAGCTGCAGCGCCAGGCGCGTGTCGGGTGTCGAGACCGGGGCGCCGAGCAGTCGCTCCGCGCGGGCGATCCGCTTGCTGACGGTGTTGCGGTGCAGGCCGAGCGCCCGGGCCGTCTGCGCCGTCGAGCAGGCGCGCTCCAGGTAGGCCTGGAGGGTGAAGAGCACCTCCTCCTCGCCGGGATCGAGCAGGCCGCCGAGGATCTCGCGCGAGTAGTCGGTGAGGGCGTCCGAGGAGTACCACCCGAGCAGCAGACGCGATGGGCCGAGCTCCTGCAGAACGCGAACCGTCACCGGGCGGGTCCCGCCGCTCGCGATCGCGCAGGCCTGCCGGGCCTCGGCGAGGGTGCGGCCGAGGCCGCTGGCGTCCCGGTGCGGTGCCCCGATGCCGACCACCGCTCGCGTGCCGCCGGGCGGGCCGAGGGTGCGCTCGACGAAGCGGCCCAACTCGCGCGTCTCGGCAAGGGTGGGCTCGACGGCCGAGGTGATCCAGGTCGACCAGCCGTCGGTCCGCTCGACCAGCGAGTGCTCGGTGAGGCCGAGCCCGGCCAGATCCCGGGCGACCGAACGCATGGCGAGGGCCGACGGATTGCGGGGGTGGAAACGCAGGTGCAGGCCCGTATGCCAGCCGTCCACCTGCCAGCCGGAGCGCGCGAGCAGCTCCTGGACCTCCGGCGGAGCATGGTCACCGTGCTCGATGACCTCGGTGAGCAGGACCGACCGCATCTGGGCGTCACGCTCCAGCCCGGCCTGCTCGCGCACCAGCCAGGTCAGCAGGGCGCCGCTGTGCAGGGCCAGCAGGGCGCTCGCGGACTCCAACCAGAGCCGTCCCGCGCGGCGACGCTCGGCGACCAGCCACCACGAGGTGGTGCCGTCCAGGCCCGCCAGGGGCAGGACGACCGCGAGCACCTCGTCGTGCTGGATGTAGGTCTCGTCGACGTAGCCGACGACGACCTCGGGGTCGACGTGGCGCGGCGCGCCCTCGAGCGCGAGGCCACGCCCGGCGAGGACGAAGACATTGGTGTCGGGTAGGAGCGACTCGATCATCGCCCGGGACTCGGCCGGGCTGCGCGGGCCTCTGGGCAGCTGCCGTAAGGCCGATTGCAGCACCTCGAGGCGCGGCAGCTCCGGGTCGGTGACGACGCGCCGCAACTCGATCGCGAGCTCGACGGACGAGGTGTCCGGACCGGCCAACAGCAGCGGGGTCCCCAGCCAGGAAGCGAGGGCCGCGGTCGCCTCCGGGACCGCCCCC
>JBDIAJ010000141.1:0-10093 GCA_039812345.1 Nostocoides sp. | reverse complement strand
TTTGTGTGGTACAAGTCCGTGGCCGCGAAGTCTGGTGGAGTTGTCACGCGAACGTTCTTCCGCGCCAAGATGAACAGCGGCAAAGCTGAGATGAACCGAGTCTTCACCTGGACCTCCCCCAATCTGGTCGAAGATGTCTTGAAAGCGATCAGAGACGACCTTTCCCTTCCGGTGGATGCGAAGTTCGCCACGCATACCTACGTCCTTCGCAGCGCGAGCAGCAACCTCTTGTCCATTGGGTACGGCAAGATGATGGGCGATAGTTTCTTGTTGAAGGTCGGCGGGGAAAACGTCGAGGGTGGCGGCAGCCGAGGCGTGGTCGGCGTATCGAATTTCACCGTGATCGAAGGCATCCCGTCACATGTGGACAAGATGTCAGCGCTGCGCGATCGTATCCTGGCGATCATCCAGCGCGGCGGAGGCCGCTACCGGGACAAAGTCTAGTAATCCGAATCGGGGAAGCCTGGGGTCCGGTCAGGACGTGTGGTGGACCTCCTGGAGGGCATAGACCGGGGTGTCCAGGCCCTCATACCGGGCCTTGAGTTGGAGTGCGAGATAGAGCGAGTAGTGGCGTGACTGGTGGAGATTGCCGCCGTGCATCCACAGGTTGGTGACATTGGTCGGCTTCCACATGTTCCGCTGCTCGCCCTCCCACGGGCCGGGGTCGAGCGGGGTGTCGGAGCCCAGGCCCCAGCACTTGCCGAGCCGGTCCGCGGTCTCCTGGTCGATGAGGTCGGCGACCCAGCCGTTCATCGAGTTGTAGCCGGTCGCGAAGACGACGAGGTCGGCCGGCAGTGACGTCCCGTCGGTGAAGACGACGCTGTCCTCGGTCAAGTGGTCGATCTGGCCGTGGGCGAGCTTGACGTCGCCATTGGCGACCAGGTCCGCGGCGCCCACGTCGATGTAGTAGCCGGAGCCGCGCCGCAGGTACTTCATGAACAGGCCCGACCCGTCGGCGCCCCAGTCGAGCCAGAAGCCGGCCCGCTCCAGCCGGTCGTAGAAGTCCTTGTCGACCTCGGCCATCTTCTGATAGGCGGGGATCTGGAACTCGTGCATGATCCGGTAGGGCAGCGAGGCGAAGATCAGGTCCGCCTTCTCGGTGGTCACGCCGTTGGCGAGCGCCCGCTCGGAATAGAGGTCACCGAGTCCGTACTCCATCAGGCTGTCGCTCTTGACGATGTGCGTCGAGGACCGCTGGACCATGGTGACGTCGGCGCCGTGCTCCCACAGGGCGCCGCAGATGTCGAAGGCGCTGTTGTTGGAGCCGATGACGACGGCCTTCTTGCCGGCATACGCGTCGGGTCCGGAGTGGCGCGAGGAGTGGTGGACGTCGCCCGTGAAGATGTCGATGCCCGGGACGTCGGGGACGCGGGCCTTGCCCGACATACCGGTGGCGAAGACGAGATGCGTCGGTTTGAGAGTGACCGGCACGCCGTCCCGGACGACCTCGACCGTCCACTCGCCGGCCTCGTCCGACCAGGTCGCGGACCTCGCCTCGGTGCTCGACCAGTAGGGCACCTCCATGACCTTGACATAGGACTCGAGCCAGTCGGCGATCTTGTCCTTCGGCGCGAAGACCGGCCAGTTGTCGGGGAACTTCAGATAGGGCAGGTGGTCGTACCACACCGGGTCGTGCAGGCAGAGCGACTTGTAGCGTCCACGCCACTGATCCCCGGGCCGGGCGTACTTGTCGATGACGAGCGCCGGCACCCCGAGCTGCCGCAGCCGCGCCCCGACGGCGATGCCGCCCTGCCCGCCGCCGACGACGAGCACGTATGGCTGCGTGGTCACCCCGAGGCTCTCGCCCTCGAGTTCGCGCCTCTCCTTCCAGGTCAGGCGGTCCTTGTCGATGCCGTGCTCGGCGCCCTTCGGGCGGCGGGTGCCGCGGGGCTCCTCGAAGCCGGTCAGTTCCTGGAGGGCGGTCAGCAGGGTCCAGGCCTTGTCGGCGCCGTCCTCCTCCTTCAGGCGCAACAGCCCGGTGCCGCGGCCGGTCGCGGTCGCGAAGGTGATCCACGCCGTGACGATCCCGCCGTCCTCGGTGGCCGGCTCGCTGGTGGCGAAGTGCGACGGGCGGGTGGTGTCGAGCGTGGCGGTGAGCAGCTCGCGCACCCCGTCCGGGTTCTCGACGGTCGTCAGATTCCAGGTGAAGGCGACCAGGTCGCGCCAGAAGCTCTCGCTCGCGAACATGGCGGCGGCGTCGTCGACGGCGCCCGCGGTCAGGGCGGCCTCGAAGGTGCCCAGCCAGGCGTCGGCGCGCTCCTGGGGTGTCGCGGGTGTGGTGGTGGCCGGAACGATGGTGGTGGGCGAGGTCAAGGTGTCGGTCATCGGTGCCCCTTGTGCCGTGGGCGGGTCCACGTCGACCCGCCGCTCTGGCGCCAGTACAGCGCGGCGGGCGAGGCGGCCGGAAGCGTTGCACGATGTTGCATCGGGCTCGCTTCGAGGTGACCGGGGTCACAGGCGGCGCTAGGCTCGCGGCATACGGGCCGCCGTGGCATCGGTGCGTGGGCGGCCGCTGGGTTGCCGGTCGCGGGCAGGTGAGGAGTCGTCGTGGATTCGTCGGCCGCCGTCGGGCTCGGGACCGACCTCGGGCAGCATGCGCGGGCGCTGCGCCGCGTGCACACCGCCGTCATGGACGGAGCCGCGCCCCCGGTCCGGCCCCGGCCGGTTGTGTCGCGGTCCTGGAACCGGGCCCTCGGCTTCGGCCTCGACCCGACGGCCCGCAATGCGCGCGAGCCGCTGCCGTGGGTGGAGGTGGAGCGGCGGCGGCATACGGGCGCGTTGGCGTCGGTCGTGGGGGAGATCCGCGCGGTGCTGACGTCGGTCGCGCACGCGTCGAGCTTCATCGTCGTCGTCACCGACGCCGATGGCGTGATCCTGTGGCGCGAAGGGTCGCCGGGTGTGCTCCGGCGGGCCGACGGGCTCGGCTTCGTCGAGGGCGCGCGTTGGACCGAGGAGGTCGTCGGCACCAATGCGATCGGCACCGCGCTCGCGGAAGCCGCTGCGGTGCAACTCTTCTCGGCCGAGCACTTCGAGGAGGGACAGCACCCGTGGTACTGCACGGCCGAGCCGGTGCACGATCCGGTGACGGGTGCCCTCCTGGGGATCGTCGACGTCAGTGGGCCGGCGCTGACGCTGCACCCGGCCCTGGTCGCCCTGGTGTCGACGGCGGCGCGGCTGGCGCAGGAGCGACTCTGGCGTGAGCATCAGGAGTCCCTCGGGCGGCTGCGGCGATCGGCTGAGCACGTGCTGGCGACGACCAGCGGGCCGCTGCTCCTGGTGGACGACTTCGGGTGGGTGGCGCACTACAGCGGGGTGCTGGTGCGTGACCGGATCGCCGTGCCGCGCGAGCATGTCCCGGTCACCGTGCCCGGGCTCGGGCTGTGCGTTCCCGAGCGGCTGGGCGAGGGCTGGTTGGTCCGGCCCGGCGAGCGGGCGGCGACGCTGACCGCGCGGCTGCGGACGGTGGGCGGGGAAAGCGTGCTGGAGGTCTCCGGGGCGCCCGACGCGGGTGGGGAGTGGCGGGCGGGGGTGAGCCCGCGGCATACGGCCATCCTGCGGGCGCTCGCGGGGGCCGGACCGGCGGGGCTGACCGCGTCGGATCTGAGCCGGATGTTGTATGGCGACGACGCCCACCAGGTGACCGTCCGGGCCGAGATCAGCCGGCTGCGGCGGGTGGTGGGGGCGCTGATCGCCGCCTCGCCCTATGCGATCGCGCCCGGCGTCCGGCTGGTCTGCGAGGACTGAGGGGGTCGGACCGGGCGGTGGTCAGGCGACGAGCGCGGCCGTGCAGGCGCCCCCGACGGCCGGCGAGAGCGTGACCTCCTTGGCGGCGAGCTGGCCCTTGGAGTCGGTGCCCTCGACGCGGGCGCACTCGCCGACGGTGATCGACGTCGCGGGTGCCGTCTGAGCGGTGAGGATCGTCGTCGCGCCGGTGAAAGTCACGGTGGCGGTGCGGGATCCGGACGAGGCCGGGTCCTTCTCGGTGACCGTGACGCTGCCGGCGCCGACGGCGGCGAGGGCGCCGAAGGCGGCGAACGCGCCATACGGGTGGCTGCTGTCGGCGCTGGACCCGCCGTAGGCGCAGGTCCCGCTGGAGGGGGTCAGGACCTGGATCCGGGTGGCCGCGACCGTCGTGCCGGCGGTCGCCGCCGCCGACTTGACCGAGACACAGTCGCCGGTCTTCAGGTCCGTCGGAGCGACGACGACATATCGGGAGATCCGGGTGTCCGCCGACAGCGCCACCGGGATGTCGGCGCTCGTGCCTCGCACGGTCACCACGGTGCCCTTGACGGACTCGACGAGACCCAACGCCGACCGCTTCGGATGCGTTGTGGTCGAGGTGCTGGCGGCGGCGCCGCAGCCGGTGAGGAGGAGCAGAGTGGCCAGACCGGTGGCCGCGAGCGCGGCCTTCGAGACGATCACGTCTGTGACCGTATGCCGCGACTCTGGACGAAATCTGCGTGCCACCTGAACGCCCGCGGAACGGATCCCGCGGATCCCCGCGCGTGGACGCCGGTGTGTCAGAACGCCGCACCCGGGTTGAGGATGCCCTGCGGGTCGAGGGCCGCCTTGATCCGCAGGGTCAGCTCCATGACGTCGGGGCCGAGTTGGTCGGGGAGGGCGGCGCGCTTGAGGCGGCCGACCCCGTGCTCGCCGGTGATCGTCCCGCCGCGGCGGATGGCCGCGGCCATGATCGCCGCGAAGGCCCGGTCGGCGCGGGCGGCGGCGGCCGCGTCGCCGGGCGGGACGACGATGATCGGGTGGGTGTTGCCGTCGCCGGCGTGGGCGACGGTGTAGATGTCGACGTCGTACTCGACCCCGATCGCGGCGACGTCGGCGAGCAGCCCGGGCAGTTCGGTCAGCGGCGCGCCGACGTCCTCGAGCAGGAGGGCGCCGCGGGCCTCCGTTGCCGGGAAGGCGAGGCGACGCGCCTGGACGAACATCTCGCCCTCGGCGGGATCCTCGGTGGTGAAGACGTCGCGGGCGCCGGCGAGGCGGCATACGGACGACATGCCGTCGACATCGGCGCCGCGGGCGCTGACGTGGGCGTCGGACTGCATGATCAGGAGGGCGCCGGCGTCCCGGTCGAGACCCATCGGTTGGTAGTCCTCGACGGCGTTGATCGTCGCGCGGTCCATGAGTTCGACCATCGAGGGGCGGGTGGAACGGCACACGGCGAGAACGGCATCCGCGGCGGCGGCGACCGTCGGGAAGGTCGCGACAAGGGTCGCGGGCGTCTCGGGGACGGGGACGAGGCGCAGGATCGCGCGGGTGACGATGCCGAGGGTGCCCTCGGAGCCGACGAAGAGTTTGGTCAGCGGGAGCCCGGCGACGTCCTTGATCCGGCGGCCGCCGAGCGTGATCAGACGACCGTCCGCGAGCACGACATCGAGCCCCATGACATAGTCGACCGTCACGCCGTACTTGACACAGCACAGCCCGCCGGCGTTGGTCGCGACATTGCCGCCGATGGAGCAGATCTCGAAGGAACTCGGGTCGGGGGGATACCACAGGCCGTGCGCGCGAGCGGCCGCCTTGACCTCGGCGTTGAACGCGCCCGGCTCGACGATGGCGACCCGGTTGCCGGTGTCGATCTCGATGTGCCGCATCCGTTCCAGGGTCACGACGATGCCGTCGTCGCGGGCGCTCGCCCCGCCCGACAGACCCGAGCCGGCGCCGCGGGGCACCACCGGGATGCCGTATGCCGCCGCCCACCGCACCGCGGTCTGGACCTGCTGCGCGGTGGTCGCCCGCACGACCGCGGGGGGGGAGTCCGGCGCCGGGGTCCTTGGCCCAGTCGTGGCGGTACTTCTCGGTCAGCGCGGGGTCGGTGACGACGACGCCGTCGGGAAGCGCGGCGACGAGTTCGGCGACGGGATCCATGGCGGCCACTGTCCCACGTACAGTGCTTCGGTGGACATCACGGTCGAGCCGTTGACCGAGGCCCGCTTCGCCGACTTCGCCGATGTGATCAACCCGAATCGGCGCGCGACGCACTGCTGGTGCGTGACCCACCGGCTCGGGGCGGCCGAGCTCGCGGACCTCGGGGACGGCGATCGCGAGCGGGCGATGCGCGCCCTGACCCGCCGGCCGATCCCGCCCGGGGTCATCGCGTATGCCGACGGGGTCCCGGTCGGCTGGTGCAATCTCGGGCCGCGGGCCGACATCCCGCGACTGGACCGGTCGAGCCTGATCACGCCGCTCGATGACGTGCCGGGGTGGAGCATCGTGTGCGTTGTCATCCGTGGTGGTCATCGTCGGCGTGGCCACACGACGCCGCTGATCACGGGCGCGGTCGCGTATGCCGCGGGGCACGGCGCGCCGGCGGTCGAGGCGTACCCCGTCGACGCGGAGGGTGGTCGGATCGACACGACGATGGCGTTCGTCGGCACCCGCGCGATGTTCGAGAAGGCGGGTTTCGCGGTGGTCGGGCGGACGAAGGCCACGGCGAGCGGGCGTCCGCGGCTGGTGATGCGGCATACGCTCGGGTGAGGGGAGGAGGCCGTATGCCGATCACGCTCGCCGCCCTGCTGGTGGAGTCACCCGACCCGGATCGGGCCGCCCGGTTCTGGGCGGGGATGCTCGGGCGCGAGGTCGTGACCCGGCCCGAGGGATGGGGGTTGGCGGGCAGCGTGACCCAGCCGACCCTGTGGTTCGTGCCCGGTGACGGCGCCGGGACGATGCCGGAGCGGATGCACCTGCACCTGACCAGTGACACCGCCGAGCACCAGCGGACCCAGGTGCGCCAGGCCCTGGACCTCGGTGGGCGACCGCTCGACGTCGGCCAGCGGCCCGAGGAGGGGCACGTCGTCCTCGCCGACCCCGACGGCACCGCGTTCTGCGTCATCGAGGCGGGGAACGGCTACCTTGCCGGGTGCGGGCCGCTCGGGGAGTTCGCGTGCGACGGCCGCCGGGTGACGGGCGAGTTCTGGAGCATCGTGCTCGGGTGGCCGCTGGTGTGGGACGAGGGGGAGGAGACGGCGATCCAGCATCCCGAGGGCGGGACGAAGATCGCCTGGGGCGGGCCGCCGCTCGGTCCCAAGCGTGGGCGCAACCGGCACCGGCTCGCGTTGGCGAGCGAGGACGTGCCTCGCGATCTCGACCGGCTCAGCGCGCTCGGGGCGCAGGTCCTCGACGTCCGGTCCGGGGTGGGGGCGGTGCTGGCCGATCCGGACGAGAACGAGTTCCATCTGGTGGGCTGACACGGTCGCTGGCGTCGCCGCGCACGGCCGCGATGACTTGGGCGATCGCCTCCTCGACCGGGGTGTGTTCCCAGATCCGCAGCGGCGTCCATCCGGCGGCGGTCAGGGCGGCGTTCGTGTCGGCGTCGCGGGCGCGGTTGTCGCTGACCTTGTCGGCCCAGAAGGTCGCGTTCGCCTTGGCGCTCGTGTGGTGCTCCGGGCATCCGTGCCAGAAGCAGCCGTCGACGAACACCGCCACACGCGCGGTCGGGAACACGATGTCGGCCGTGCGGCGCAGGCCGGGCAGGGGCCGTCGGTTGACGAAGTAGCGTAGGCCGCGCGCGTGGAGGGCGCGGCGCAGGGCGAGTTCAGGCAAGGTGTCGCGGCTGCGGTTGGCCCGCATGGTCGCGCGGGCGTTGTCCGAGGACGCCCATGAGACCTGCCGCACGGCCTCACGGTAGCCCGCGGGGAGAGGCTGTCGGTCCCTCGAACTAGTGTCTCGAGGCATCCGGACTCCGGGTGTCGGCCACGCGTCGGCCGGCGATTCCGGTTACCGTCTGACACAGCCACCAGGAGGACCCGTCATGCCAACGCCACTGAAGATGGCCGGGCTGTTCGCCGGCATCGGGGGCATCGAATTGGGCTTCCGGCGCGCCCTCGGCGACGGTGTGGAGACCACGCTCCTGTGCGAGTGGTGGGATCCGGCGAAGGCCGTTCTCGCGGAGCGCTTCCCCGACGTCGACCGGCACCCCGACGTGCGGCTGCTCGACTCCCTGCCGGCCGATCTGGACATCCTCGCCGCGGGGTTCCCGTGCACCGACCTCTCCCAGGCGGGGCGGACGGCCGGCATCGCCGGGGCGCAGTCGGGCCTGGTCGCCCACGTCTTCCACGTGCTCCGGGTCGCGTCGTCGGCGGGGCGGCGCCTGCCGTGGCTGCTCATCGAGAACGTCCCCAACATGCTCGCGCTCGATCGTGGGCGCGCCATGGCCTATCTCATCGAGGAGATGGAGAGTCTCGGCTATCGCTGGGCCTATCGGGTCGTGGACTCCCGGTTCACCGGGGTGCCGCAGCGCCGGCGGCGGGTCCTGCTGCTCGCGTCCCCGTCCGAGGATCCGCGTCCGGTCCTGTTCGGCGAGGACACCGGGGGGCTCGATGAGTCCGAACTCGATGACACCATCTTCGGCTTCTACTGGACCGAGGGGCGCGGCGGGCTCGGGTGGGCACGGGACGCGGTCCCGACCCTCAAGGGTGGGTCGACGATCGGCATACCGTCGCCGCCGGCGATCTGGGTGTCGGACAATCCGCTTGAGCGCGCGTTCCTGACGCCGACGGTGACGGACGCCGAAGCGCTGCAGGGATTTCCGCGCGGCTGGACCGAGGTCGTGGACCGCCTGCCGCGCGGTCACGGCCACCGGTGGAAGCTCGTCGGCAATGCGGTGACCACCCACGTCGCCGAATGGGTGGCCTGTCAACTGCGCGACCCGGGCGAGGCCGTGCTCGATGACCAGTTGTGGACCGGCTCGGGGACGTGGCCCACGGCGGCGTGGGGGGAGAACGGCAAGATCTGGCGGGTGGCGGCGTCCGAGTTCCCCCGTCAGGCCCCTCGGGCCGGCCTGCGGTCCGTGGTGGACGTGTCCACCGCGCCCCCGCTGAGTGATCGGGCGATCAACGGCTTCCGGAGCCGGCTGGAGCAGGGCAACCTCGGTCGTCACCCCGGCTTCCGCGAGGCCGTCTCTGCGTATGCCGATGCCCCCCGCCTCCCTGGCTTCGACGATGCTGTGCGGCGGGCGCCTCGCCGGCGGGCGCGGGTCGAGTAGCCTCGCCCTCGCGCACGGGCCCGACATTCTGGCGAGGACCCTGTCCGAGTTGGGGCCACCCGACCGCTACGGCAACCGATGGCAGTACCACTCACGATCCGACCGGCATTTCAAGATCGGCTGCTGGGGCGTGGCCTTCGACCTCCTCGGTCGTCCTCGCTGATGCGGAACCACGCAGCGGAGGGGCGGCTCGTCATCGGCGTCAACCACACGATGACCGACTTCGCGACCGGGCGAAAGAAGGACCTCGACCTCGTTATCGCCCGCCCCAGTGGCGCCGTGCCGACATCCGGACCCACGTTCGCCGATCTCGCCGGCCGCTACGGTATCGATCTCACCGACGCCGAGGCCGGGGCCCTGGCCGCGCTGCCGGTGCTGCGGGAGGGGCCGGTCGGCGCAGTGCTCGTCGCCCTCGAGGCCAAGGCGTGCATGACGGCCCATGTGAAGTCGTTGCCACGGCTCTACGACGAAGTCAACTCCTCGCATCTGTGCGTGCACGGGGCCTCCCGACAGGCGCTCGCCATTGCCTACGTGCAGGTCAACGTCGCCGACGAGTTCGCCTCGCCGGTCCGCAACAACCGGCCGCTCGAGGGGCGGGCGCCGCTGTTGACCCCGCATCGACAGCCGCGGGATGCCGAGCGCGTCCTGGCGAAGGTGGCGGAGATTCCGCGTCGATCGGCGATGACGGAGAACGGCTTCGACGCGGTCGGGGTGACGGTGCTCGACCTGCGCAACGACGGATCCCGGGTGACGCTGGTGGATCAACCGCCGGCCCCCGCTCCGGGCGACAATTTCCACTACGGCAGCATGATCGTCCGGATGGCCAACGAATACGACACCACCTTCGCCCGCATCTGAGTCAGGCCCGGCCAGTCGGCGGCCCAGATCTCGCCGAGTGTGGGGTTTTGGTACGAGACCGGCCTCTTGACACCCCACACGCGTACGAAAACCCCACACTCGATGGAGTGGCGGCGGTTCCGGTGCGGGATGTCCGTCGGCCCGATGACCTGCGTGATCGTGGTGGAGCCGATGACGGGAATCGAACCCGCGTGTCCAGCTTGGGAAGCTGGCGCTCTACCATTGAGCTACATCGGC
>JBDIAJ010000140.1:0-10127 GCA_039812345.1 Nostocoides sp. | reverse complement strand
ATCAACACCGAGAACATGGGCCAGTTCGAGCGGACGCTGATCATCGCCGACGAGGGCTCCTATGTGCACTACGTCGAAGGATGTCTGCCCGCCGGGGAACTCATCACCATGGCGGACGGCAGCCACCGCCCGATCGAGACGATCCGCGTCGGTGATCTTGTCTTGAGCCACGAGGGGCGCCCGGAACGCGTCACCGCTGTCCAGATCCGGGACTTCCGCGGCACCCTGCACCGCTTCACGCCCGTGTCGTCGGGCAACGCCTTCAGCGTCACGAGCGAGCACCCCCTGCTGGTCGTCAAGCGCGCCGACGTCGCCGTCAAGCGGCGGCCGAGAGGGGACTGGCTGCCGGAGGTCGACACGAGGAAGCTCCTGGCCGCGACGCCGGTGTGGACCCCCGCAGGCGAGGTCCACGAGGGCGACTTCCTGGTCTACCCCAAGGCGAAGCTGCCGGCGCCGAGAACCCGGATGCCGCTCGCCTTCGCGCGTCTCGCGGGCTACTACCTCGCCGAGGGCCATGCGACCCTGACCAATGGTCACGAGTCGATCGCCTTCTCCTTCCACATCGACGAGGTGGACTACGTCAACGAGGTCCAGGACCTCTGCAAGGAGTTGTACGACGTCTCCGGCTCGGTTCGGTTGGATCCCGAGAAGCACGAGGCACGGGTCCTGATCTATTCCAAGGCGGCCTACCACGCGCTGCTGAACCATGTGGGCACCGGATCCGCGACCAAGGCCGTGTCCGCCGACCTGCTCGCTCAGGACGACACGTTCTTGACCAACCTGGTCCAGACCTATGTGGCGGGTGACGGCAATGTCACGCGCCGTGGCGGCAACGACTGGCACCGCGCGCATACGGTCTCGCGCCAGTGGGCCCTTCAGTTGCAAGGTGTGCTGGCGCGCCTGGGCCATTTCGCGACCGTCGACGTCGATCGCCCGGGTGGTGCCGGCGAGATTCTCGGCTCTTCGGTCGTGCGCCACGACCTCTACCGAGTTCAGTGGACCGAGGTCTCGGAAGGCGGCCGGCGTGGCCCCCGACAGGTCCGCGACGCGGGGGACTACTTCCTGGTCCCGATCCGCAGGCGGGAAGACCGGGAGAGCAACGAACCGGTCTTCAACCTCGACGTCCATGAGCCGGACAGCTATCTCGCCTTCGGGTTGGCGGTCCACAATTGCACTGCTCCGATCTACAAGTCGGACAGTCTGCACAGCGCGGTCGTCGAGATCATCGTCAAGAAGAACGCGCGGGTGCGTTATACGACCATCCAGAACTGGTCCAACAACGTCTACAACCTCGTCACCAAGCGGGCGACCTGCGCCGAGGGCGCGACGATGGAGTGGATCGACGGCAACATCGGCTCCAAGGTGACGATGAAATACCCCGCGGTCTATCTCCTCGGCCGGCACGCCAAGGGCGAGACCCTCTCCATCGCCTTCGCCGGCGAGGGCCAGCACCAGGACGCCGGCTCCAAGATGGTCCACGCCGCGCCCGACACCTCCAGCACGATCATCAGCAAGTCCGTCGCCCGCGGCGGAGGCCGCACGTCCTACCGCGGCCTGGTCCAGATCATGGAGGGGGCCACCGGCAGCAGGTCCAGCGTCGTCTGCGATGCCCTCCTCGTCGACACGATCAGCCGGTCGGACACCTACCCCTACGTCGACATCCGCGAGGACGACGTCCAGATGGGCCACGAGGCGAGCGTCTCCAAGGTCAGCGAGGACCAGATGTTCTATCTGATGTCGCGCGGCCTGTCCGAGGAGGAGGCGATGGCGATGATCGTGCGCGGTTTCGTCGAGCCGATCGCGCGCGAGTTGCCGATGGAATACGCCCTCGAGCTCAACCGGCTCATCGAACTCCAGATGGAAGGAGCAGTGGGCTGAGCCCATGTCCCTGCTTGCTGAGAAGACCGGTCGCCCAAGCGATTCCGACCACACCCACAGTGCCGCGACGATGGTCCCCGACCAGTCGCGGGCCGAGCGGACCCGCTCGTTCGCCGTGGCCGACTTCCCGGTCCCGACCGGCCGGGAGGAGGAGTGGCGGTTCACCCCCGTCGACCGACTCGGAGCCCTCTTTCGGGACGAGCCGACCGGGGCGTGCCTCGACTGGGAGGAGTCCCTCCCGCCCGGCGTCACCCTCTCCGGTATGCCGATCGAGGACTGGCGTGCCTCCGGCGCGCCCGCTCCGGCCGACCGGGCGGCCGTGGTCGCCGCCGCGCACAGCGGCGGTGTCGGCGTCATCGACATCCCCGCGGAGGCGACCCCCAGCGAGCCGGTGCGCATCCGGCTCGTCGGTGACGACGGCCAACTCGTCCACGGACACATCCTGATTCGCGCCGGTCACCACGCCAAGGCGACGGTGATCCTGGGGCACGCGGGCCGCGCGGCATACGGCGAGGTCCTGACGGTCGTCGCCGGCGACGGGGCGGATCTGACCGTGGTCACCCTCCAGGAGTGGGACGACGCGGCCGTCCATCTCGGCCAGCACGACGTCGTCGTCGGCCGCGACGCGACCGTCCGGCACATCGCCGTCACCCTCGGCGGCGCGATCGTCCGGCTCAACACCAATGCGACGTATGCCGGCCCCGGCGGCACGTTCGAGGCGTTCGGGGTCTACTTCGCGGACGCCGGACAACACCTCGAGCACCGGCTCTTCGTCGACCACGCCACACCGCACTGCCGCTCGAACGTCGAATACAAGGGCGCCCTGCAAGGCGACGGTGCCCACACGGTCTGGGTCGGCGATGTCCTCATCCGGGCCGCCGCCGAGGGGACCGACACCTACGAACTCAATCGCAACCTCATCCTCACCGACGGCGCCCGGGCCGACTCGGTGCCGAATCTCGAGATCGAGACCGGCGAGATCGCCGGGGCCGGACACGCCTCCGCGACGGGCCGATTCGACGACGAGCAGTTGTTCTATCTGCAGGCGCGGGGGATCCCCGAGGCCGAGGCTCGCCGGCTCGTCGTCCGCGGCTTCTTCGCCGGCGTCGTCAGCCGGATCGGGGTCCCCGAGGTCATCGGGCACCTCATGACCGCCATCGACAAGGAGCTCGAGACCACCGCATGACCAGCGATCCCGACACCCTCGTCCCGGTCGTGATCTGCCGGGTCGATGAGCTGCCCGAGGTGGGCACGGCCAAGGCCGACGTCTACGGTCACCCGATCTGCCTCGCCCACACCGACGACGGCTCCATCTATGCCGTCGATGACACCTGCACGCACGCCAACGTCTCGCTCTCCGAGGGGGAGCTCGACGGCTGCGACATCGAGTGCTGGCTGCACGGCTCGCGCTTCGACCTTCGCACCGGCGAACCGGACTGCCTCCCGGCCACGGTCCCCGTGGCCACCTATCCGGTCGCCCTCGTCGACGGCGACGTCGTCGTCTCCCTGCCCGCCTCCCTCGTCCCCGACTCGACCGAGAGCTGAAAACCGTTGTCCACACTCGAAATCCGTGACCTGCACGTCAGCATCACCACCGACGAGATCGACAAGGAGATCCTCCGTGGGGTCGACCTGACGATCCGGTCGGGGGAGACCCACGCGATCATGGGTCCCAACGGCTCCGGCAAGTCCACTCTCGCCTATTCGATCGCCGGCCACCCCAAGTACCGCGTCACCTCCGGGAGCGTCACCCTCGACGGCGAGGACGTCCTCGCGATGAGCGTCGACGAGCGGGCCCGCGCCGGCCTCTTCCTCGCCATGCAGTACCCCGTGGAGATCCCGGGCGTCACCGTGAGCAACTTCCTGCGCACCGCCAAGACCGCGGTGGACGGCGAGGCGCCGAAGCTGCGGACCTGGGTCAAGGAGGTCAAGGAGGTCATGGGCAACCTGCGCATGGACCCGGCGTTCGCCGAGCGGGGCGTCAACGAGGGCTTCTCCGGCGGCGAGAAGAAGCGCACCGAGATCCTCCAACTCGAACTCCTCAAGCCCCGCTTCGCCATCCTCGACGAGACCGACTCCGGCCTCGACGTCGACGCCCTGCGGATCGTCTCCGAGGGGGTCAACCGGGCGCAGGAGCACTCGGGGATGGGGGTCCTGCTGATCACCCACTACACGCGGATCCTGCGCTATATCAAGCCCGAGTTCGTCCACGTCTTCGTCGACGGGGCGATCGCCGAGCAGGGCGGCCCCGAACTCGCCGACCGGCTCGAGGACGAGGGCTACGACCGGTTCGTCACGGCGGGAGTCTGAGCCGACATGACCACGACCACGACGCGCGCGGAGGCGTTCAGCGATCGGGAACTCGCGCGGATCCGCGCGGACTTCCCGATCCTGTCGCGCACCGTGCGCGACGGTCGACCGCTCGTCTACCTCGACTCCGGCGCCACCTCGCAGAAGCCGTATGCCGTCCTGGACGCCGAGCGCGACTGGTACACCCGACTCAACGCGGCCCCGCACCGGGGCGCCCACGCGCTCTCCGAGGAGGGCACCGAGGCGTACGAGGCGGCCCGGGCCACGATCGCCGGGTTCGTCGGCGCCCGGGCCGACGAGGTCGTCTTCACCAAGAACGCGACCGAGTCGCTCAACCTCGCGGCCTACGCCTTCTCGAATGCGACGAGCGGCGGCGGCGGGGGATCGGGCGACCGGTTCGTCCTGCGCCCGGGTGACGACATCGTCGTGACCGAGATGGAGCACCACGCCAATCTCATTCCGTGGCAGGAGCTCGCCCGGCGCACCGGCGCCACCCTGCGGTGGCTGCCGGTCACCGACGAGGGCCGGCTCGACCTGAGCCGGCTCGACGAGGTCGTCACCGACCGGACCCGGGTCGTCTCGTTCGTGCACGCCTCCAATGTCCTCGGCACGATCAACCCGGTCCGGACCATCGCCGCGAGGGCCCGCGACGTCGGCGCGGTCGTCGTCCTCGACGCCTGCCAGTCGGTCCCGCACCTCCCGATCGACGTCACCGACCTCGGTGTCGACCTGCTGGCCTTCTCCGGTCACAAGATGCTCGGCCCGATGGGCGTCGGCGTGTTGTGGGGCCGGCCCGAGATCCTCGAGGCCATGCCCGTCTTCCTCACCGGCGGATCGATGATCGAGACGGTGACGATGGAGCGGGCCACCTATGCACCCGTCCCGCAGAAGTTCGAGGCCGGTGTGCCCAATGCCGCGCAGGCGGTCGGCCTCGACGCCGCCTGCGACTACCTCGCCCGACTCGGCATGGATCGGGTCGCCGCGCAGGAGCACGCCCTGACGGCGCTGGTCCTCGACGGACTGCGGGCGCGCCCGTGGACCCGGGTCGTCGGTCCCGACAACCTCGATGACCGCGGCGGTGCGGTGTCGTTCGTCGTCGACGGGGTGCACGCCCACGATGTCGGGCAGATCCTCGACGACCAGGGGGTCGCCGTCCGCGTCGGGCATCACTGTGCCTGGCCGCTGCACCGGCGGTTCGGGGTGGCCGCGACCACGCGGGTGAGTCTGGCGGTCTACAACACCGCGGATGACATCGCCGCGTTCTTCGCCGCGCTCGACCGGGTGCCCGTCGTTTTCGGGATCGAGGTGTGATGGACCTCTATCAACAGCTCATCATCGATCACTCGAAGCGGCCGCAGGGGATGGGCCTGCGCACCCCGTTCGACGCCGAGGTCCACCACGTCAACCCCACGTGTGGCGACGAGATCACCCTCCGGGTGGACGTCGACGGGAGCCGGCTCACCGACATCTCGTATGACGCCCTCGGCTGCTCGATCTCCGTCGCGTCGGCGTCGATGCTCGCCGAGCTGTTGACCGGCGAGGACGTCACGGAGGCGCGCACGGTGTATGCCGCGATCCGCCACATGCTCACCTCTCGCGGTGAGGACGCCGGAGACGAGGAGATCATCGGCGACGCCGTGGCCCTCGCCGGCGTCGCCCGCTATCCCGCGCGCGTCAAATGCGCTCTGTTGTCCTGGATGGCCCTCGCGGACGCGATGGCCCAGTCCGGAATCGATCTCACCGAGGAGACTCATGTCTGAGACCGCAACCCGCCCACCCGATGTCGCCGACCTCGAAGAGGCCATGCGCGATGTCGTCGACCCCGAACTCGGCATCAATGTCGTCGACCTCGGGCTGGTCTACGGGATCACCGTCGACGCCGCGAGACACGCGGTCATCGACATGACCCTGACCTCGGCCGCATGTCCGCTGACCGATGTCATCGAGGATCAGACGGCCGCCGCGTTGGAGGGTCTCGTGGATTCACATCGCATCAATTGGGTCTGGATGCCACCATGGGGCCCGGACAAGATCACCGACGACGGCCGGGAGCAACTTCGTGCCCTTGGTTTCAACATCTAGCCCCGGGGGCGCCAGCGGCGCCCGCGAGGTCGAAGTCGCGCCGGAACGGCTCGACGCCTGGATCGCCTCCTTCATGGAACGCCATGGGGGAGAGCGTGGGATGGTTGCGCGCCCACGCGAGATCCTCGCCTCGGACGGCACCTGCGCCCACCTGCACTATTTCGACCACGACCCGCTCGGCGTCATCCTCATCCGCCGCGGCGGGTATGCCGTGGCCCGGGTCAAGGCGGGCCGGCTCGTCCTGCACAAGGTCGGCACGCGCTACGTCCAGTCGCGTACGGCGGCCGGCGGCTGGTCCCAGCAGCGCTTCGCCCGGCGGCGGGACAACCAGGCCGACGAACTCGTCACCGCCGTCGCCGACCACGCGGCGCGGATCCTCATCGACCTCGCGTCCCCGGTCGAGGAGACCGGCGAGCTTCCGGTCGGGGGCGTCGCCCCCGGTCCGGGGCTCATCGTCGGCGGTGACCGGCAGTTGGTCGCGCACGTCCTCTCCGACCGGCGTCTGGCCAGCCTCCGGGACCTGCCGCGGCGGGCGCTCTATGACCTCGGCGATCCCAACCGGGCGGTGCTCGAGACGGCAATCAAACGCGGCGCGGCGGTCCGGGTGACCTTGTCGCAGCCGGTCCCCCGCTGACCCGACCCGGCCCCGTCGAGAGATCACCTACCCAGACGGGACCTGGCGGCTGCGCCGTCGACGGGAGATGTCAGCCGGTGACGGTCTGGGTCTCCGGGTCGCTGACGCCGAAGGTGTTGCAGTCGTTGATCGTCGTGCCCTTCATGCCCTGGATGAACCAGCGCTGCCGGGCCTCGGACGAGCCGTGCGTCCACGTCTCCGGGGTCACCTGACCCTGGGTCTTCGCCTGGATCTGGTCGTCGCCGACGGAGGCCGCCGCCGACAGCGCGGAGCGGACGTCGGTCTCGGTCAACGGCTTCAGGAACGTCGTCCCGGCCGCGTCCTTCGTGGTCGAGGCGTGCTGCGCCCACATTCCGGCGAAGCAGTCGGCCATCAGCTCGATCCGGACCGATCCGCTGTCGGCACCCTGCGGGTCCTGCTGGGCGCGGCCGAGGACGCCGAGAAGATTCTCGATGTGGTGGCCGTACTCGTGGGCGACGACATACTCCTGGGCCAGCGCCCCGTCGCTCGCGCCGAACTGCTTGGTGAGGATCTGGAAGAACGACGCGTCGATATAGATCTTCTCGTCCAGCGGGCAGTAGAACGGGCCGACCTGGTTGGACGCCGTTCCGCACGCGGACTGGGTCGACCCGCTGTAGATGATCGTGCCGGGCTCGTGGAACTGCTTGCCGTAGCGGGGGAGTTCCCCGGACCAGTAGGCCTTGACCGAGTTCACCGTCCCGACGATCCGGCACTCGACGTACTTGTTGGCGTCGGCCCCGGTCTTGCACTGCGTCTGGATGGCACTGCTGTCGACATTCTGCGCATTCGACCCGGAGGTGTCCGTCTGCGTCTGCGATCCACCGACGCTGCCGGGATTCACCCCGAGCAGCATCATGATGATGGCGAGGATCAGGCCACCGATGCCGCCCCCGACGACCAACCCGCCTCGGCCGCTGCCGCGGCTCCCGCCGCCCCCACCGGTCCCGATGGACGAGGTGTCGAGCTGGACGTTGTCGTTGAAGCTCATGCTCTGCCTTTCCCGGCATTGGGGCCGTTTCGGCCCCGAGTGACGTGCGGGCCTAGACTATCCGTCGCGCCCCGTCCGCGCCGTCCCCGCACGCTCGCCTCCACCATGTCGTGACCTGCGTGCCGCGCGCCGCGAGTGAACCCGTCCGCCCCAAACGTCCAGGAGTATGCCGTGATCGCCGTCAGCGGCCTCGAGCTGCGCGCGGGTTCGCGCCTCCTCCTCGACGAGGCGACCTTCCGGATCGGACCCGGGGACCGGGTCGGGCTGGTGGGCCGCAATGGCGCCGGCAAGACGACCCTGTCGAAGGTCCTCGCCGGGGAGGCCCAACCGGCCGCGGGCACGGCGACGACCTCGGGCAGCGTCGGCTATCTCCCCCAGGATCCCCGGACTGGTGACCTCGAGGTGACCGGCCGCGACCGGATCCTCTCGGCCCGCGGCCTCGACCGGATCGTGCGCGACCTGCGAGCCGCCGAGCACGCGATGTCGGCGGCGACCGACGAGGCGCGGGACAAGGCGATGCGCCGCTATGCCCGCGCCGACGCCGAGTTCACCGCGGCGGGCGGGTATGCCGCGGAGTCGGAGGCCGCGTCCATCGCCGCCGCGTTGGGGTTGAGCGAGGCGCAACTGGAGCAGCGGATCGGGACGCTCTCCGGCGGACAGCGGCGGCGGGTCGAGCTCGCTCGCATCCTGTTCTCCGGTGCCGAGACGCTTCTGCTCGACGAGCCGACGAACCACCTCGACGCCGACTCGATCATCTGGTTGCGTGATCACCTCAAGGCCTACCCGGGTGGGCTCGTCGTGATCTCGCACGATGTCGATCTCCTCGGGGTCGTCGTCAACCGGGTGTTCCATCTCGACGCGAACCGGGCCGTCATCGACGTCTATAACGTCGGCTGGAAGACCTATCTCGAGCAGCGGGAGACCGACGAGCGCCGCCGCAAGCGGGAGTTCGCCAACGCGCACAAGCGCGCCTCCGCGCTCCTGGAGCAGGCCGAGAAGATGCGCGCCAAGGCGACCAAGGCGGTTGCGGCGCAGAACATGATGCGCCGCGCCGAGCGACTGATGGCGAGCGTGGAGGGAGAGCGGCAGCATGACCGCGTCGCCAAGCTGCGCTTCCCGGATCCGTCGCCAAGCGGGCGGACACCGCTGCGGGCGAGCGGCCTGTCACGCTCATACGGATCGACCGAGGTGTTCACCGATGTCGATCTCGCGGTCGACCGCGGTGCCAAGGTCGTCGTTCTCGGGCTCAACGGCGCCGGGAAGACGACGCTGCTGCGCATCCTCGCCGGCATCGACCCGCCGGACACCGGGCAAGTCGAGCCCGGGCACGGTCTCAAGCTCGGCTATTACGCCCAGGAGCACGAGAACCTCGACCTCGATCGGAGCGTCCTGGACAACATGAAGTCGGCCGCCCCGGACCTGGGGGAGACCGACGTGCGCAAGGTGCTCGGATCGTTCCTGTTCGTCGGGGACGACGTCGACAAACCCGCGCGCGTGCTGTCGGGCGGGGAGAAGACCCGGCTCTCGCTCGCGCTGCTCGTCGTCTCCTCCGCCAACGTGCTGCTGCTCGACGAACCGACCAACAACCTCGACCCGGCCTCGCGCGAGGAGATCCTCGGGGCGTTGTCGACCTACAAGGGTGCGGTGGTCCTGGTGACGCACGACGAGGGCGCCGTCCGCGCCCTCCGGCCCGAACGGGTGCTGCTGCTGCCCGACGGGGTCGAGGACTACTGGGGACCCGACTACCTCGACCTGGTCTCGCTCGCCTGACGCACTGCGGGTGGTTCAGCCTGCGCGGCTCGGCCGTCCGGGTCGGCATCGCAGTGGTCGTGGCCGCGGGCTTGTCGGCCTGCTCCGCGATGGGGATGGCCTCGGTGCCGACCTGTTCGGAGTATGCCGCGATGAGTCCCGACACCGGCCTGATGAGCAACTTGTCGGATGCCCAGGGCAAGGCGATCACGAACATTCTCAGCAAGCACAACCGCAAGGACAACGAGACCAACCGGATGATCGCGGCAACCCAGATCGTCGCCTACTGCAACATTTACGGGGGGAAGGCCGGCGATCACGCAGACGATCCCATCGACGGCATCCCCGGTCTGCAGAACTGAATGACCTATCGGTCAAGTCAGGACTGTTGGAGTCCGAGCATGCACCCCCCGGTCGGCCGGCATCGGGTTCGCCCTCGCATTGACTCGGCGCAAGTGAAGTTCT
>JBDIAJ010000139.1:0-10191 GCA_039812345.1 Nostocoides sp. | reverse complement strand
ACACGACCGCGAGGACGGCCGCCTGCTCGGCGACGAGCGCGATGACGCCCGCGCCCGCGAGGTGCGCGGCCCGCCGCGCCACGCCCGGCGGGAAGGCGAGCCGTGGGCGCAGGGTCAGCCCGACGCGGCGCAGCGACGGCAGCAGGGTCGCGACCAGCGCGACCACGCCCGCGGTCGTCCCCCACGCGAGCAGCCCGAGCGCCCCGCGCGACGGCGCGGCGGGGTCGGCGACGAGGAGGCCGTATGCGGCATACGTCGCGATCACGACGACGCTCGACACGAGCGGGGCGGCCGCGGCGGCGGCGAACCGTCGGTGCGCCTGGAGGACGCCGGAAAGGACGATCCCGGCACCATAGAGGACGATCTGCGGGGCGAACACGGCGAGCATGAGCGCGCCACGGTCGATCGCGTCCCCGCCGAGGGCGGCCGGGTCGAGGAGGGCCCGGGACAGCGGCCGAGCGAGCAGGAGGACCAGACCGGACAGCGGCGCGAGGATGACGAACGCCCAGGTCACCAGGGCGGACGTGATCACCCCCGCGCCCTCCAGGTCGCCGTCGGCGGCGCGCCCGGCGAGCAGGGGCACGGTCGCCGCGGCGAGCACCCCCCCGGCCGCGACCTCATAGACGACATTGGGCACCGTGTTGGTGCTCTGATAGATCGACCCGACGGCCGTCGCCCCGACCGTCCCGGCGAAGACGAGCGTGCGGGCGAAGCCGGCGACCCGGCTCGCGGCGGTGAGGACGGCGATGGTCCGGGCGTGCCCGGCGACGTCGCCGCCGCTCACTCGCGCCCCCACGCATCGAGGTCGCGCAGCCCGGGGGTCGCCGCGATCACTCGGCTGAAGCTCACCCTCTCGGACGCGAGGGTGAGCCCGACCAGCGTGGCGAGGACGACGACCCGCCCGGGCACCCCCGTCTGGGCGACGATCGCCGTGCCGACGAGGGCGCCGATGGGGTTGGCGCCGCCGTCTCCGAGCATGGTCCGGCCCGCGAGGTCCTCCCGGATGAGCGCGCCGCTCACCCCGAGGGCCGCCGCGGCGGGCAGCGTCCGCCCGGGCCGTATGCCGAGCAGCACCCCCGCGATTCCCGCCGCCTTGAGCGTCCGGCCGGGTCGCAGGTCGAGCAGGTTGGCGAGATTGGCGCTCCCGGCCACCACCCCCCCACCGAGCAGCGCGCCGGCGACCCGGCCGAGCCCGGTCACGCCCGGTGGCCGCATCCGGTCCGCCGCCACGACGCCGCTCACGCCGAGGACGCCGATCTTGACGACCCCGGTCGTCAGCCGGCCGTCGCGGAGGGCACCGAGGTGCCCCCGCAGCCCCTTGCTCGTCGAGTCGCCGACGAGATCGTCGACCAACCCCGCGGCGCCCGGCCCGGCCACCGCCGTCAGCGCCGGCACCGGATCGGCCCCCAGCGCGAGCCCACCGATCAGGGCGCCCAGCCCACCGCCGCCGATCGCCGCGGGTCCCTCGAGCAGCGACACCGTGCGACCCGCGTGATTGGTTCGGATCCAGCGCTCCCGGCCCCCGGGTGGGCGGGCCGTCAGCACCGCGGACGCCGCCCAGGTCGCCAGGGCCGCGCCCGCGGTCGCCGCCGCGAACCGGACCGGCGAGAGACCCACCGGTCAGCTGCCCACGGGATAGGGGCGGGTCGCCCCGGCGAGGTTGCCGTACTGACCCACCTTCCCGGCGAGCTGTTCGGCGAGCGCGTCGACGATGCTGACCTGGCCGATGGTCGTTCCCGCGTCGTCGACCGTCGAGACGCTGCGGCGCAGCGAGGAGTCGCTCCGGGCGCTGGCCACCGGCGAGACGACCGCGGTGTCGCCGGCGGTGAGGTCCTCGGCGAGGACCGCGCCGTCGGCGCGGGAGTCGAGGGCCCCGGCGAGCCCGGCGAAGGCGTCGGCCGCGGCGCCGGCGTCGGTGCTCGCGTCGACCGCCGGGCCGCCGACGACGACGGCCGCGGTCGCGACCTGCTCCGGCAGCGAGCGGTCGACCAGCCCCGCGTCCCGCAGCAACTGCCACGCCTGCGTCCGCGCCTGCGCGGTGGGTTCGAAGGTCACCCCGTCGCTGCCGGTGATCGTCCGGTCGGCGAGGCACGCGGCGACCGCGGCGTCGAGGGTCCCGGCCGGGGCGGAGCCGGCCGGCATGGCGAGGACGGTGTCGACCTGCGTGGCCAGAGCGGTGCGCGCGGCGACCGCGGACGGGGCGGGATCGACATACGCGGAGGTGACGGCGATCCGCCCGGAGACGACCGCACCGGCGGCGGCGAGCGTGTCCTCCGTGGTGGACACGACACCGGTCGGGGCGCCGGGGAGGGTGACCAGGACGACGGTGCGCCCCGACAGTCGCGCGGCCACCATGGCCGGAAGCCGGGAGGACTCGAACGACTGGTGCACCCCGACCGATTTGGTCGCCGCGTCGAGTTGGGCCCGCAGGTCGGTCTTGTCCTGCCGGAGCGTCTTGACCTCGCTGTTGACCGACTCGAGGATGCCGCTGTTGAGCGGGCCGGCACCGAGGACGATCCCGACCGCGAGCGCGATCAGCACCGAGGCCAGCGAGACGAGGTGGTAGCGGAAGTCGATCACGTGAACACTCCCACGATCGTGGCCCAGAGGTCGTCCCAGCGGGCGCCGAGCAGATTGAGGATGACCGCGCCGCCGGGCGTCGCCGAGAGGGCGATGCCGAGGACGAGCAGGGGGACCAACAGCATCGCGAGGATCGACGCGACGGAGATCCGGGTCCGATACAGCCGCGAGACGCCCTTGGCGTCGATGAGTTTGGAACCGACTCGCAGTCGGGTCAGGAAGGTGCTCGCCATCCCCTTGCGGCCCTTGTCGAGGAACTCGACCAGCGTCGCGTGCGTCCCCACGGCGACGATGAGGCTGGCCCCCTTGTCGTCGGCGAGGAGCATCGCGACGTCCTCGCTGGTGCCGGTGGCGGGGAACACCACCGGCCGTATGCCGAGGTTCTGCACCCGCTCGACCCCCGGCGCCCGCCCGTCGCGGTAGGCGTGGACCACGATCTCGGCGCCGCTCGCGAGGGCGGCATCGGAGACCGAGTCCATGTCCCCGACGATGAGATGCGGCCGGTGCCCGGCCTGCAGGAGCGCGTCCGCGCCGCCGTCCACGCCGATGAGCACGGGCTTGAACTCCCGGATGTAGTGCTGCAGCGCCTGCAGGTCCTCCTTGTAGTGATAGCCCCGGACGACGATCAGCGCGTGCCGCCCGTCGAGTTCGGTGGTGATGTCGGGCACCCCCACCCCGTCGAGGAGGAGATCCTTCTCACGGACGAGGTACTCCATCGTGTTGCGGGCGAACGCCTCGAGTTGCGTGGACAGCCCCTCGCGGGCGACGGCCATCTCGTCGCGGACACCGTCGAGGGTCAGGAGGCGGCCGGTGGCGATGTCGGCACCGTCGCGGCGCACGACATCGCCGACGACCTCGACCCAGTCGTCCTCGGCGAGCCGGTCCATGATCGCCGCACCGACGTCGTCGAGCACGGGAATGCCCGCCTCGAGGAGGATCTCGGGTCCGACATTGGGATAGCGGCCCGTGATCGACCGGCCCGCGTTGACGACGAGGCTGGGCCGACAGGCGACCAGCGCCTCGGCACTGACCCGGTCGAGGTCGTCGTGGTCGATGACCGCGACCTCCCCGGGCCGCAGCCGTTTGGTGAGGTTCTTGGTCCGCCGGTCGACCCGGACTCGTCCCGTCGCGCCGGGCGGCGGCGGTCCGGACGAGCGGGGAATCAGGCGGGTCCTCATCGCCGTCATCGTTTCACGCCGGCCGCGTCGGCACCCGCGGTGACGGACTCGGCGTGTTCGCGAAGCTCGGCGGCGTGGGACCGGGCGGTCGGCGAATCGGTGCCCGCCATCATCCGGGCGAGTTCGGCATCCCGGTCGGCGCCGACGAGCAGTCGGATGCCGCTCGCCGTCACCGGCCCGTCGCTCGACTTGGTGACCAGGAGATGCCGGTCGGCGAAGGCGGCGACCTGTGGAAGGTGGGTGACGACGATCACCTGGGCGCCGCGGGCGAGGCGGGCGAGCCGGGCCCCGATGTCGAGGGCGGCGGATCCGCCGACCCCGGCATCGACCTCGTCGAAGACATAGGTCGGGACACTCGCCACTCGCTCCCCCAGCGCGACCTCGACCGCGAGCATGACCCGGGACAGCTCGCCGCCGGAGGCCGCCTTGGTGATCGGTCGTTCGGGCAGGTCGGGGGCGCTGCGGAAGCGGAACTCGATCTCGTCGCAGCCGCTGCGGCCGGCTCGGACCGGCTCCTCGTCACCCGGCCGCACCAGTCCGTCCGAGTCGGGGCGCGCACGGACGTCGACGGACACCTCCGCCGAGGCCATGGCGAGATGGGCGAGCTCCGCCGTCACCTCCCGGCCGAGATCGGCCGCGGCCGCACGCCGGGCATCGGTGAGGACCCGGGCGAGCGCGGCGACCTCCCCGCGCAGCCGCGCCTCGGCGGCCCGGGCCGCGGCGAGGTCATCGCCCGCGGTGTCGATGGCGAGGATCCGGGTGCTCGCGTCGGCGAGCCAGGCGAGGGTCGCCTCGACGTCGCCGCCGAAGTCGCGGGTCACCCCGCGCAGCCGGGCGCGCCGCTCCTGGATCGCCTCCAGTCGGGCGCCGTCGACGTCGATCCCCGCGGCATACGCCGAGAGGTCGCGGCCGAGGTCGGAGAGCAGGGCGGCGACGTCCTCCAGCCGCGAGGCGAGGGCGGCGAGCTCGGGATCGTGCTCGGCCTGGGCGAGGAGCGCGGACCGGGCGACCCCGAGTAGAGCGCCGGCGTCGGGCGTCTCGCCGGTGTCGTCTCCGACGATCGCGGCGGCGGCGCTCCAGGCGGCGGTCCGCAGGCTCTCGGCATGGCCGAGGCGGTCGTCCTCCGCGCGGAGGGCCGCCTCCTCCCCCGGCTGCGGGTCGACGGCCTCGATCCGCTCGACCCCCGCGCGCAGCGCGCCGACGTCGGCGGCCCGCGAGCGGGTCAGGTCCTCGAGCCGGACGCAGTCGTCCCGGGCGGAGCGCCATCGGTCGTATGCCGCCTGGTAGCCCCCCAGCGCGTCGGTCACCTCCGGCGCGCCGAAGGCGTCGAGCAGCGCCCGTTGGTCTTCCGCCGCGCGCAGCCGCCACTGATCGGACTGGCCGTGGACGACGACGAGGTCCTCGGCCAGCTCGGCGAGGATCCCGGCGGGCACCGTCCGCCCCCCGGCGATGGCCCGCGAACGACCCTGGGCACCGACCACGCGGACGAGGAGGAGGTCGTCCTCGACGCTCGCGCCGGCCTCGCGGGCCCGCTCGAACGCCCGGTGGCCGGGGTCCTCGGCGATCACCCCCTCGACGCTGGCCTGGCCGGACCCGGCCCGCACCAGCCCCGGGTCGGCGCGGGCGCCGAAGAGGAGACCGAGGCTCTGGACGACCATCGTCTTGCCGGCGCCCGTCTCTCCGGTCACGACATTGAGCCCGGGCCCGAACTCGATCTCCGCCTCGTCGATCACCCCCAGCGCGCGGATGCGCAGCTCCGTGAGCATGGTCAGGATCCGCTCGCCCGTTGGCGGGCGGCGCCGCGCCACCCGTGCACGGACAGATGGAACTTCTCCACCAGCCGGTCGGTGAACGGGTCGGCGCTGAGCCGGGCGAGCCGGACCGGCATCGTCGAGCGGCACACCTCGATCCGGGCCCCGGGCGGCAGGTCGAAGGCCCGTCGCCCGTCGCACCACAACACCCCCGACCCCTCGGTCTCGGCGACGATGTCGACGGCGAGATGGGAGTCGGGGCCGAGGACGATCGGCCGGGCGAACAGCGCGTGCGCGCTGATCGGGACCAGGAGGATGGCCTCGAGGTCGGGCCAGACGATCGGCCCGCCGGCGGAGAAGGCATAGGCCGTCGACCCGGTCGGGGTGGCGATGACGACGCCGTCGCATCCCCACGTCGACAGGGGCCGACCGTCGATCTCGGCGGTGAGTTCGAGCATCCGCTCGCGCGCCGCCTTCTCCACCGTGGCCTCGTTGAGTGCCCAGGTCGCACAGAGCTGCTGTCCGTCGACGTGGCCGCGCACGTCGAGCGTCATCCGGTCCTCGACGTGGTAGTCGCGATCGAGGATCCGCTCGACGGTCGCCCGGGTCTCCTCCTTCTCCGACTCGGCGAGGAAGCCCACGTGCCCGAGGTTGACCCCGAGCAGCGGGACGCCGGAGCCGCGGGAGACCTGGGCGCCGCGCAGGATGGTCCCGTCGCCCCCGAGGACCAGAACGAGTTCGCAGTCCCGGGCGGGATCGGCCGGGTCGGCGGGCCGCGCGCCGGGCGGGAGGTCGCCGCCGAGGCTGGCGATCCCCTCCTCGTCGAGGACGACGTCGACGCCCGCCCGGCCGAGCATGCCGGCGACCACGTGGGCGAGCAGGGCGGCCTCGGCCCGCCGAGGGTGCAGCAACAGCAGCACGCGGCGCGACGAGGTGGTCATTCGGACTCCTGTTGGGCGAGGATCTGGGCGTGCTCCACCAGAGCGTGCCACGGCATACCGACATCCTCCCCCGCCGGGGTCGCACGCAGCCACAGGAGGTACTCCACATTGCCGTGACCGCCGGTCAGTGGGCTGCGGATCAGCCCGAACGGCCGCAGCCTCGCCTCCTCCGCCGCGGCCGCGACGACGCGGACGGCCTCGGCGCGCAGCGCCGGCGACCGCACGACGCCGCCCTTGCCGAGCCGCTCGCGGCCGACCTCGAACTGCGGTTTGACGAGGAGGACGAGGTCGCCGTCGGCAACGCACAGGCGCGCGAGATCGCTCATCACGGCGGTCAACGAGATGAAGCTGAGATCGGCGACGACGAGGTCGGCGGGGCCGCCGATCGTCGCCGGATCGAGCCCGCGCACCGACAGGCCCGAGTGGTCGCGCACCCGCGGGTCGTCGGCGACCGCGGTGGCGAGCTGGCCGTGACCGACGTCGACCGCGGCGACCGCGCTCACGCCGTGGGCGAGGAGCACCTGGGTGAATCCGCCCGTGCTGGCGCCGACGTCGACGGCCCGGCGCCCCTGGACGGTCAACCCGGCCGGCCCGAAGGCCGCGAGCGCGGCGAGCAGCTTCTCGGCCCCCCGCCCGACCCACCGGCTGCCGTCCGTATGCCGCACCCACACGCCCGCGCCCGCCTCCACCGGGGTGGACGAGCGGGTGACGATCCGGCCCTCCACCTGGACACGGCCGCCGGCGATCAACTCCCGGGCGACCGCGCGCGAGCGGGCCAGGCCGCGCCGCACGAGCTCGGCGTCCAGGCGCGCGGGCACCCCGGGATCAGTTCCCGATGTCCGCGAGCCGCGCGGTCAGCGTGCGGTGGAGCGCCTCTCCAGCGGTGAAGACGGCGTCCAGGTCGGCGTCCGACGCCTCCGCCAGGCTCGCCAGGGCGGCATCGATGACGAGGTCACCCGTGGTCACGCCCCCGGGGTCGTCCTGGGCATCGGTGTCGCGGTCGCTCACTCCTCGCCCCCGTCGGGGGCGGCCGGCTTCTTCGCGGCGCGCTTGCGGGCCGTCGCCTTGGTGGTCTTGGCCGGTGCCGGGCTCGACACCGGGGGCTGGTCACTCGTCGTGGTGGCGCCAGTGCCCGCGGGGGCGGTCCGGGCCGTCGGCGCGGCCGGTCGCCGCATGGCCGCTCGTGGCGGGCGGACGGACCCGGTGGACGTGACGGCCGGCCCGCTGCGCGTCCGGTTGGCGAGCGCCGCCGCGGTCGTGTCGAGGTCGCCGAGCTCGGGTGGCCGCCAGGACGGCTCGCGCCGGACCACGCTGTCGCGGGTGAGCGCGCGATGCTCCTCGTGCTCATGCCCGACCGGCGTACCCAATGCCCGGTTGACCATCTGGACCACCTCGAGCGAGCGGGTGAGCACCAACTCCGTCGTCGAGAGCGTCGTCGTCAGGGCGGTGCGGATCAGGCTGTCGAACACGGGAGCTCCTGCAAGTGGGTCGTCGTCAGGGGTTCAGGCTATCGGGCGCCGGGATCTGGCCGGCGAGCCGGGCGACAACGTCCCCAGCGGCGCCCCCGTCGGCCGCCGCCCAGATCGCCGCCAGGGCGGCCCGGGCCGGATCCAGGGAATCACCCGGCGCGGCCGGTGACTCGACCCGCAGCCGGTCACCGTCGACCTCGACGATGACCGCCCCGCAGCGGAAACCCTCCGACGTGGCGGTGGGCTCGGCATACGGCCGGGACAGCCCGCGCAGATCCGCGAGGACGTAGCGCGGTCGTTGCCGGGGCGGGGCGAGTGCGGCGTCGCGGACGCCGTGGACTCCGGTGAGCACGAGGACGCAGTCCATCCCGGCCGCCGTGGCGCCCTCGACGTCGGTCTCGAGCCGGTCACCGATCCCGAGCACCTCCCTCGCGGACAACCCGAGCCGCTCGCTCGCCATGAGATACAGCGGTGGTTGGGGTTTGCCCATGACGAGGGGACGGGTCCCGGTCGCCAGGGCGACCGCGGCGACGAGGGCGCCGTTGCCGGGGGCGATCCCGCGGTCGGTCGGCAGGGTGAGATCGTCATTGGTCGCCACCCAGAGGGCACCTCCCTGGATCGCGTATGCCGCTTCCGCCAGGTCCGCGGCGCACACCGCTGGGCCGTAACCCTGCAGGACGGCGACGACCGGTTCGCCTGCGTGGCCGACGGGCCGCAGGCCGGCGTCCCGCAGGGCCACCGCGACGCCGTCGCCGCCGACGGCGAGCACCGCCGAGCCGGCGGGGAAGCGTCGAGCGACCTCCGCGGCCCCGGCCATCGAGCTGTTGACGACGAAGGGCGCCGTCACCGGCAGCCCGAGATCGCGCAGGTGGGCGGCCACCTCCTCCGGCGTCCGCGAGGCGTTGTTGGTCGCATAGATCACCGGGACACCCGCGCCGGTCAGGGCGTCGACGGCGTGGTCGACGGCGTCGTGCCCCCGATAGACGACGCCGTCGAGGTCGCACACGAGGGCCCGATAGCGTTCCAGCAGAGTCGCGTCGTGGCTCGTCATGGGGACGGGACCGCCTCTGCCCCGGGTCGGGGCTCGTCTTCGGCGCCGGGTGCGGAATCCGGGGCGGCTTCCGGGACCTCATCGGGATCCCCCCACACGTCCGCATCCCAGGAGTCGGCGAACACGACACCGTCCAGCTCGTCGACGCGCTCCCCGGCATCGGTCGTCAGATCGGTGTCGGCCTCCATCGCCTTGACGAACCAGTCCCGGGCCGCGGTCGTGTCCCCGCGGGCGAGGAGGGCATCGGCATAGGCGTAGTAGAGGCGGGCCGAGGAAGAGGCCGCAGCGGCGGGCAGGAGCGGCTCGAGCCCGAGCACCGCGGCGTCGACCTGACCGAGATCACGTCGGATGCCGGAGACGACGATGGCGAGTTCCACCTTCTCCGCAGTGGTCAGCGCGGCCCGATCGGGACTCTGCGCGAGTTCCAGGGCCCGGTCGAGTCGCCCGAGGGCCCGTTCGCAGTCGACCATGAGCGGCAGCAGGTGTGGCGACCCACTCAACCGACGGGCGGTGCGGAACTCCGACAGGGCCCGAGCCCAGTCGCCGGTTCGATACAGGACCATCCCCATCGCCTCGCGGACCGCGGGCACCCGACCGCCCCGCCGGACCGCGGTCTCCGCATGCGCGGTGGCGGCCGGCAGATCCTCTTCCTCCAGCCGTATGGTGATCATCACCAGATGCTGTGCGACCCCGTCGGCATTCTCCTTCGACAGCGTCCGAAGCTGTTGCCGCACAGCGCGATCGAGCTCCCGCCCGGTGATGCCCTCCAGGATCGCCGGCTCGGGCCGGCGACCCTCCGCCTCGGCCCGTCGCGGGCCGACGGCCCGCGGATTGCGTCTCGCGTCGATCCCGTCGCGGCGGACGTCGGCCCCCTGGCCGTCTCGCCCGGTGCCCGCACCCCATCGCTCGGCACCTCGGGTGCGCCCCGCATCCCCGGAACGCCCAGGACGACCAGAGCGACCGGCACCACCGGCACGCTGACCCGGGCGCGGGGATCCCGCACCCCGCGGCCCCTCACGGCGGGGTCCACCCCCACGAGCCTGCTCGTCCGCCATCGGCCCCGACCTTTCATCACGTCTTCGACACCAAAATACAAGAACGCCCTCGACCGAGTCTCCTCGGGAGGGCGTCCTTGAAAGTATGTTCGGCTGCGTCCTACTCTCCCACACCGTCACCAGTGCAGTACCATCGGCGCTGAAGGGCTTAGCTTCCGGGTTCGGA
>JBDIAJ010000138.1:0-10304 GCA_039812345.1 Nostocoides sp. | reverse complement strand
GCCCCCGGCGAGGCCCGCGACGACCCGACAGCGGACCCGCACGTTCCCGACGACCGCGACCGCGACCGCGACCCCGGCCACGGCGGCGACGGCGCCGCCGACGCCGCGTCGTCCCGCCCGCGACCCACCGAGGACCCCCAGGCCCGCGGACCCCGATCCTCAGGCCCCCACGGCCACGGTCGCGAACCCCAACCTCCCTCCCCGCGCGCCCCCGCTGCCCGGGACGCCGCCCCCGGCGATCCCGGGCCGGCACCGCGCACCTCGACCCGCCGCGAACCCACCCCGGCCCGCCGCGTCCGCGCGACCGACCGGCCCTGGCTCGAGATCGGCGGCGACCGCTACCCCCTCGTCCATGCCCTGACCGTCCTCGGACGCGACACCGTCGCCCAGATCGTCGTCCCTGACGCCAATGTCAGCCGACGACACAGCGAGGTCCGCGTGACCAGCGACGGACCCCACCTGGTCGCCAACATCCGCGACCTCGGGTCGATGAACGGGACCTGGGTCAACGGCGAGCGGGTCACCAGCGCTCGCCTCCAGGCCGGCGACCGGATCCGCCTCGGCCAGACCGAGATCGTCTTCCACGCCGGACGGAAGTGACCGGCCGCCGATGAGCGAACTCACCCTGACCATCCTGCGCCTCGGCCTGTTGGTCCTCCTCTGGTTGTTCGTGTTCAGCCTCGCGGGGGTGCTGCGGGGCGACCTCTATGGCACCCGGGTCGTCAACCGGATCACGACCCGGTCCTCCGCCCCACGCCCCGCCACCACGCCGGCCGACCCGGCCACAACCCGGCGCGAGCGCCGCTCCGGTTCCACCGGACCGCGCAATCTCGTCGTCACCTCCGGCCCCCTCGAAGGCACCCGGATCCCCCTCGGCGACACCGACATCCTCATCGGGCGCAACCCCGAATGCCTCCTCGTGCTCGACGACGACTTCGCCTCCGGCCGCCACGCCGCGCTCGTGCGGACCGCCGACGGGTGGGCCGTGGAGGACCTCGGCTCGACCAATGGCACCTTCGTCGACGGCCAGCGGGTCGACGAGTTGATCGGGATCGCCCCCGGCAACGAGGTCCGCATCGGCCGCACGACCATCGAACTGCAGAAGTAGCCCGTGCCCATCGCCTTCCGCTACGCCGCCCGCTCCGACGTCGGCCTCGTCCGCTCCGAGAACCAGGACTCGGGGTATGCCGGGCCGCACCTGATCGTCGTCGCCGACGGGATGGGTGGTCACGCGGGCGGCGACATCGCCAGTTCCACCGTCATCGGACACCTCGTCGAACTCGACGCCGACGCCCCCGGCGGCGGCGATTCGGCGGACGAGCTCGCGGCCGCCATCGCCACCGCCAACCGCGAGCTCGGACGGATCACCGGCGAGCGCCCGGAACTCGCCGGCATGGGAACGACCGTCACCGCGCTCCTGCGCTCCCGCAACAAGCTCCTCGTCGCCCACATCGGCGATTCCCGCGCCTACCTCTGGCGCGACGGCACCCTCGGCCGGATGACGACCGACCACTCGTTCGTCCAGACCCTCATCGACCAGGGCCGGATCACCCCCGAGCAGGCGAGCACCCACCCGCAGCGCTCGCTGGTGACGCGGGTGCTGACCGGCGCACCCCGCGACGTGCCCGACATCGGTGCCCGGGAGGCCGTGTCCGGTGACCGTTTCCTCGTCTGCTCCGACGGCCTGTCCGGATTCGTCGCCGACGAGACGATCGGGGAGATCCTCGCCACCGGCACCCCCGACGAGGCGGCCGACACCCTCGTCGGCCTCGCCCTGCGGGCCGGTGCCCCCGACAATGTCACCGTCATCGTCGCCGACGTCGTCGACCTCACCCGCGGCGATCTCCCGTCCGTCTCCCCGCAGATCGTCGGCGCCGCCCGCCTGAGTCCCGCGGGCACGCGCGCCCTCCGGGAGACTCCCGCCGCCAAGGCCGCCGCCCTCTCCCAGGCCCTCGGGCTCGACGAGGAGCGCGAGTCCGTAGTCAAACTCGCCCTCGCCGAGGAACGACCGAGCACGCGGCGCGGTCGCTTCGTCAAGATCCTCGCCGCCGTCGCCGCCGTCGCCGTCGTCATCGCCGGCGGATCGTATGCCGCATACGCCTGGTCCCAGCGCCAGTTTTTCGTCGGCGCCTCCGACGGCCGGGTGACGGTCTTCCGCGGCGTGGCCGAGGACCTCGGCCCGATCTCCCTGTCCAGCCCGGTCGACGTCACCGATGTCGCCGTCGCCGACCTGCCCGAGAACACCCAGACGATCGTCGAGAACCGGGTCGCGGTCGCCGACCGCGCCGACGCCGACGCCCGGGTGGCCGAACTCCGCGCCCAGGCACAGGCCTGCGTCCAGGCCCGGGCACGCAACCAGGCGTGCGGGTCGGGCGGCACGGCATACCCGTCGTCCTCGTCCTCGACGAGTGCCACGTCGTCGACGAAGGCGACCTCGTCGACGTCGTCGGCCTCCTCCACCAGCCGTCGTCCGTCGAGTTCGAGTGGGACCAGCCGATGAGCGCGATCACCTCCCTGCGTCCGCGCCGCGGACGCAATGTCGAACTCCTGCTCCTGATCTTCGCTGTCGGCATCGTCACGCTCGCCTATGTCACCGTCGAGGGGGCGACCCGCGGCGCGGTCCCGGCCGACCTCCTCACCCAGGCGGGAGGCCTGCTCGCGATCGCCGTCGGCTTCCATCTCGTGCTCCGGTTCACCGCGCCGTATGCCGACCCCCTCCTCCTCCCGATCGCCACCCTCCTCAACGGGCTCGGGCTGGTGATGATCCACCGGATCGACCTCGCCAACCGCCGCGGCGTCTCCCACACCATGGCCCAGAAGCAACTCGTCTGGAGCGCCCTCGCCGTGGTCCTCGCCGTCGGCGTCCTCCTGTGGCTGCGCGACCATCGGATGCTGCGCCGCTACACCTATCTCATCGGGGCACTCGGGATCGTCCTGCTCCTCCTGCCGCGGCTGCCGGTGATCGGCCGCGAGATCAACGGCGCCCGGATCTGGATCGGCATCGGCCCGTTCTCCTTCCAGCCCGGCGAGGTCGCCAAGCTGCTGCTCGCGATCTTCTTCGCCGGCTATCTCGTCCAGACCCGTGACGTCCTCTCGATCGCCGGCCGGAAGGTGCTCGGCCTGACCCTCCCGCGGATGCGCGACCTCGGCCCGATCCTCCTGATGTGGGGGATCAGCCTCGCCGTCCTCGCCTCCCAGAAGGACCTCGGGTCGGCGCTGCTCTTCTTCGGGCTGTTCGTGGCGATGCTCTATGTCGCCACGGAGCGGACCTCGTGGGTCGCCATCGGTCTGCTCCTGGCCGGCGCCGGGGCGTATGCCGCGTACCACCTGTTCACCCACGTCCAGCAGCGCGTCGTCCTGTGGCAACACGCCCTCGACCACACCGTCATGGAGAAGGTGTCCAGTCAGCTCGGCACCGGAATCATGGGGATGGCGGCGGGTGGGCTCGTCGGCACCGGGCTCGGCCAGGGCCGCCCCGACCTGACGCCGTGGGCGGAGTCCGACTTCATCGTCGCCTCGTTCGGCGAGGAGGTCGGGCTGGTCGGTCTCATGGCGATCCTCGCGCTCTATGTCCTCCTCGTCGAGCGCGGCTTCCGGACGGCGATCGGGGTGCGTGACGGGTTCGGCAAGCTCATCGCCGCCGGCCTGGCGTTCTCGATGGCCCTCCAGTGCTTCGTCGTCGTCGGCGGCGTCACCCGGGTCATCCCCCTCACCGGGCTGACCATGCCGTTCCTGTCCCAGGGCGGGTCGAGCCTGCTGGCGAACTGGACGCTTGTCGCCCTCCTGCTGCGGATCAGCGACCAGGCCCGACAACCCCTCGCCGATGACCCGGTGCCCGTGGACATTCCGGTGGTGGCCCGATGAACACCCCGATCCGCCGCCTGTCGCTGCTCGCCGCCCTGCTCTTCCTGTCGCTTCTGCTGTCGTCGACGTGGATCCAGTATGTCGACGCCAAGAGCATCAACGCCCTCCCCGACAACCGGCGCACCCAGCTGTTCAACTACACCCAGCAGCGTGGGGCGATGCTCGTCGCGGGCGACACGATCGCCTCGTCCAAGCCCGCGTCGGATGAGTTCAAGTGGACCCGGGTCTATGCCCAGGGGCCGCGCTACGCCCACGTGACCGGGTTCTACTCCTTCTCCATCCCCCCCGACCGCGGCCTCGAGTCCGCCGACAACGACCTCCTCTCCGGGCGCAGCGACAAGCTCTTCTATCGCCGAGTCTCCGACCTGCTCACCGGTCGCCGCCCCGCCGGGGCGTCCCTCGAACTGACCCTCGATCCCAAGGCGCAGGAGGCCGCCGACACGGCCCTGGGCGACCAGCGCGGCGCGGTCGTCGCCCTCGACCCGAGCACCGGTGCGATCCTCGCGATGGTCAGCCACCCGTCATACGACCCCAACACGCTGACCACGCACGACTCGGATCTGGCCGCCAAGCGGTGGACCGCGCTGCTGAAGGCCGACGGCGACCCGCTCATCAACCGCGCCATCGCCGGGAACCTCTATCCCCCCGGGTCGACCTTCAAGCTCATCACCGCCGCCGCCGCCCTCGAGTCGGGTGACTACACCAAGGACAGCGTCGTGCCGGGGCCGGCGTCACTGAAGTTGCCGGGCGTGACCGCGCCCCTCGCCAACCACGACAACCAGCCGTGCGGGCCCGACGACAAGACCACCCTCGCGCACGCGCTGACCATCTCGTGCAACACCGCGTTCGCCTCCCTGGGGATGACTCTCGGTGCCGACGCGTTGCGCGCGCAGGCGGCGAAGTTCGGGTTCGGCCAGTCGCTGCACATCCCGATGTCGGCCACCCCGAGCACGGTGCCGGCGCACCTCGACGCGCCGCAGACGGCCCAGTCGGCGATCGGGCAGTACGAGGTCAAGGCCACCCCGCTCCAGATGGCGATGGTGGCGGCGGCGATCGGCAACGGAGGCAAAGTCATGCAGCCCTATCTCGTCGCACGGGTCGTCAGCAGCGATCTCCAGACGATCGAGACGGCGCACGCCCGCGATCTCGGCGACGCGGTCTCCCCCGGCACGGCCGAACAGCTGACCGCGATGATGACCGAGGTCGTCACTTCGGGGACCGGCACGCCGGCCCAGATTCCGGGGGTCGCGGTGGCCGGCAAGACCGGGACGGCGCAGCATGGAGAGGGGGCCGCGCCGCACGCGTGGTTCACCGGCTTCGCCCCGGCCGGCGCGCCCAAGGTCGCGGTCGCCGTCGTCGTCGAGGACGGCGGTCAGGCCGGCAGCGAGGCGGCCGGGGGCACGGTCGCCGGACCGATCGCCAAGGCCGTGATGGAGGCGGTGTTGAACTCATGACCACGCGAGTGCCGCAGTTGCTCGGTGGCCGCTACGAGGTCGGCGAGCTCATCGGTCGCGGGGGGATGGCGGAGGTCCACCTCGGCTACGACACCCGCCTCGGGCGGGACGTCGCCATCAAGATCCTCCGCAGCGATCACCTGCGCGATGTCACCTTCCTCGGCCGGTTCCGCCGGGAGGCCCAGTCGGTCGCCGGGTTGAGCCATCCGGCGATCGTCGCCGTCTATGACTCCGGCGAGGAGCGGGCGCGCGAGAGCGGCGGGGCGTCGGTCTCGATCCCCTACATCGTCATGGAGTTCGTCGACGGGATGACCCTGCGGGAGGTCCTGCGCGAGCGCGGCAGCCTCCCGCCCAGCGAGGCCGCCCGGATCACCGAGGGCGTCCTCGGGGCGCTCGACTACAGCCACCGGGCCGGGATGGTCCACCGCGACATCAAGCCGGCCAACGTCATGATCACCCGCGACGGGTCGGTCAAGGTCATGGACTTCGGGATCGCGCGCGCCGTCGCCGACTCGCAGGCGACGATGACCCAGACGTCCTCGGTCATGGGGACGGCGCAGTACATCTCGCCCGAACAGGCCGAGGGCCAGACCGTCGACGCCCGCTCCGACCTGTACTCGGCCGGGTGCCTGCTGTTCGAACTGCTGACCGGGCGGACACCCTTCGTCGGGGAACCGGTGTCGCTGACCTATCAGCACGTCACCAAGCCACCGCCGCTCCCGTCGTCGCTGAACTCCGCGGTCCCCGACGACGTCGACGCGGTCGTCCTCCACGCCCTGGCCAAGAACCGTGAACTGCGCTACCAGGACGCGGAGTCGTTCCGGGCCGATCTCCAGGCGACCCGCCTGGGGCTGCCGGTCAGTGAGGCGGCGCGGCATGCCCTCGCCGCGGCCGAGCGGGGTGAGACACCCGCACCGGTGACGCCCCCGCCCACGCCACCGACGACGGCGTCGGGGCTGGTCGGGGACGGCGGGGAACGGCATACGGCCTCGTGGGAGGTGCGGGATGCGTATGCCGTGCCCGAGCGCCGCTCCCGCCGCGGCCTGGCGATCGTCGGGGTCCTGCTCGTCGCCGCCCTCGCCCTGCTCGGCGTGGTCGGGAAGGCCTACCTCGATTCGCGGCCAAAGAAGGTCGAGGTGCCCGTGGTCCTCGACCTGCCGTATGCGACCGCGAAGGCCAAGATCGCGCTCGCCGGATTCGACGTGGCCCCGACCTATCAGGCGAGCCGGGAGGTGGAGCGCGACCACGTCATCAAACAGGATCCGCCCGGGAACACCTCGGCGCGCCAGGGGAGCCTCGTCACGCTGACCGTGTCGACGGGGCCGGCGCCGACCCGGGTGCCGAATCTCGCCGGCAAGAGCCAGTCGACCGCGCGGCAGTTGCTCGCCGATGTCGGCCTGTCCGTCGGTCGGGTGATCAAGGTGGACTCCCGCGCCCAGAAGGCCGGCCGGGTGATCTCGACGAACCCGGCGGCGTTCGCCGACGCCTTCGAGGGGGACTCGGTCGACCTGACCGTGGCGAGCGGGTGGATCGACCTGCCTGACGTCGTGGGCAAGTCCGAGGACGAGGCGACCAATCTCCTGCGCGGCCTCGATCTCAATGTCACCCGGACGACCGAGCTGAGCACGGAGCCGGAGGGAACGGTGATCCGCCAGGATCCGCTGCCCGGCAAGGTCGAGGCGCAGTCCACGGTCGCGCTCGTCATCGCCAAGCCGTATCCGGTGACGACCACGACCACGATCACGACGACACCGTCGTCGAGCTCGACGTCGTCATCCTCGAGCAGCGCGCCGACGACGCCGACCGGGACGACATCGTCGCTGACGTCGCCGCCACGGCTGCCGCCCGGCGCCGTGACCGCGTCGGGGGCCCCCGCCGAGCCGGTGGCCCTGGGGCTCGCGGCCGGCACGTTCGGGCTCGCCGTGGCCGGACTCTGGCCGCTCGCCGGCCGCCGCCGCCGCGGCTCGCGCCGGCACTGACCCGCCACACCGGCCACGGGTGTTCCGCCCGATGCCGAAAAGTCCTCGGCGCGCCGAGGACCCTTCCGTTGCGTCCTGCGTCTTCTCCCAGGTAGGGGTGTGATCGTTGGCGGCATGACGTCGGCGATCCCCCGCCGGGCCGTCCTCGTGGCCGGCCTGGGCGGCGTCGGCGCCCTCGGGGCGTGCACCGGATCGACCCCCGCCTCCGGCATGCGTATGCCGACCACTCCCGTCCCCACGTCTCCCCCGGCGAGCCCCTCACCCGGGCAGCGCGTGGTCGAGCGGGTGCTCACCCCGGCTCCCACCCGCGCCGACCTCGGCGGAGTCGCCGTGGACACCTGGGCCTACGACGGCGCGATCCCGGGGAGGGAGTTGCGGGTGACCGCGGGGGACTTCGTCCGGGTTCGGCTGCACAACGGCCTGCCGGCGAAGACGACGGTCCACTGGCACGGCATACGGCTGCGGAACCCGGCGGACGGGCTCCCGGGGATCACCCAGAACCCGGTCGAGCCCGGCGCCGACTACATCTATGCGTTCACCCCGCCGGACCCCGGGACCTACTTCTTCCACCCGCATGTCGGCGTCCAGATCGACCGCGGGCTCTATGCCCCGCTGATCGTCGAGGACCCGCACGAGCCGCTGAAGTACGACGCGGACTGGGTGGTCGTCCTCGATGACTGGCTGGACGGGACCGGGCGCACCCCCGACCAGGCGCTCGCCGACCTCGTCAAGGCGGGCGGCACCGCCAGCGGCTCGGGCATGGGCGGCATGGGGATGGGCATGGGCGGGATGGGCGGCATGACCGGAGGGGACGACGGGGACGTGACCTATCCGTACTTCCTCGTCAACGGCCGCACCGCCACCGACCCGGCGACCTTCGCCGCGAGGCCCGGCCAGGTGGTCCGCCTGCGGGTGATCAACTCGGCCGCGGACACCATCTTCACCATCGCCCTGGGCGGGCATCGACTCACCATCACCCACACCGATGGCTGGCCGGTCGCGCACCGGGAGACGTCGGCCGTGACCCTCGGGATGGGCGAGCGGTTCGACGCGCTCGTCACCCTCGGCGACGGGGCCTTCCCCCTCGTCGCCCAACCGGCGGGCAAGTCCGGCCAGGCCCACGCGGTCGTCCGCACCGCGGCCGGCGCCACCCCCGACCCCGGGGCGGGGCCACCGACGGAGCTGTCCGGGACCCCGCTGCAACTCGCCGATCTGACGCCCGCCGACGCCGCACGCCTGCCGCGCGCGACAGCTCAGGACACCCACGCGGTCCTCCTCCAGGGCTCGATGGTGCCCTATGTGTGGGGGATCAACGGCGCGCCATACGGCCAGAACACGCCCCTGACCGTGTCCGCCGGCCAGCGGGTCCGGTTCGAGGTGACCAATATGTCGATGATGACCCACCCGTTCCACCTGCACGGGCACACCTTCGCGCTCGCCGACACCGGGCTGCGCAAGGACACCGTCCTCCTGCGGCACATGGAGCGGCGGGTCATCGAGTTCGACACCGACAACTCCGGACGCTGGATGGCCCACTGCCACAATGCCTATCACGGCGAAGCCGGGATGATGATCGGCGTCGACTACCGCACCTGAGCGGCGCTACCCGAGCGACCGAACGCCGCGGCGCGAGGCGGGCGCGGCATACGATCTGGTGGTGACCCGGATCCTCGTCGTCGACAACTACGACAGCTTCGTCTTCACCATCGTCGGCTACCTCCAGCAGCTCGGCGCGGCGACGCATGTCGTCCGCAACGACGCGGTGACCCCCGAGGAGGGCATCGGCTACGACGGCGTCCTCATCTCACCCGGCCCCGGAACGCCCGAGGAGGCCGGGGTCTCGATGGCGATGATCGCCGCGTGCGCCGAGCGCGCCCAGCCGATGCTCGGCGTCTGCCTCGGCCATCAGGCCCTCGGCGTCGTCTGCGGCGGCGTCGTCGGGCGCGCGCCGGAACTCCTTCACGGCAAGACCTCCCGGGTCCACCACGACGGGACCGGCGTCCTCGACGGGCTGCCGACACCGTTCACGGCGACCCGTTATCACTCCCTCGCCATCGACCCGGCGACCCTCCCCGACGAGCTGATCGCCAACGGGCACACCGACTCCGGGATCATCATGGCGGTCCGCCACCGCGACCTCCCGCTCCACGGCGTCCAGTTCCACCCCGAGAGCGTCCTCACCCAGGGCGGCCACCGGCTCCTCGCCAACTGGCTCGCCCTCTGCGGCGCAACCGATGCCGTCGCCGCCTCGGCGGGATTGAGCCCGCTGGTCCGCGACGCCGAGGGCGTCGCCCGGATGGTCGCCTCCGCCTGATGCCGGACCGGCCGGATTTCTCGGAAGTCGAGATATTCCGCGATTCGCGGAACGTGGCTATTGTCAAGAAATGACTGAGGTGGTGCGCGCTCGGCGGGCCCGATGACGGCTACGCCGTCGGGCCCGACTTGGCTTCGGCCTGTTCGACGATCCGACAGATCCGGTCGCGCAAGGCAACGACCTTGTCCACGCCGACCGGCATTCCATCGACAAGGGTGTAGTCGATCACCTCGAACCTCCCCGCGCTGCCTGTGGCCGTGTTCTTCCCGGTCACCTGGACCTCAAAACTCGACCCGAGTTGTTTCCCATAGGCGATGACGAGAGCATCGGGTCGGTTCACCTTGAGTGTGTACGTGCTCGTGGCAAACTTGGGCTTGTCCGTCAGGGCCAGGTCGGAACGGATCCGCGCAACCGTGTCTTCGATCGTCTCCGTGGTGGTCCACTTGAGCTTCTTCGACATCTCCAACTTGCCTTGGGATAGGGTCTTACCCCGGAATACCCTGTTGAAGATCCTGCCACCCCATATGTACATTACGAACACAAGGGCGAGCAGTAAGAGAACGAGAATGATTCCTAATGCCTGCACGCGATTTCCTCCCGGATCACGAGTTGGTATTGTGTCTTCGCATGAGCCCCGTGACGAGACTGATTACCCCAATAATGAGAAGGAAAAGGCTTGCCGAGCTGTTCACA
>JBDIAJ010000137.1:0-10342 GCA_039812345.1 Nostocoides sp. | reverse complement strand
GACTCCATCCACGCCGACGAGCACGTCATCAACACCGAGATGAGAGTCGAGTTCTCAGTGACCCGCGAGAGGTCGAGGGAAATCATCGGCAACGACGGATCGAACGCAACCGTCGAAGGGCCGTCGAACAGACCGGCCAGGTCGCCAGCGACGAGACGACGTAGCGCGTGGCCGACGAGCCGGCCGTCCTCGGCCAGCCGGCCGTCGGCATCCGCACTCGGGGCGAGGATGCGATCAACGACCATCGGCAGGATCGGCACATCGTTCTCCCGCACCGTCTGGGTCAGGGCGATGTCGATCGCCGTGTGCTCCAACGGCGACAACCCCCGCGCGAGCACGGTCTCCGCGAGCTGCTCGACGACTGCCCCGTGACACCCCTGTCCTGACCGGGATTCCGATCCGGCTCACGTACCCTGCGAGCGTGTCCCGACGACTGCCCGCCGCGGCGGCTCTCCTCACCATCCTCGCCGCAGGTGCCTGCACGGCGACGTCCGGCACCGCGCAGTCGGGGGCGGGTGCCTCCGGTGGGGAGACTCGGCATACGGCATCGGAGGGGTCGTCCACGCCGGCGAGCACGTCGTCGAGCCCGGACCTCACCGCCCACGTGTCCATCGGCGGCACCGGGGACCTGCTCACGCATGTCGCCGTGCGGCTCGACGCCGAACGCGACGCGGGGACCCCCGGTCACTACGACTTCACCCCGATGTTCGCCAAGGTCAAGTCGCTCATCGAGGCCCCGGATGTCTCGATCTGCCACATGGAGACGCCGCTGACCTCGACGAACACCAACCTGACCCGCTCCGGCATCCTCGTCTTCAACACACCGCACGAGCTGGCCGACGCCGTCCGCGAGACCGGGTGGGCGGGCTGCGACTTCGCCTCCAATCACACCTGGGATCAGGGCCTGGCCGGCCTGCGCGACACGATCGGGGTGTTCGAGAAGGCCCGGATCGGGTATGCCGGCGCGGGCCCGAGCGCGAGCGACCCGCAGCGCGTCGAGACCTACCACGCCAACGGGCTGACCATCGCCCATCTGGCCTACGCCTACACCGCCTACAACGACTTCGGACCCGACACGACGATCCCCCCGGAGGCGCCGTGGCTGGGGAAGTCGATGTGGCCGGTCGCGAAGGCCGCGGGGATCATCGCCGATGCGGCGAAGGCGCGGGCCGCGGGCGCCGACATCGTCGTCGTCAGCCTCCACTGGGGCACGCAGTACGTCACCGAGCCGACCGACGATCAGAAGGCGTTGGCCAAGGCCCTGCTGTCCTCGCCGGACGTCGACCTCATCCTCGGCACCCACGTCCACGTCGTGCAGCCGTGCGAGCGGATCAACGGGAAGTACGTGTTCTATGGGTTGGGGAACTTCCTGTCCAACCAGTCGCCGCAGGTCGATGCGACCCTGCGCCCCGAGACGCAGGAGGGGGTCATCGTCCGGGTGGATCTGGCCCGGGACGCGCAGGGCGCGATCACCGAGTCCGCCGCGTACCGGCCGACGAAGGTCAACCTCGTCGGGCACGTCGTCGAGCCGGCCACCCCGGAGTCGAACCCGGTCACCTTCGACCGGGTCACCAAGACCCTGACGTCGATGGAGTGCACGCTGAGCACGCTCCCCTGAGGCGTCAACCGACCACCCCGGCCGCGACCCAGCGTCGCAGGACCGGCACCACCCTTGTCGTGAGGTCCGCGGCGGGTTCGTCGAGAAGCGCGGCGATCGCCGTCAGGGCGGTGCCGGCCGCGAGGTCGCCGTCGCAGACCGACACCAGCGCCGCCGCCGCCGTGTCGAGGACCTCCGTATGCCGCAGCCCCCCGCCCTGGACCAGCCGGATCACCCGCGGGTCGGACTCTCCCGGGACGAGGTGGTGCTCGACGGTGACGTCCGGCGCCACGGTCCACGCGGTGGCGAGCAGGTCCGCGTCGGTGTGCTCGGCCAGCCAGGCCCGCGCGGTGATCCCGGCCGCGATCACCGGCCCCATCGGCGTGTTCACCGGGGTGCGGACGTCCTGGAGTTCGACGAACGGTGCCCGGTCGGTTCGGGGCCGGTGGAGGGTGACCACGCCGAACCCGACCGCCTCGACACCGCGCGCGGCGAAGTCGGCCAGCCACGCGGCATACATCCGGGCGAACTCGGGAGTCGCGCCGTGGTGACCGCCGTCGCGGGCCCAGGTCTCGGCATACTGCGCGGGATCCTGGACCTCGCGCTGGACGATCCACGCGTCGACGCCGCTCGCGCGCGCCCAGGCCCCGACGCGATCGCTCCAGTGCTCGCCGGCCCGGATCTCCCAGTTGCCGAGGAGTTGGGCGATTCCGCCGGGTTCGAGGTGGGTCCCGAGATGGGTGACGAGGTGTTCGACGATGTGATCGCCGTGGGCGCCGCCGTCGCGATACTCGTAGGTCGGCAGCCCCCGGTCGCGCGGGGTGATGACGAACGGCGGGTTGCTGACGATGAGATCGAAGCGTTCGCCGGCGACCGGGTCGAGGAGCGACCCCGAGCGCAGGTCCCAGGTCACCGCGTTGAGACGGGCGTTGAGGGCGGCGAAGTCCAGTGCCCGCGCGGAGATGTCGGTGCCGACGACGACCCGAGCGTGGGTGCTCAGGTGGAGGGCCTGGACGCCCGACCCGGTCCCGACGTCGAGGGCCCGACCCACCGAGGCCCGGGGGGTCCACTGGGCGAGCGTCGTCGAGGCCCCGCCGACGCCGAGGACGTGATCGGGGGACAGGGGCGCCCGGGTCGCGATCTCGGGCAGGTCGGAGGCGACCCACCACGCGTGGTCCTCGTCGCCGTAGGGGCGCACATCGGCGGTGGCGACGACGGCGTCCCCCTCGAACCGCCCGAGCCCGAGCCGGATCAGGCCGTCGGCGGTCAGGGTGGGCAGGGCGAGGTCCACGAGGTCGGCGTCGACCGGGTCGCCGAGGGTGAACAGGCGCACGAGGACGGCGACCGGCTCCCGCCGTCCGCGGGTCGCCAACTCCGTCGGGAGCACCTGATCGCGCGCGAGGGCGGCGTGGGCGACCGGCCCGAGCACGTCGAGGAGCCGCTCGACCGTGAAGTCGGCCGCGGCGAGGTCGGCGCGCAGCGCCGCGACGAGGTCAGTGCTGCGCGGCATACGCGAGGGTGTGCTCGGCGACGGCCGGGTCGGCAGGAGGCGCCGTCACGGGGACCGGTTCGGCCGCGCTCGTCGTCCACGTGGCCTCGCCGAGAAGCCCGAGCAGGCGGACGCCCAGGCTGGCGAGGAAGAAGCAATCGGCGAGCAACTCGAGGCACTCCTCGGCGGTCTGCTCGAGCCGCTCGACGTCGAGCGTCATCGTCGTCGGGTCGATCGAGTCCATCGCGATCGTGATCGCCGCAGTGATCGCCGCGAGGACGAACAGGACCATGGCCAGCCTGTCGACGCGGAGGGCGCGCAGCACGAAGGGCAGGAGGATCAGCCCGACGACCCCCATGAGGATCATCTGGATGTCCCCGGGAGCGAGGAAGGTGAGCCCCGGGATGTGGACATCGTGCGGCGCGAGGATGCGGTCCCGCAGCCGTTCGTGGAGGGCGAAGCGGTCGTCCAGGGCGAGGTAGGTGAAGCCGAGGGCGAGCGCGGCATACGGGAAGCGGGCGGCCCACGACCAGGAGCGCAGGCGCCCGATGACGGCGACCACAGCGGCGGCCGCGGCCGCGAGCATGAGCAGCACCGTCTGCACCCACGTCATCGGGGTCTCTTCCAGGGCGATCCACAGCCAGTACTTCGGGTAGCGGGCCGCGGCCATCGCGGCGGGGGCGGCGATGGCCAGCAGGATGAGGAGGACGACGAGCCGGATCCGGGTCCGGCTGACGGCGGGGTTCATGAGAACTACCCTGCCTGACCGACGAGCGCCCCGGCGGCAGGGACCACGTTGATCGGCGCGCCGTCGGCGGCCGCGGCGATCGTGCGGGCGAACATCTGGGCGCCCCGGGCGAGAACCTCGTCGCGCCACCACGCACTGTGGGCGCTCTGGAGCACCCGGCCCTCGGCGAGCAGGCGGCCCTGGACCGGGTCCGCCGGGTCGAAGCAGACCTCGTCCACGGCATACCCTCGCAGGCGGCCGTCGGCGAGCGCCTTGGTGATCGCCGCGCGGTCGACGAGGGCGGGGCGCCCGGCGTTGACGACGAAGGTGTCCCGGCCGAGCCAGTCGAGCTCGTCACCGCCGAGGATCGGGGACTCCCCCGGTGCCGTCGAGGCGGTCACGGCGACGACGTCGGCGTCGGCCAGTGCCGCGGTCAGGGAGACCATCCGTATGCCGCGCGCCCCCGCCCGGGCCCGCGCGCCCGGGTCGCGGTCCACGCCGAGGACGGCCATCCCGAGTCCGCGGGCGAGGTCCGCCAGGCGCGTCCCGATGCGCCCGACGCCGATGACCGCCAGCGTGCGCGAGGTGAGTTCGACGCCGCGGAGCGAGACGTCCGCAGGCGCGTGCCCCCGGGCGCGGTCATTGGCGAGGTGGAGCCGCGTCGCGCAGGCGAAGATCAGGGCGAGCGCGTGCTCGGCGACGGCATTGGTCGCATAGTGCGGAAGGGTGGACAGGGCGATCCCCCGCGCGTCGAGCCGGTCGGCGTCGAGGTGTTCGTGGCCGGTGGCATAGAGGACGACGTGCCGCAGGGACGGAAGGCGGTCGAGCAGGCGCTCGCTCAGGTGCGGGAGGGTGACATTGGTCGAGGCGAGGATGTCGGCATCCGTCAGGAGCCGGGCGGCGTCGGCCTCGCAGGGCCGCATCTGTCGGCGCACGAACCGAAGGTCGTGCCGGACCCGGATCGCCTTGACCGACGCGGCCGGCAGGCTCGCCTCGCCCGCCCGGCTGAGCACGACGATGCGTCCCATCGTGATCCCCTCCCTGGATCGGGCGGCCTCGTCACCGCCTGGTGCCCCTCCGGACGCGCGAACGTCATCCGAGGTTGTGCGAGTGCGACGACGATATGGCCCGGCGGGGGCGATCCCCGGCTCCCCCACCGGGCCCGGACCATGTCGTCATCGGTCTATTTCAGGTAGGCGAGGAGGTTGTGTGGCGGCGGGGCGAGGTCGTCGATGGGGTCAGCGACGAACATCGCGGTGATCCCGTCGATGAACAGCAGGCCCTTGGGAGTGAGCCGTTTGTCGTCGGTCTGCATCCGGTTCTTGGTCACGAGGATGCCGAGGTCGGCGCCCTTGAACAGGTAGTCGCCCGCGCCGTAGACCCGCAGGAAGAATGCCTCGTGGGGCTCGTCCAGGGTGTGCCAGTCCTGGGCCGGGCGCTGGAAGGTGAGGATGCCGTCGTCGGCGAGGGTGTAGATGCCCGTCGCCGGGGCCGCGGAGATGAGCCGGATCGCCGGGTCTGAGGTCTTCATCACCAGCTGGCTCCACTGGTCGAGGGCGGCGAGTTCGAGCCAGCGCTGGTTGATCTCGTCGACGTCGAGCTGGTAGTCGACGTCGAGATACTCCAGGAGGTGGAAGAGGAAGAGGGGGACGTCGGCATACGCCCCGGCGGTGACATTGGTCATCGACGTGACACCGGAGAGACGGGGATTGAGCTCGCCGAGGTAGACGTCGTCGGTGTCGGTGTCGACGAGGACGTCGACCTCGAAGTAGCCCTTGTAGCCCTCCTCGCGGAGCCGGTCGCCGAGCCGGCGGACGTGCTCGACGGCCCGCTCGCGCTGGCTGCGGGTCAGGGCATCCGGACGCAGGTCGTTGCCACACCAGCCCCCGCGATAGGGGGTCAGTTCCGGGAACCCGGTCAGGTCGGTCATGAACGGTCCGACGATCGTCCCGTGCCGGGTGTTGACCGCCTCGACGGCGATCGCCCGGTTGTTGATCCGCTTCATCACCTTGACCGGTTCGCCGACGATCTTGGTGGCCACCTTGTTCCAGTCCTCGCGCCCGGCGACGAAGAACGTCGTCTTGCCGGAGTCGCCATAGGCGAGTTGGAGGACGAGGTCGTCGCCGAGCCCGGCCTCCGCGGACACGCGCTGCAACGCCTCATACGAGTCGATCGTCGTCAGGACGTTGGGGACCGACGGGGCGCCGGCCTCGTTGCCGAGACGCGTCGTCTCGATCTTGGAGTCGAGCCGATTGCGCAGGGCGAAGGACGGGAGGATCAGGTCCCAGCCGTTCTCGGCACAGATCCGTTCGGTCTCCTCGTCGAAGAACACCATGGCGATCTTCGGGCGTTCACCCGACAGGGCCGCGGCGGCGTTGATGTGCGTCCGCGTGGCGGGGTGGCTCAGGAGGTAGTTGTTGATGTCCTCCCCGTCCTCGAACTCCTCGTGCGGGATCTCCGGGGGCGTGAAGACCCCCGGATGGAAGCCGTCCCACGAGTCGTAGTAGAGGACGTAGGAGAAGTTGCGGACGAACCGGTTGATCCCCAGGAGGTTGAAGGCGGTTGCCCCGACGAAGAAGATCGGGATCTCGTTCATCCGGAAGAAGGTGCGGATCTCCGAGATGTTGCGCAGGTCGTGCCCGGCCAGGGAGTGTCTCGGGGCCGAACCGCTCGACGAGGTCTCGCCGGATTCGGAGGGCTGCGTCATGGGGCGTCCTTTCGTATGCCGTGTGCTCGGGTGGCGGGGGTGGCGTCGCGGTCGTGGGGTGGGTCAGCGGGTGAACGGGCCGGTCGGGGGCGGGCGGACGTCGAGGTGGTCGGCGAGGTGGTCGAGTGCGGCGATGCCGTCGGTGAACCGGGCGGGATCCTGAGGGGTCGGCCACCACGAGAGCTTGACCGCGACGAGGTCCCGGGCGGTGTCGACGAGGAGGGCCTGGCCGTGGATGCCCAGGCACAGGAGGCGCTCCCCGGTGCGATCGGGCACCCAGAACTGGTTGCGATAGAAGCCGCGCGACCCGGCCGCCTCGTGCGGACTCACCCGGCTCGCGAGCGCGGCGGTCATGGCGGCGACCGAGTCGGGCGCACCGCGGAGGGTGTCCTGGAGGAAGGCGACGGGGACGACCTGTCGCGGGCCGACGGCACCGCCCGACGCGAGCATGAGGCCGAACCGGGCGAGATCGCGGGGCGCGAGCATGAGCCCGCCGGAGGCGATGGCGTCGCCCCACTGATCGGTGACCATCCACGCGTCGCCCTCGAGGCCGAGGCCGGCGAGGACGATGTCGGCGACCAGGTCGACGAGCGGTCGGTCGGTGGCCCGCTCCAGGACCCACCCGAGGGCGTCGGTGTCGGCCGAGCGGTAGGTGAACGCGCCTCCAGGTGGCCGGATGGCCGCGAGGGCGGGCAGGTAGGCGCGCGCGGACTCGGGGGAGGCCCAGGAGGTCGCCGGGAGGTACATCACCTCGCCGAGCACCCGGGCCCGGGAGGAGACGTCGGCGTGTTCGTCGTAGTCCACCCCGGTGCGCATGTCGAGCAGGTCGCGCACCGTGGCGCTCCCGTAGCCACGGGCGAGTTCGGGGACGAGGTCGATGACCCGATCGTGCGCCGATAGCACGCCCCGGGCGATGAGCACCCCGGCGACGCAGCCGACGACGGACTTGGTGATCGACATCAGCAGGCGGGGGGTCTCGAGGGTGCCGGGGGGATCGGCATACTCGGCGACGATCCGGCCGGAGCGGACCACGAGCAGGGCCCGGGTGTCGGTGCGCCGGAGGACGTCGGTGACCGTGCGCCAGACGCCATCGACGCAGACCAGGCCCACGGCCTCGAGGTCGACCGGGCTCGGCGAGCGGGGCAGGATCCGCACCGGCGCGGACGGGACCGGCAGCCGCACGAGCCGGGGCCCGCCCTGGTGCTCGCTCGCCCGGCTCATCCGCCCATTGTCGAGGTCCATCGCCGCCCGTGGGGGCGCCGTGGCCGCGGGCACCTATTCCTCGAACTCGATGTGCGGCGGGGGGACCCGGAAGCCCTTGGTGAGATAGACGAGCCAGGCGAAGCCGATCGCCGCCCAGATCCCGCCGAGGGTCAGGGCGTCCGAGCTCAGGTGCGTCATCAGCCAGATGACGACGCCGAGGCCGCTCAGCGGGGCGATGACCCAGCCGAGGACGGGACGCGACGTCGTGCCGCGATCGCGGAGGTACTGGGCGATCACACTGATGTTGACGAACGCGAAGGCCGTGAACGCCCCGAAGTTGATGAACGAGGTCGAGGAGGACACGCTCAACGCGAGCGCGACGAACCCGACCGCACCGGTGAGCAGGATGTTGTAGACCGGGGTGTGGCGGGTCGGGTGGAGGTAGCCGAAGAACCGCTTCGGCAGGGCGCCGTCGCGGCCCATCGCGTACATGAGGCGGGCACCGGCCGCCTGGATCGGAATGCCCGCGGTGAGCTGGGCGATGATGACCGTCGCGAGGAACAGCGCGGCGAAGAAGTCGCCGGCGATCTCGCGCGCGATGTCCTCGGCGGCACTGTCGGGGTTGGCGAAGCTCCCGCCCGGGTGGACCAGCTGCACCACATAGGCCACGGCGACGAAGATGACGCCGGCGAGGGCCGCGGTGAGCACGATCGCCCGCGGAACGGTCGTGCGGGGGTCCTTGGTCTCCTCGGCGAAGGTGCTCACCGCGTCGAACCCGATGAAGCTGTATGCCGTCATGGCCGCCCCCGCGGAGACCGCGGCCACCGTGGAGCTGTCATTCCAGAACGGCTCGATCGTCATCCCGTGGCCGCGCGCGCCGGACAGGACGCGATAGAGCGCCAGCCCGACGAAGATGACGAGGACGAGCATCTGGTAGGCGATGAGGACGAGGTTGACGTGACTCGCGAGGCTGATCCCGATGATGTTGAGCACCGTCGTGATGAGGATGAACGCGATGAGGAAGAGCGCCCCCGGGACGCTGGGGAACTGGTCCTCGAGATAGGCGGTGCCGATGAGCCAGACCACCATCGGGAGGAAGAAGTAGTCGAGCATCGTCGCCCACCCGACCATGAACCCGACCCGGGAATCCATCGTCCGGCTCGCATAGGCGTAGGCCGACCCCGAGACGGGATAGAGATGGGCCAGCTTGCCGTAGCTGAGCGCGGTGAAGATCATCGCGACGGTGGCGACGGCATACGAGAGGGCGAGCGTGCCGTTGCTCGTCTGCGAGAAGACCCCGAACGTCGTCAGGACGATGAACGGGGAGATGTAGGCGAGCCCGAAGAGCACGAGCGGCCAGAGGGTGAGATGACGTTCGAGCCGGACGGGTCCATCGGTGGCCGCTGTCGCCTGGGTCATATGGCGAATCTAGGACCAGGAGGTTACGCCGCACCGGCCGGCGCGTGACATGCGTGTTTCCGCACGCTCACGCGCCGGACGGGCGAATGGATCGGTCTCCCGCGGGAGGCCGGGCTACCGGGTGTAGGTCGGCGGCACCACGTCGTCGGGGGTCGTGACCGGGGCCTCGATGGCCTCGACGGCCTCGGCCTGCCGCAGGTGCAGCGCACCCTGCTGTCCGGCCTCGTCGCCGCCGATCGAGATCGAGCGGCGCTTGGAGACGGTGACCGCCGCGACGACGACCAGGAGCGCGGCGGCGGCGATGCCGTAGCGGGCCCCCGCATTGGCGCTCGACCCGATGCTCAGGGTGACGATGGCCGGGGCGATGAGGACCGAGACGAGGTTCATGACCTTGATCAGCGGGTTGATGGCCGGGCCGGCGGTGTCCTTGAACGGGTCGCCGACGGTGTCGCCGATGACGGTGGCCGCGTGGGCGTCGCTGCCCTTGCCGCCGTGGTGGCCGTCCTCGACGAGCTTCTTGGCGTTGTCCCAGGCTCCGCCCGCGTTGGCGAGGAAGACGGCCATGAGCGCGCCGGTGCCGATCGCGCCGGCGAGATAACCGGCGAGGGCGCCGATGCCGAGGCCGAAGCCGACGGCGACCGGCATGAGCGCGGCGAGCAGACCGGGGGTCGCGAGCTCGCGCAGCGAGTCGCGGGTGCAGATGTCGACGACCCGGCCGTACTCAGGCTTGGCGGTGCCCTCCATGATTCCGGGGATCTCGCGGAACTGGCGGCGCACCTCGAAGACGATGGCGCCGGCGGCGCGGGTGACCGCGTTGATCGCGAGGCCGGAGAAGAGGAAGACGACCGCGGCACCGATGAGGAGCCCGACCAGGGTGTTGGGCGAGGTGACCAGGGCCGCGGCATTGGTGAGGTAGGAGGTGCCGTCGGCGTCGGTGACGTTGCTGAGCTTGCCGTCCTTCAGCAGGGCATTGAACTCGCTATGCCAGGCGTCGGTGTAGGACCCGAACAGCGCGGTCGCGGCGAGGACGGCGGTCGCGATGGCGATGCCCTTGGTGATCGCCTTCGTGGTGTTGCCCACCGCATCGAGTTCGGTGAGGATCTTGGCGCCCTCGCCGTCGACGTCGCCGGACATCTCGGCGATGCCCTGGGCGTTGTCGGAGACGGGGCCGAAGGTGTCCATGGCGACGATGACGCCGAC
>JBDIAJ010000136.1:0-10424 GCA_039812345.1 Nostocoides sp. | reverse complement strand
AGCGACTGGTAAAAGTAGAGGATGACCACTTCGCGCTGGTGTTCGGGCAGGGCATCCAGCGCGGCGATCGCGCGGCCGGATTCGTCCTGTTCGATCAAGCGGGCATCGGGCGGGTCTTCGGCGGCGTGCTCACCCGCCTCGGGCCTCGGCTGCTGTCCGGGATCGCCGCCCGGCCCGGCCTGTGGCGGCGCACCCGGGAGATCGGCCGGGACGTCGAATCCCTGTTCGTCCAACGATTCTCGTTCGCCTCGCCGGTGTCCGACGAGACCGTGCGCTACTGCGCGGACATGCTCATGGCCACCGACCTGGCCGTGATCGGGGACTTCCTGGCGACCTTCGAGGCGCACGACAAGAACGCCGCCCTCGACGTCTTCGCCGCGCTGCCGGAACTCGTCGTCAACGGCGCGGGCGATGTGCTGACCCCGCCGGATCACAGCGCCGCGCTGGTGGCCGCGAACCCGGCGGCCGAGCATCTGCTCATCGCCGACGCGGGGCATCTGGTCATGCTCGAACACCCCAGCCTGGTCACCCTCCACCTGCTCGGCCTCATCGACCGGGTCGCCGAGGCCGAGGCCGCCACCGTGCGCGCCGGGGTCACCGAGGTCGTCGACGACCGGCGCCGCGGCCTGGTCGAGTCGGTGCGCGCCCGGCGCGGGACCCGGCGACGGCGCGAGCCCCCGGCACGCCGCGGGTCGATGCCGGAGCCGGCATGACCACCACATTCGGACCGGCGAGCTTTCCCCAGGCCGACGACGTCCGGGCACTCGGCCGCGCCCTGGCCACGCTGCTGCGCGCCGGCGATCTCCTCGTCCTCACCGGCGACCTGGGCGCGGGGAAGACGACGCTGACCCAGGGCATCGGCGCCGGCCTCGGCGTGCGCGGCGCCGTGACCTCGCCGACGTTCGTCATCGCGCGGGTGCACCCGAGCCCGACGGACGGGCCGGCCCTCGTCCACGTCGACGCGTATCGTCTCGGGTCGATCGCCGAACTCGACGACATGGACCTCGACTCATCCCTCGCGGAGTCCGTGACCGTGGTCGAGTGGGGCGAGGGCCTCGCCGAAGACCTCCACGAGAGCCATCTCGCGATCCGCCTCGTGGCCGACCCCCATACGGAGTCCCGCCGCGTGACGTTGACCGGAGTCGGCCCGCGCTGGTCGAGCGCCGGGGCGCGGGCCGCGCTCGCCGCCCTGGTCGCGGAGGACGCATGAGTGCCGTCCTCCTCGCCCTGGACACCGCGACGTCGGCGATCACCGCGGCGGTCCTCGTCGACGGCGAGGTCGCGGCCGAACGCGCCGTCGTCGACGCCCGCCGGCACAGCGAGGTGCTCGCCCCGACGATCGAATCCGTGCTCCGCGAAGCGGAGATCACCATGTCCGAGGTGGGCGCGGTCGCCGTCGGGATCGGTCCGGGACCGTTCACGGGGTTGCGGGTCGGGATCGTGACGGCGACCACGCTGGGGTTCGCCTGCGGCATACCGGTGTATGGGGTGTGCTCCCTCGACGCGCTCGCCGAGGAGTTCACCGGCGCCGGGGTGGCGCAGTTCGTCGTCGCGACCGACGCCCGGCGCCGGGAGGTCTACTGGGCGCGCTATCGGGTCACCGACGGCGTCGCGCAGCGGTTGACCGATCCGGCCGTATGCCGACCCGCCGACCTCCCCGGGGACGTCCGGGCGCTGCCCGCGGTGGGGCGCGGCGGGCTGCTCTATCCGGTGGACCTGCCGCACCGCGTCGGGCCGCTCGATGTGTCCGCCGGTGCGCTGGGCCGGGTGGCCCAGCGGCGGGTCGCCGCCGGGGCGGACCAGCCGGTCCGGCCCCTCTATCTCCGCCGGCCGGACGTCCACCCCTCGACGGGACCGAAATCGACTCTCCTGCCGGGACGTTCGTCATGACGGCGGTGATCCGGCCGATGTCGTGGACCGACATCGATGCGCTCGTCGACCTCGAGGCCGCGCTCTTCGCCGACGACGCCTGGAACGCGCCGACCTGGTGGGCCGAACTCGCCCAGCGCCCGCGCCGCGACTACGTCGTCGCGGAGGCGGGAGGCGGCGTCGCCGGCTACGCCGGCGTCGACCTCTCCGGGGACGTCGCCGACGTCATGACCCTCGCCGTCGTGCCGGGCGCCCGGGGCACCGGGCTCGGAGACCGGCTGCTCGGGCACCTGGAGGACCGGGCGATGCGGGCCGGAGCCCAGGCCCTGCTCCTCGAGGTGCGCGCCGACAACGAGCCCGCGCGGCGGCTCTATGACCGACACGGGTTCGCCGTGCTCGCGACCCGCCGGAAGTACTACCAGCCCGGCGACATCGACGCCATCGTCTTGCGGAAACTGTTGCGCGGGAAGGAGATCGAGTCGTGACCCGGCCGGAGAGCCCCCTCGTCCTCGGGATCGAGACCTCGTGCGACGAGACCGGTGTGGGCATCGTGCGCGGCGAGGCGCTGCTCGTCGACGCGGTGGCCAGCAGTGTCGAGGAGCACGCGAGGTTCGGCGGGGTCGTCCCCGAGGTGGCCAGCCGGGCGCATGTCGAGGCGATGATCCCGACGCTCGAGCGCGCCTGCACGTCCGCCGGCGTGCGCCTGACCGATCTCGACGCGATCGCCGTGACCGCGGGACCCGGACTCGCCGGCACGCTCATGGTCGGGGTGGCGGCGGCGAAGGCGCTCGCCCTGGCCCTCGACATTCCCCTGTATGGCGTCAACCACCTCGCCGCGCACATCGCCGTCGACATCCTCGAACACGGGCCGCTGCCGGAACCCGTGCTCGCCCTGCTGGTCTCGGGCGGGCACTCCTCCCTGCTGCTGGTCCCGGACGTGACCAGCGACGTCCGGTCGCTCGGGTCGACCATCGACGACGCGGCCGGAGAGGCGTTCGACAAGGTCGCCCGCGTGCTCGGCCTCCCGTTCCCCGGGGGGCCGCACATCGACCGCGCGGCGGCTGACGGGCAGATCACCATCGACTTCCCGCGCGGCCTGACGACCGGGCGTGACCTCGAGCGACACCGCTTCGACTTCTCCTTCTCCGGCCTGAAGACCGCGGTCGCGCGCTGGGTCGAGACCGAGCGCGCCTCGGGGAGAACGATTCCGGTGCACGATGTGGCGGCCTCCTTCCAGGAGGCGGTCGTCGACGTGCTCACCCGCAAGGCGATCGCGGCGGCCCGGGCCCATGGCGTGGAGGACCTGCAGATCGGCGGTGGCGTCGCCGCCAACTCGCGCCTGCGGGCGTTGGCGCGGGAGCGGTGCGAGGCGAACGGCATACGGCTGCGGGTGCCACGTCCTGGGCTGTGCACCGACAACGGAGCGATGGTCGCCGCCCTGGGGGCGCGGCTCGCCGCCCGCGGCGCGCCGGGATCCGCCCTCGACCTGCCCGCCGACTCCTCGATGCCGGTCACGCTCGTCCAGGCCTGAGGGGCCCGCTCGGGCCGCTCGCCAACCGGCGTCAGCCGGAGCAGGAGGTCAGTCCGCGCGCCGTCTTGAGGGTCAGCACGCGACCGACGGCGGCGTCCACCTGGGCGGCGAAGGCCGGGTCGGACGCGGCCCGGTCCTCGATGGCCGAGACCATCGGGGTGACGTCGCTCGAGCGGGCCGTCAGGACGATGTCACCGCCCGCGGCGACGAACCGGGTCGCCCGATCCGCGACCGGCACCGCGGCCACCGCGGCCGCGGCGCCGACGTCATCGGTGACGACGACCCCGCGATAGCCGAGGCGCCCGCGCAGCAGATCGGTGACGATCGCGGGCGAGAACACGGCCTGGTTGTCCGGGTCGAGCCGCGGATAGCGGGCCGAGGAGACCATGACGAGGTCGGTGTTCGCGGCGATCCCGTCGGCGAACGGCGTGAGGAACGGGTCGGTCGCCGATGCGGTCGAATCGGTGATCCCGACGGCCGAGGTGTCGGTGTTCCCGGTGATCCGCCCGATCCCGGGGAAGTGCTTGATGGTCGCGGCGACCCCGCCGGCGTGCATGCCGGCGATGAACGCGGCGACGTGCGGCCCGACCACGTCGGGCGTCGCCCCGAACTCCCGGTGCCAGTGTCCGATCGGCCCGTTGGCCGTGCCGATCGACGCCGGGACCGTGTCGGCGACCGGGGCGAGGTTGACGTTGACCCCGACCGCGCGCAGGTCGCGCGCCCAGCCGGTGGCCGCCGCGGTGAGCGCCGCTGGGGTCATCGTCCCCTGCTGGGTCGCCGAGGGGATGTCGCCGAAGCCCTGGCCAGAGAGCTGCTGTACCTGTCCGCCCTCCTGGTCGGCGGCCACGAGGAGGCGGATGCCGCCGCCCGTCGCCGCGGTCTGCAGGGTGTCCGCGGCCGCTTTGACCGCCGTCGCGTCGGACCAGCCGCCGAGGTAGATGACGCCGCCGACGTCGCCGCGGGTCACCCGGTTCCCGAGAGTCGTCAGCGATTCCGACGGCGTCACGGCGACCATGACGAGCTGGCCGGCCCGGCGGTGCGGGGAGAGCGCGTCGCGCAACGTCGTGACGCACCGAGCGGCCGGGTCCGCCGTCGCCGAGGCGCCGGTCGAGGACGGGCTCGCCGACCCCGACCCCGATGCCGTGCCCGAGCCGGCTGTGGCGCCGGTCGAACTACCCCGGGTCGCCGATGTCGTCGAGTCCGTGCCGCCCGGGGTGCACCCGGACAGCGCGAGGGCGAGACCGGTCGCGAGGGAGGTCACAGCATACGGGCGGAGTCGGGACACGGCGCACACGATAGACGCCCGGGATCCGGGCGAAAGCACCCTAAGGTGGCGACGTGTCCGCTCCACTGCCGGTGATCCTCGATGTCGACACGGGGGTGGACGACGCCTGCGCGATCCTGTTCGCCGGATCGCACCCGGGGGTCGACCTGCGCGCCGTGACCTGCGTGGGCGGCAACGCCTCGCTCGCCGACGTCGTCCGCAACACGATGACCGTCCTCGACGTCCTCGGCCGCACCGATGTCCCGGTCGCGGCCGGCGCCGACCGCCCCCTCCTCGAGGACCCGGTCGATGCCCGCCACGTCCACGGCGAGGACGGGATGGGCGACCTCGGCCGGACGTGGTCGACCCGGCGGCCCGATCCGCGACACGCCGTCGAGCTGTTGCGGGACACGCTGTCGGCAGCGGCCCGCGACGGCGCGCCGGTCACCCTGATCCCGCTCGCGCCGATGACGAACATCGCGCTACTCCTGCGCACCCACCCCGGCGTCGCCCAGGGGATCGCCCGGGTCTTGTTCATGGGCGGCGCCGCCGTCAGCGGCAATGCGACCGCGTCGGCCGAGTTCAACGTCTTCCACGATCCCGAGGCCGCGGCCATCGTCCTGGACGCGTGCGCCGACCTCGGCATCCCGGTGACGATGTACGGGCTGGACGTCTTCTACGATCCGGTGGTCAGCCGCGCGGAGGCGGGGCAGCTCCGCGGCGCCGACCCGGCCGGGCCGGCGGGTCTCGCCGGTGACCTCATCGCCTACCAGTGTCGTCGGTTCGACTCCGACGCCGCGACCATCGGCGATGCCGGCGCTGTGTGCGCGGCCGTCGATCCCGGCGGCCTGACGACCGTCCCACTTCCGGTCCGGGTCGAACTGACCGGCCGCTACACCCGCGGACGGACGATCGTCGACCACCGCGGCGCCGACCTCGACCTGACCCATGACCCGCACGGGCAGTCCGATGTCGTCGTCGACGTCGCCCTCGGAGTCGACGGGCAACGGTATTCCACGCTGTGGCGCAACACGATTCGAGGGAGTCACTGATGGGACGGGTGGTCGTCGTCGGGTCGATCAATGTCGACCAGGTTGCGCAGGTCGAGCGGCATCCCCGTCCCGGGGAGACCGTGCTCGCCCTCGGCCACGAGCAACTCGCGGGCGGCAAGGGCGCCAACCAGGCGGTGGCCGCGGCGGCCGCCGGGGCCACGGTCCTCATGGTCGGGTGCGTCGGCGACGACGACCCCGGCCGCGCCTACCTCCGCCGGCTCGCCGACCGCGGCGTCGACGTCACCCACGTCCACATCAGTCCCGACCAGCCGACCGGTGCCGCCTACATCGTCGTCGACGACGAACGCGAGAACACGATCGTCGTGGTCCCGGGGGCCAACGGGGCCAGCTCGGACGGCTGGCCGGCCGGCTTTCCCGAGCTGACCGCCGACGACGTCGTCGTCCTCCAGTTGGAGATCCCCCTCGGGGACGTCCGCTGGGCCGCCGAGCGCGCCGCGCGGGCCGGGTCCCGGATCGTCCTCAACATCGCGCCGTATGCCGATCTGCCCAGCTCCGTCCTCGCCCTCGCCGACCCCGTGGTCGCCAACGAGCACGAGGCGCTGCTGCTCGCCGACTCCGACGCCACGGCCTCCTCCCTCCTGGTCACCCTCGGCCGCAATGGTGCCGTGTGGGACGGCGAGGTCGTCCCCGCCGTCCAGCTCGCGCCCGAACAGGTCCGGGACACCACCGGGGCCGGCGACGCCTTCGTCGGCGCCCTCGCCGCCGCGCTCGCGCGCGGGGCGAGCCGTCGCGAGGCGCTGCTCGCCGCGTCCGCGGCCGGGGCCCAGGCGGTGACCCATCCCGGCGCCCAGCCGGACGGTCACCTCGGCCGCTGAACGGGGCCACCCGCGCGGGTGATGCCCCCGGGTGGCGACCGCGGGTGACGACGTCAGGTGGCGAGTGGGTGTCGCGACGGGGCCGGGCCGGCGCCGGTGAACCCGAGTAGGCCCCCGGTGCTCGACGCAACTATGGTGGGCCCCGTGACTGACGACCCCACTGCCTGGCACCGCCGCGATGTCGGCCTCGTCTTCCTCGGCGACTCCCTGGTCAACGGCCTCGGCGACCCGCGCGGGCAGGGCTGGGTGACCCGCGTGATCGCCCGGAGCCAGACCGACGACATCGAGCTCACGTCATACAACCTCGGTGTCCGGGGGGCCTCGTCGGCCGACGTCCTCGAGCGCTTCCGCGAGGAGTGCCCGCCGCGCTTCGCCGGTCGAGGTGAGCGTCGGCTCGTCGTGTCCGTCGGCCGCAACGATGTCGAGAAGAACGTCAGCGTCGCCCGGCACCGGCTCAACCTCGCGACCATCCTCGATGACGCGGCCAGCACCGGGATCTCGACCTTCGTCGTCAGCCCGCCACCGGTCGGCGACGCCGCCGCCAACGTCGTTCTCGAGGTGTTCGTCGACGCCCAGGCCGATGTCTGCTCGCGGCGCGGGGTCCACTTCGTCGACTGCTTCCGGCCGCTCGTCGGCCACGACCAGTGGGAGTCCGATCTCGCCGCCGCGCGGGTTGCCGATCACCCGGGCCAGGCCGGCTACGGCCTCATCGCCTGGCTCGTCCTCAACGGCGGCTGGCGGGAGTGGCTGCGGGTCTGACCGCTCGCCATAGGGTGAGCCCATGACTCGCCCCGTCCGCATCGGCGTCCAGCTCCATCCCCAACAGGCCGATTATGCGGCCATCCGCGACGCGGTCGCCGGCGCCGAGGAGATGGGCGTCGATGTCGTCTTCAACTGGGACCACTTCTTCCCGCTGTATGGCGACCCGGACGGCCGGCATTTCGAGTGCTGGACGATGCTGGGCGCCTGGGCGCAGCAGACCAGCCGGGTCGAGATCGGGGCCCTGGTCACCTGCAACGGCTATCGCAACCCCCAGCTCCTCGCCGACATGGCTCGCACCGTCGACCACATCAGCGGGGGCCGGCTCATCCTCGGGATCGGGTCGGGCTGGTTCGAGCGGGACTACTCCGAATACGGCTACGACTTCGGCACCGCCGGCGGCCGGCTCGATGCCCTCGGGGAGGCCCTGCCGCTCATCGAGGAGCGGTGGACGAAGCTCGTGCCGCCCCCGACCCGGAGGATTCCCGTCCTGATCGGCGGGGGCGGCGAGCGCAAGACGCTGCGGTTCGTCGCCCGGCACGCCGACATCTGGCACACCTTCGTCCAGGGCGAGGCTCTGGCGCACAAGCTCGCGGTCCTGCGCGGCCACTGTGTGACGGAGGGGCGTGACCCCGCCGAGATCGAGGTCTCGGTCGGCGTCGGCGGCCCGGGACGCGAGGGGCGGCTCCCGGCGCCGCCCGAGGTCGAGGGTCAGCCGCTGCGTGACCTCGGCGCGTCGTTGTTCACGGTGGGGTTGGGGGGACCGGCATACGACCTGGCTGTTGTCGAGCCGTGGCTCGCCTGGCGCGATGCGGTCAACGCGGCGGGCTGAGCCGCCCCGGCGGTCTCATTCGCCGGGATGCGGCGGTGGGGTCGCCTCGAGCACGAGCACGGCCTGCTGCCCGGCGACCCGGGTGAGCAGGAGCGTCACCGACTCGCCGTCCCCGGCGCCGCGTCCCACGCGCAGGTCTCGCCTGAGCTGCTCGTCGTCGAGCCGAACGCCGCGCTTCTTGATGGTGACGCCGGTGATCCCGCGGTCCCGAAGCCAGGCACGCAGCCGCTTGACGGTGAACGGCATCGCCTCGCGGACGGCATACCGACGGGCGAACCCCAGGTCGTATGCCGCATCCGCCGTCACATAGCCGAGGCCCGGTTCCAGCTCGGTCCCGTCCGTCGCCGCGGTCACCGCGCCGACCAGGCGGGCCAGGCCGACGGCGCGGTCCGCCTCATACAACCAGGGGCCGAGCGCGGCCAGGCTCGGGGTCGGCGGCGGGACGGACACCGCCTGGTCCTCGGTCACCACGATCGACGGAGCACCGGCCCGGAGCACGCGCGCGGTGCGGCCGCTGACCCGCACCAGCGGCCCCCACCAGAGCGCGCACTCGACGACGTCGCCGGCGACGGAGGTCCACTGGGCCTCGGCGCCGTGCGGGAGGCGGTCGTCGGGGAAGGCCGGCGCGAGCTTGACACCGGTCGCGGGCACCTGCGCGGCGATCGCCACCACCGTGTCCCAGGCGGGGGAGAGGTCGTCGAGCCGGAACACCCGGCGGGTGCGACCGGTGATGTCGGCGACGCCCGGGGTGCGGCGGGCCGGATCGAGCCAGGCGCCGATCCGGTCGCGGCCCGCGCCGACGGGCGGCCGGAAGTTCTCGGCGAGTCCGACCCGCGCCCGCGAATCCGGCCAGGGGCGCAGGTTGGCGTCGGCAACGGCGGCGGTGACGGGGTCGGCGTCGACGGCGGCGACGGTCACGCCGAGGGCGGCCATCGCCATCGCGTCGGAGCCGATCCCGCAGCCCAGATCGTGGACGGTGGCGATCGAGGCGGCGGCGAACCGCTCGGCGTGCTGCGCGGCGACCTGGAGCCGAGTCGCCTGCTCGAGCCCGTCGCTCGTGAAGAGCAGGCCGGCGGCCAGCGACCCGAACTTCGCGGCCGCCCGATCCCGGAGCCGCTGCTGCGTGATCAGGGCCGAGGCGTGCTCGGCTGGCACGCCCTGCGCCCGCAGGGCGGTCAACAGCGGGAGGGCGGCGTCCTCGGCATACGGCGGCAGGGCACGGAGCATCGCCCGGCCCTCGGGCGACCCGAGCCAGCGCACCGTCTCGACGTCCACAGGCGCTATCCAACACCGCCGGCGGCCCCGAAGCGCCTGCCTCGTCGTTGCTCGACCGGGCAGGGTCGGGCCCCTGGAGATCCGCCTGACGACCGAGGACGACTGGGCACTCTTCCGGGACATCCGATTGCGGGCGCTCGCCGACGCGCCCTCCGCCTTCGGGTCGACCCTCGCGCGCGAGGCCGCCTTCGGCGAGACCGAGTGGCGGCAGCGGGCCAGGGGGTCGGCGGTCCTGTCCGGCGACGAGGTCGTCGCGGCCGGCCGGGTCGAGACGATGCGGTTCGCCGGACCGGGGGAGGCGCCGGGCGCCGCCGGCCCGGCGGGCGGCTGCCGTCCGGGCTGGCACTCGGTTTGACCGAGTGCTAACGGCCGCATAGATTGTGGGTTAGCACTCTCCCCATGGGAGTGCCAACCGTGCCCATCGATCTCGACCCCCGCGACGGCGAGTTCCCTGCGGCACACCCCGTTCTTCCATCACCGCAGTCGAATCACAGTGAAGGAGTCATCGTGTCGGTTTCCATCAAGCCGCTCGAAGACCGCATCGTCATCAAGTCCCTCGAGGCCGAGCAGACCACCGCGTCCGGCCTCGTCATCCCGGACACGGCCAAGGAGAAGCCGCAGCAGGGCGAGGTCCTCGCCGTCGGCCCCGGTCGCATCGACGACAACGGCAACCGCGTTCCGCTAGACGTCAAGGTCGGCGACCGCGTCATCTTCAGCAAGTACGGCGGCACCGAGATCAAGCATGCCGGCGAGGAGTACCTCATTCTCTCGGCGCGCGACGTGCTCGCCGTCGTCGAGTGACCCGAGCACAACAGCACCACCTCTGACACGTATGCCGTGGGCTCACCCCCGAGGTCCCGCGGGACCGGGTGAGCCCGCGGCATACGTCATGAACCACCACGCAAGAGACTGACGTTCAAAGGACATCAATGGCCAAGGAACTGGAGTTCAACGACTCCGCCCGCAAGTCGCTCGAGCGGGGCGTCGACGCCCTCGCCAACGCGGT
>JBDIAJ010000135.1:0-10466 GCA_039812345.1 Nostocoides sp. | reverse complement strand
GCGGCGAGACCGGCGGCCCGCATCGGCTCGCCGGCGGTGAGGACGTCCCGGGCGTGCTGGAGCTGGTAGCCGAGTCTGATCGCCCACGGCAGGGTCTCCGGCTCGGGGTCGAGGAGGGCGGCGCCGGCGGTGACCCGCCGGTGGAGGATGTCGGCGAGGAGGGCGAGCCGGTCCTCGGCGAGGGCGAGCGCCTCCTCGCGGGCGCCGCGGGCGATGGCGGCGGCCTCGAGTTCGCGGCCCTCCTCCCAGGCGATGTGCCCGCAGAGAAGGCGGGCGGCGATGGCGAGCCAGTGCTCCTCGGGCGGGGGCGGACCGTCGGTGATCCGCTGCGCGAGCCCCAGCGCGCTGGCGAGATGACCCTCGCTGACCTCGACGTCCATGAGGGTCCGCGCGGCCTGGCGCAGGACATAGCTGTCGTCGACACCGGAGGCGAGGATCGACTCGGCCTGGGCGCGGGCCTGCTCGAGCTGGCCGGCGTCGAGGTGGACCTCCGCGCGGATCGACGCCGTCCGGGCGAGTTGGACGTCCGGGTCGTCCGCGCGCCTGGCCGGCTCCTCGGCGAGGTCGAGGAAGCGCAGGCCCTCGAAGGTGCCGCGGACCTCGGAGGCACAGATACCGGCGCGGCGCGCGACCTGGGCCCCGACGGTCGACGGGCCGGGGCCGGCGTCGAGGGCGAGTTCGAAGAGGGCGAGCGCCTCGCGCGGCTTCATCGCGACATAGAGAGCGCTGAACGCACGATTGGCGAGGCGATAGCCGAGGTCGAGCAGGTCGGGACGGCCGCACGCGGCCCGCACCGCGGCATACAGGACGTCGAGGTCGCCGAGCCACGGCTCGTCACCGCAGCCCTCCTGGTCGCTCGCCGGGAGGGTGGTGTCGGCCCAGCGGATCAGGCCGGCTTCGGCGAGCCCGAATTCGTCGCCGACGCGGGCGAGTTCGCGGGCGTGCAGGCGCACCGGCGCGAGCATGGTGACCCGCTCATCGCTGCCGAACTGGACGAGGCCGTGCCGCTCCAGGCGGGCCACGACCCCGATCGCGACGGCCCGACGGACGTCGATCAGGCTGGCGACGACATCGATGCCGACCGGCCCGGACAGCACGCCGATGAGGCGATAGGCCTTCTGGGACAGCGGATCCACCATGGCATAGGAGGCCGCGACGGCACCACCGAGGGTGTCGCTGGGGACGACCGCGTCGATCCCGGCGAGGGCGGCCTGCACGGCGAACTGTTCGAGGAGGAGGGGCAGACCGCCGCTCGCGGTGAGCAGACCGCGGATCGCGCGTTCGTCCCTGTCGAGGTCGACGAGGTCACCACCGGCGGACGCGAGCTTGCTGACGAAGAGGTCGACGGCCGGCCCGTCGAGGGGTTCGTCGGCGGCCGGGACCGGGAGCGGGGGGACGCGGATCTGGGCGCCGTCGGCGTTCGGGAGAGGGTGGATGGCGGTGAGGACGAACCGCGCGTTGGAGGTGGTCGCGAGGAGGGAGGCCAGGAGTTCCCCGAGGGAGTCCGGGGTCATGTCGTCGATGCCGTCGAGGACGAGGAGGTGCTCGCCGTCGTCGAGGGCGCGCTTGAGCGCGAAGGACGCGGTGTCGCCCGGGGCGGTGTCGGGGTCGAGCGCGGCGAGACAGTCGGCGACGATGTCGTCGAGGGTGCTGGTGGGCGTGACCGTCACCCACGCGACCGAGCCCCGCCCGGCAACCGTATGCCGCGCCAGCAGCGTCTTGCCGACCCCCTGGGGTCCGACGAAGCTGATCAGCCGCCGGGCCGCCAGTTCCCCGCGGGCCTGGGTGAGCAGGTCACGACGACCCAGGCACGGCGGGAGCATCATCTGCTCAGGTTAGTGGAGGGGGGAAATGAGTGAAATTACCGATGTGGGGCCCGGGGGTCGGCGGGCACAGTGGTTGTCACACCGGAACCCGCCGAAGATCCCAGCCTCGGCGGTCCGGGTCGAAGCCCCGGAGGGACGGGCTTCGCCCCATGTCCGGTGCGTGCGCCGGACTCCGGGGGGAGGAACGGCACCGCCAAAGGGCGGCTCGGTCGGGGGGCCGGGCCGCCCTTTCGGCGTCCTGGCCGCGCTCGCGCCGGCGACCTCGCGGATCGTGGAGCGAAACCACGGTGATAGCCGTGGTTTCGCTCCACGATCACGTGGCCTCGGGCATCCATGCGAGGTTATCCACAGGCGACCGGGCGTCGGGTGGCGCACCGAGGTCGCCGGGCCGAGGATCGATACATGGTCGGTATGCCGCGCGCCCCGCGATGGACGCCGTTTCCGCTTCTGCACGAGCTTCCCCTCATGACATCCGCGGAGGCGGACCGGGTGCTCGGTTCGCGCGCGGCGGAGTGGCGGGTTGCGAGTGGCGCGTGGCGGCGGCTCCATCCGGGCGTCTATCTCACCCACTCCGGCGCCGCGGACTGGAACACCCGGGCCGTCGCGGCCCTCTTGGCAGCCACCCGTCCGTCCTCGCGGGCCCGCGAGGATTCTGTCGCGAGGGTGATCGAGCCCAACACCGGCGTTGGCACCGCGGTGCCGGTGGCACGTGGTCGCCGGACACACCCACGCCGCGCCGACCCGCCCCGGCGATGGACGCCCGACTTCGAGGTGCCCGTCGGTGGTTGGCTCTCTGGGGACGAGCCCCTGGTGGGCCTGGGCGGGTGGTCCGCGGCATACGTTGACGGGCTGATCGAGATCGCCCCCTCGACGATCACGCTGGTCGTTCCGCGGAGGCGACGCATTCACACGCCCCGTGGGTGCGTCGTGCTCCGATCGGACACGATGGCGATCCGCTCGGGTGTGTGGCCTCCGCGGACGACGATCGAGTCGACGCTGATGTGGCTGCTCGGCGAGGGGCCCCTGGACGAGGGGTTGGCGCTGATCGGACGCGGCCTGCAGAGCGGTGGGACCTCGATGGCGGCCCTGGCCGGTGAACTGGCGCGGTGGAGGCGACACCCGCGCCGCGCCGAGCTTCGCGACCTGCTCACCAGTGACGTCGACGGCGCGGAGAGCGCCCTCGAACTGCGCTGGGCCAACGATGTTGAGCGGCCGCACCATCTGCCGCCGCCCGCCCGTCAGTCACGCCGGGTCATCGCCGGCGTGGGCCGACGTTATGACCTCGACTCCGCCGAGGCCCGGCTGCGCATCGAGTTGGACGGGTACCTGTTCCACTCCCGCGGGCAGGCGCGGCTGGATCGCGCGAAGTCGAACGCCAGCGCGGTGGATCGGCGCGCGCAGCTGCGGTACGGCTGGTCGGAGGTCGTGACCGATCCGTGCGCGATCGCCGCCGAGGTCGCCGAGGTCGCCAGGTCCCAGGGTTGCCGGTGGCCCGTCAGGCGGTGTCGTCGGCCCGGCTGCGGGGTGCGCACGTCCGCGTGATCGCGGATCGTGGAGCGAAACCACGGTGATAGCCGTGGTTTCGCTCCACGATCACGCGGTCGGTCGGTCAGGGCGCGTCAGGCGAGTCCGGCCTGGGTCAGGAAGTCCTTGGCGACGGTGGCCGGGTCGGCCTTGTCGACGTCGACCTTCTTGAGCAGGTCGGAGAGGGTCGCGGTGGTGAGCGCCTTGGAGACGGCGTCGAGAGCGGCGGTGACCTCGGGCGTGTCCTTCGCCTTGACGATGAGCGGGACGACGTTCTGGGAGCCGAACAACCGCTTGTCGTCGGTGAGGGTGACGAACCCGTTCTCGGCGATCGCCGGGTCGGTGCTGAAGATATTGGCCGCGTCGACCTGACCGTTCTTCAACGCCTGAACGAGTTGCTGCCCCTTGAGGGGCCGGAAGGTCTTGAAGGTCACGCCGTAGTCCTTCGCGAGCCCGGGGATGCCCTGGGGCCGGGTCTGGAACTCCGGGGGGGCACCGAGGGTGAGGCTGCCGGCCACCGACGCGAGGTCGGCGATGCTGCTGAGGTGGTACTTGTCCGCCGTCGCCTTCGTGACATTGATCGAGTCGTTGTCCTCGGCAGCGGACTTGTCGAGGAGCTGGAACTGCGCCGGGATGAGCCCCTGGAGCGCGGAGTAGACCTTGTCGGGGTCGGTCTCGGAGAAGCTGTTGTCGTAGAAGTAGGCGAGCGCGCCGGTGTATTCGGGGACGACGTCGATCGACCCGTCCTGCAGGGCCTTGAGATAGATCTCCCGGGCGCCGATGTTGAGCTTGGTCGAGGCGTTCACGCCCTTGGCGGTGAGCGCCCCGGCATAGATCTCGGCGAGCAGCTGGCTCTCGGAGAAGTCCGCCGAGCCGACGACGATGGGCCCGCCGGCGGACGTCGTGCTCCCGCTCGCGGAGCCGGTCGAGGAGGTCGAGGAGGTGCCGAGCGGGTCGCTTCCGCTGGACCCGCAGGCGCCGAGGAGGCCGACGACCGCGACGGCGACCGCGACCCGGGTGAGGTGATGGGGCATGAGAACTCCTTGGTCGGGACCGCCTCAGCGGTCGGCGAGGGATGGTGCCGGTCGAGGGATGTCGTGCCTGGCCCCGTCAACACCCCGATGTCGCCGTTGCTTCCCACCCCGCCGCTGCGGGCGCAGGCCGGGGCTGACGACGACCCGCTGGATGCCCGCCATGACGAGGTCGGCGGCGAGGGCGAGCGCGGCGACCAGGATCGCCCCGCCGGCCATGACGTCATAGCGCGCGGACGCGAGGCCGTCGATGAGGAAGCGGCCGAGGCCGCCCAGGCCGACGTAGGCCGCGATGGTCGCCGTCGCGACGACCTGGAGCACCGCCGAGCGCAACCCGGAGAGGAGGAGCGGCAGGGCGATCGGCACCTCGACCCGCCGCAGCACCTCCGGACCCCGCAGACCCATGCCCCGCGCCGCGTCGCGGACGGCCGGATCGACGGCTTCGACCCCGGCGTAGGCGCCGGCGAGGATCGGCGGGATGGCGAGCAGGACGAGGACGAGCACGCTCGGGGTCGTGAACGCGAGGGCGCCGTGGATGTGCGGTCCGAGCCAGAGGGACACCGCGAACAGGAGACCGATCGTCGGCACCGCGCGGGCCGCGTTGGCGGAGGTGATCAGCCACCGGCCGCGCCCGGAGTGGCCGGCCCACAGGCCCAGCGGCACGGCGATCACCGTCGCGATGAGCAGGACGACGGCGCTGTAACGCAGGTGCTCGACGATCCGTATGCCGATCCCGCCCGTGCCGCTCCAGTTGGCCGAGTCGGTGAGCCAGGTCCACACCGAGCCGATCACGGCGACCGCCACGGAGTGAGCAGCCGGGCCACGCCGACGACGACGAGGTCGAACAGGAGCGCGAGCGCGAGGGCGGCGACGATGCCGGTGATCAGTTCGCCGGGGATGTCGCGGTTGTAGCCGTCGGTCAGCAGGTTGCCCAACTGCGCGACGCCGATCAGCGAGGCGATGCTGACGATGCTGACATTGCTCACCGCCGCAACCCGCAGGCCCGCCGCGATCACCGGCACGGCCAGCGGCAGCTGGACCTGCCAGAGCCGGCGCAGCCCACCGAAGCCCATCGCCGTCGCCGCGGCGTCGACCTCGGGCGGAACCGACCGCAGCCCGTCGACGACGGTGCGCACGAGCAGCGCCACCGTATAGACGGTCATCGCGACGATGACGTTGACGGGGTCGAGGATCCGCGTCCGGAGGATAAGCGGCATGAGGATGAACAGGGCGAGCGAGGGGATGGTGTAGAGCAGGCCCGTCCCGACAATCGTCACCGTCGCGAGCCCGGGCACCCGGTGCGCGATCCAGCCCAGGGGAATCGCGACGAGGAGCCCGAGGATCAGCGGGATTCCGGCGAGGAGCGTATGCCGCCAGGTCAGGTCGGCGATCACGCCCAGGTGATCGAGGGCCCAGGTCACGGCCCGCCCCGATCCGCGTCACCGGCGGTCCCGCCCGCCGCGCGAGCAACCACGCCCGCGTCGGCGTCGCCGCGGCTCGCCTCGATGACCGCGAGCACCTCACCGGCGGTCACCGTCCCGAGCACCCGGCCGTCGTCGCCGACGACGACCCCCCGGCCGCTCGGACTCGACAGCGCAGAGTCGAGGGCGGCGCGCAGCGAGCCCCCGGCGGGCGCGAGCGTCCCCCCGAGGGCGAGCGCCGACGGGTGGACCGGCCCGGGATGCACCGCGGCGTCGACCCAGCCGAGCGGACGCCCGTCGTCGACCGTGAGCACCCATCCGTCGCCCGGTCCGACGCTCTCCCCGACGGTCACCACGCGCTCCGGCCGGACCGGCAGCCGCGCGGAGACGAAGCCCAGCGCGCGGTAGCCCCGGTCCCGCCCGACGAACGCGGCGACGAAGTCGTCGGCCGGGTGGGCCAACAGCTCGGCGGGCGGGGCGACCTGCGCGAGGACGCCGCCGACCCGCAGCACCGCGACCTGATCGCCGAGCTTGATCGCCTCGTCGATGTCGTGCGTGACGAAGAGGATGGTCTTGCCCAGCTGCTCCTGCAGGCGCCGGAACTCCTCCTGCAACTGGTCGCGGACGACCGGGTCGACGGCCGAGAACGGCTCGTCCATCAGCATGACGGGTGGGTCCGCGGCGAGCGCCCGGGCCACCCCCACCCGTTGCTGCTGTCCCCCACTGAGGGCGGCCGGATAGCGCCGGCCCAGATCCGCGTCGAGGCCGACCGTCTCGAGGAGGTCGCGGGCGCGCGCATAGGCCCTGGCCTTGTCCCAGCCGAGCAGGAGGGGCACCGTCGCGATATTGCGTTCCACGCTCTGGTGCGGGAACAGCCCGCCGTGCTGGATCACATAGCCGATCCCCCGCCGCAACTCGGAGGGGTTCATCGAGGCCGTGTCCACGCCGTCGATCATGATCCGCCCGGAGCTCGGCTCGATCATCCGGTTGACCATCCGCAACGTCGTGGTCTTGCCGCAGCCGGACGGCCCGACGAGCACGGTGATCGCCCCGGTGGGTGCCTCGAGAGTGAGGTCGTCGACCGCGGGCGGGCCATCGGCATACGCCTTGGTGATGCGCTCGAAACGGATCATCACTGCCTCTCTGAGGGGTGCGTCAACCGTAACCGAGGGCACCGACAGCCCGCCCGGCCGGCGGTGTCCGTCAACCGCCGACGGTGTCGGTCACGAACCCGGCGACCCGCCGATACCAGTAGCCCGCCCGGGGCACCATCGCGTGGAGCGAGCCGGCGACGAGATCGAGGGTGACGTCGACGCCGCGCCGCTCGAGGAGCGCGGCATACGCGGCGGTGGCGGCGGGTGAGGTGATGACGTCCGCGGACCCGTGCATGAGGAGCGCCCGCAGGCCGGGTCCTCCGCGCGGCTCGTCGCGCCGGTCGATCCACGGGGCGAGGAGGACGATGCCGCGCACCCCTGGAGCGTCCGCCAGGTGCAGCGCGACCCGTCCGCCCATCGAGTGGCCGACGAGGACGATCGGTATGCCGGGCCACCGCTCCCGGATCTGCACGAGGGCGCTGCGGGCGTCGACCAGCGGATCGGCGGCCGCACCATTCCATCCGCGGACGCGGTAGCGGAGGCGGGCGACGGCCAGGCGGCCCCGACCGGCGTGGGCGATCCCGCGGGCGAACGGGATCATCCGGGCGGCCGGGAGATTGCCGCGGCCCACGGGCGTGGTGCTGGCCACCGTGCCGCCGGGCAGGAGCAGGACGGCGCCAGCGGGTGCCTCGGGAACCGCCGTCCACGTCAGGTGGGGGGCGAGCGGCGGGGCGAGGCTCGGCATACGGCTCAGAGGGGTGTCCGGTGGAAGTTCTGGAACGACCGGCTCGCCGTGGGACCCCGCTGACCCTGGTAGTGCGAGCCGTAGGCCGACGAGCCGTAGGGGTTCTCGGCCGGGCTGGAGAGCCGGAAGAAGGCGAGCTGGCCGATCTTCATACCCGGCCACAGCATGATCGGGAGGGTCGCCACGTTGGAGAACTCGAGGGTGACGTGGCCCGAGAAACCGGGATCGACGAAGCCGGCGGTCGCGTGGGTGAGCAGGCCGAGGCGGCCGAGGCTCGACTTGCCCTCCACGCGCGCGGCGAGATCGTCGGGGAGAGTGATCGTCTCGAGGGTGCTGCCGAGGACGAACTCGCCGGGGTGGAGGACGAAACCCTCGTCGGGCTCGACCTCGACGAGGCGGGTGAGGTCGGGTTGATCGGCGGCCGGGTCGATGACGGGGTACTTGTGGTTGTCGAAGAGCCGGAAGTACTTGTCCAGGCGCACATCGACACTGCTCGGCTGGACCATGGCCGGGTCCCAGGGATCGAGGGCGACCCGGCCGCGGTCGATCTCGGCGCGGATGTCGCGGTCGGAGAGCAGCACGGGGCCAACCTAGCGCGGGGTGCCGTGCGTTCGCGGTGACGGTTCAGGACGCGTCTGCGTCGGGCGTCTCATCGTGGCGCAGGTCGGTGCTCGACCAGCGCGACCCGCGGACCGGCGCCGTCGGCCGCCTCGAAAGGCATAGAGGGCGTCAGTCGGTCGCCGCCGACGTGGGCGCGCCGTACACCAGCGGGACGTAGTCGCGATGCCGCCCGATCCAGGCCTTGATGAACGGACACAGCGGCAGCACCTTGCGGGTGCCCTGGGCCCGGACGTCGTCGAGGGCGAATCGGGCGATCGCGCTGCCGACCCCCTGGCCCTCGAAGGCCGGCTCGACCTCGGTGTGGGTGAAGACGATGAGCTGGTCGGTGAGCTGGTATTCGGCGAACCCCGCGAGTCCGCCGTCGATGCGCGCCTCGTAACGGTGCTCGGACGCGTTGTCACGGACCCTGACGTCGGACATGTCGTTCCCTTCGAGTGGTGGGTCGGCGGCCTGCGTCAGCATTATGTGGAGGGGCCCAACCGAATACAACCGCTCGTGACCGGCTGTCGGCACGTCCGGTTATGGTGGCCCGATGACCGCACCCTCCTTCGACCTCGGCTCCTCGGAAGCCCCGGCGCACGCCGTCGCCAACCGGCTCGCGACCGACACGATCGGCTGGTTCGTGACGGTCCGGCCGGACGGCCGCCCGCACGTGGTGCCGGTCTGGTTCCTCTGGCGCGACGGGCGGGCGCTCGTGATGAGCGAGCCTGACACCGTCAAGATCAAGAACCTCCGCCAGTCGCCGTATGCCGCACTCCACCTCCACGCCGACGCCACCGGCAACGGCGTGGTCGTCCTCAACGGCACCGCGGCGATCAGCGAGCGGCCCGCCGCGCAGTGGCTGCCCGAGATCGCCGAGGCCTACACCCATAAGTACGCCGAGGGCATGCGAGCCTTCGGCATGGACCTGGAGCCGATCGCCGACCGTTTCTCGGTGGTCATCGAACTCACCCCGACGAGCCTGTCGGCCTGGTAGGCGGCCGACTCGGCCCGGGGATGAGGCGCGGCCGCGGGGCCTCGCGGACGGAGGGACGGCACAGGCGGGGGGTGTGTTTCGCGCGGATTCCTGGGTCGCGTTGTCGGGAACCTTCGGCGGTAGGTTGCCGGGCATGGCCACCATCCCTGACAGCCTCGTGCACCTCCTCCTCGACCCGAACTTCGGCAGCCTCGCCACGGTGCGCCCGGACGGCTCGCCGCAGGTCAACCCGATGTGGTTCCTCTATGACGCCGAGACCAACACGATCCGGTTCACCCACACCGACAAGCGCGCGAAGTTCCACAATCTCCAACAGAATCCGGCCATGGCGATGTGCGTCCTGGACCCCGATGACGCCTATCGCTTCATCGAGGTCCGCGGTCGCCTCGTCGAGGTCATCCCCGACCCGACGGGAGCCTTCTATCCCGTCCTCGGGGCGCGCTACGGCAACCCGGACACCCCGGTCCCGCCGGATGCCGCCGACCGGGTCATTCTCGTGATGTCCATCGATCACGTCGTCCAGAAGTAGCGCGCCGGCGGCCGTCAGCGGGCACAACGGATGCACAGGGTGGCGGTCGGGCGCGCCTCGAGCCGCCCCGGCGCGATCGGCCGACCGCAGTGCGCGCACCGGCCGTAGCTGCCGTCGGCGATGCGGGCCAGGGCACGGTCGATCTCGGCGAGCCGCCCGCGTGCCGTGGCGGCCATCGATGCCACAAGCGAGCGCTCGGCCGCGATGGTGCCGCCCTCGGGGTCGTGTTCGTCGTCGAGATTGCTGTCCCTCGCGGCCGCGACGATGTCCTCGAAACTCGCCCCCAGATCACGCGCCATCGTCGCCACCGCCTCCCGGTCCCGCAGGAGTTCGGCGCGGATCCGTTCGATGTCCACGGGTCCGCCGGCTGCGTCCGCCGCGTCGCCCGGCATCAGCTGGTCGCGGCCCGCTCGGCCATGGCGTTGGTGACGATCCACAGCGCGGACGCCGCGAGATGGACCGCCAGGAGCAGCGCCGGCAGCCGGTCACCGATACGGGCCCGCCTCCAGGCGACGACCGCGGCGACGGCGGTCAGCGCGGCGAGGACCCCGAAGCCGGTGAGGAGGATGGGCCGAAGGTAGGCCAGGCCCTGGGTGACGTCGACACCGTCCGGATTCGTCGACTTCAGATGCCAGGCGACGAGATTGGCGACGGTCAGCGCGAGCGGAGCCGGCAGCACGGCGATCACGCAGGCCACCG
>JBDIAJ010000134.1:0-10485 GCA_039812345.1 Nostocoides sp. | reverse complement strand
TCTGCGCACCCAGGCCGAGCGCCTCCAGCGCGAGGGCAACTACGAGCAGGCCTCACGGCTGATGTATGGCGAGATCCCGGCCCTGGAGAAGGAGCTCGCCAAGGCCAACGAGGACGAGATCGCGCGCGGGAGCGCCGATCTCATGGTCAAAGAGCGCGTCGGCCCCGACGACATCGCCGAGGTCATCTCCTCCTGGACCGGCATCCCCGCGGGGCGGCTGCTCCAGGGCGAGACCGAGAAGCTGCTGTCGATGGAGTCGATCATCGGCTCGCGCCTGATCGGCCAGAGTGCCGCCGTCCAGGCGGTCGCCGACGCGGTGCGCCGGTCCCGCGCGGGCCTCGCCGACCCCGACCGGCCGACCGGGAGCTTCCTCTTCCTCGGCCCGACCGGCGTCGGCAAGACCGAACTGGCCAAGTCGCTCGCCGACTTCCTCTTCGACGACGAGCGGGCGATGGTCCGGATCGACATGTCGGAGTATTCCGAGCGGCACGCCGTCGCCCGGCTCATCGGGGCGCCGCCCGGCTACGTCGGCTACGACGAGGGCGGGCAGCTGACCGAGGCGGTTCGCCGGCGGCCATACAGTGTCGTCCTCCTCGACGAGGTCGAGAAGGCGCACCCGGAGACCTTCGACATCCTCCTGCAGGTCCTCGACGACGGTCGCCTGACCGACGGCCAGGGCCGGACGGTGGACTTCCGCAATGTCATCCTCGTCATGACCTCCAACCTCGGGTCGCAGTACCTCATCGACCCGATGTTGAGCCCCGCGCAGAAGCGCGAGGCGGTCATGGGGGCGGTGCGCCAGGCGTTCAAGCCGGAGTTCCTCAACCGGCTCGACGACGTCATCATCTTCGAGCCACTCTCGACCGACGAACTGACCCACATCGTCGACCTGCAGGTGCGCGCCATCGCCAATCGGCTCCACGACCGCCGGATCACCCTGGAGGTGACCCCGCAGGCCAAGACGTGGCTGGCGCAGACAGGCTACGACCCGGCATATGGTGCCCGCCCGCTGCGGCGCCTCGTGCAGCGCGAGATCGGGGACCGGCTCGCCCGGGCGGTCCTGTCCGGACAGGTCCGCGACGGGGAGACCGTCGTCATCGACAAGGCGCCGGACGCTGACGAACTGACCCTCCGTCCCTGACATCCGGGCACCGCCGCGACAACGCGGGGCGCTGGGCCTCTCCAGCGCCCCGCGTTCGCGTCCGCCCCACTGGTCCGTATGCCGCGAACACGGCTGTTGACTGTTCGTCAGCAACCACTACAGTGAGCCGCGGTCCCACGGAAGGCAGCCGATGAAGCTCCCCATCACCGACATCATGATCGTCCAGGGTGAGGGAGCGTCCGCGCCGCCAGGCTGGGAGAAGCTGCCTACGGACCTCAATGAGGCGGCCGGGGGCTCCTGGCTCTATATCGGATTTCGGCGCGACCCAGCCCTCCAGAGCCGTGAACACTGGGTGACTGACATACGCGTTCTGATCGACAACGAGCCGACACCCGACGGCTGGACCAAGCTGCCCACCGATCTCAATCAATACACAAACGTTCACGAGCACAACGTCTACCTCGCGTACGTCAGGGGCGGCCCAGAGAGCCCCATCGTCGACGGCCGCATCGTTCGCGACCGCAAACAGCTCATCCCCGGATACAAGCTGATCGACCACGACTTCAACACCGGGGCCCGCGGAAGCACTCTGCTCCTGTCCGTCGTCCGGCAGAGCCAGGTCATGCTGACCATCGAGCGGATCGCGTGCAAGTTCGCTTCGACGGGATTCGGGTCGGCCGCAAAGTCGATGATCGACGACGTTCTCGACGCGGCCGCTGCAGCCGGCGGGACCGCCGTGAACATGTCGGAAATGGCCAAGGGGCCTCATGCGGTCGCCGTCGGGTCAGCCGCCGCGGCGGGCGAAGCCATCCTCAAGGGCCAGGGTGTGCGATCGGGCATCAAGGAGATCGTCTCGAACGCGGGTTCAAGCATCGATGACGACGTATACATCACCGTCAACGGAGTGCCCGTATGGCCGCTCACCCACATCGGCATCACCAAACTCGGGAATGGCGATGCGGCGGAGGTGGACTTCACGATGCCTCTCACGGGAGACACGGTTGTCACGGTGATGGACAGTGACACCTTCGGTTCCGGGTTCGCCGACGAACTCGGGAAGGCGACTTTCACACCCGACTCGAAAAGCAACTGCTACATGTTCTTCAATCAAGACGAGGGTTCCGTCTACTTCGTCGACATCCGGGTGGACCACCTCGCATAGGCGTGTGACACCACGGGCAGCGGACAGTCCCCCGGGACACGTCGCCGCCGTCACCAGCTCCCGCCGCCGCCACCGCCGCCGCCCCCACCGGAGGAGCCACCCCCGCTGGACCCGGACGACGCGGAGTTGCTCGCCGTGGCACTGGCCAGGGACGAGCCGAAGTCGCTGCCGGAGTAGGAGGAGTAGAAGTCCCCACCGGAGCCGTCCCGGTTGTCGTACCAGCCGGGGGTCGCCGGGATCCGGCCGGCCGCGGCGAGTTCGGCGCACACGCGCTGCCACCGGTCGGCGATGTCGAAGACGATTGCCCAGGGGAGGTACTTGGAGAAGATGTCCTCGCCCTCCTCGAAGCGCAACTGCCCGGCCTCCGCCGTGGCGAGATAGCGGCGGAAGCCGGCCACCTGGTCGGTCAGTGCCCGCCCGACCGGGGACCGATAGCCGCGGCCCCAACGGCCGGCCGCCACCAGGAGCAGCAGGCCGACGAGCGCCGCCGGCGCGCCCCAGATCCAGCCCGCTCCACCGGTCGTGAAACCGAAGTAGACGATCGCCACCCCGACGACAAGCAGGAGGAGCAGCACGAGGCACCCCGGCTTCGACGACTTCCCGGTCATCCACCCGTTCGCCGCGATCTCGCTCTCGACGGCCTGACGGACGCGTTGATCCGCCTTCGCGAACCGCTCGCGATCCCCGGACTCCGGGTCGTCCAGGTTGATCGGTGCCGCGGCGGCGCTCGGATACAGGGCGTTGACCAGGGCAGCCTGGTAGCCGGATCGCGCCAGCGTGAGATCGCGGGGGTAGGCGGTGCGCGTCATACGGCCCCGTCTGCCGGTTCCGCGGCTGCCCGCGATCCCGATGACTCCCTGGACGGCGAGTTCGATCAACACGGTGGCGGTGACGCGCTTCGCCGCGTCGGGGTCGAGCAGGGTGCCGCCGAGGGCGGGCGAGATTTCCGGGGGGTTGAACTGCACCGGCAGCGCGCTCGCCGCGACGGTGTCCTTGACCGACGCCGTCCCCGGGGGCGCGACGACGCCCGGCGGGGTGCCGGCGAACCGCCGGTCGCGTCGCATGAACCGGACGCGGAGGGCCGCCACGGCGGCCAGGAGAAGGGCGAGCGCGCCGGCTCCGACCGTCACCGGCGTCACCCGGGCATTGCCGAGGAGGCTGCCTCCGGGAACCGTGGTGGGGGTCGCGTCGGCGATCGACCCCTTGGGAAAGAGGGCGGCGACGGTCACGCCCTGGCCGTCGGTGAGACCGGTGGCCGTGTAGATGGCGACCCCATGCGTCGTGTCGGCCGCGCAGCGCTGCGTCGCGCCGGCCGCGCCCTGATAGCAGACCGGGTGGGTCGCGGCGCCCGGCCCGTGGACCTCGATGCGGAGCTTGGCGATCGCCGCCGTCCAGTCGTTCCCGGTCGCGTTCCAATAGAACTCCGGCTGGCCCTTGGTGGTCCGCAGCGCCCCGCGCACGGTGTAGGCGAGGTGGTAGTGCGCGCGCTGCGAGCCGATCTCGGTGTTCTTGTCGCCGATCTTGTATTCGATCCACGACGTGCGAAAGCCCTTCCAATGGACGCTGTCATCGACCTTCGCCGAGGCGTCCGGGGAGGTGATGTGCATGTCGCTGATCGCATAGACGACATCGCGGTCCGAGGTGCTGGAGAACGGCTGACGGGTGATGAGCAGGCGATAGATGCCGTGGCGATCGGAGGCGGCGAAGGCGTAGTCGATGTCTTCGACGACCCCGACGCTCCCGTCGGCATGGATGGTGTAGACGATCCGGTAGTCCTTGATGACATCCCCGGAATCGGCGCGCGCCGGCCCGGCGAGCAGCCCCGCCAAGGCCAGCGCCCACAGCCAGACGAACCCGCGAACCTTCCGCGTCATGACCCTGCCGCTCTCGTGAGTCGGATCCCCTCGGTTCGCACCCTAGCGGCGGGCGCCCGAGGCTGTCCGGACTTTCGCGAGATTGCGGCGGGCCACCGCCGGGCGGGCGCGCCGGGACTCGGCACGTCCGACCCGGCGGCGCCGCGGATGGGGGTCCGCTCAGCCGCCGAGGGCGTTGGCCAGGGCCATGACCCCCGCGGCCTCCTCGTGCCGGGACTGACGGTGGAGGGAGCGGGCGAGGAGTTGCGCGGCGTACGCATCGGACGGGTCGTCGTCGAGCAGCCGGCGGGCCATCGCCTCGGCCCGGTGCAACTGCGCGGACCCGAAGTAGGCCCGCGCGAGGAGGGTGCGGGCGTCGGTGAGCGGCATACCGGGATCGGGTTCGGCGAGGACGAGTTGGAGGTCCTCGACCGCCTCGAGATAGCGCTGGTCGGTCACGTGCCGCTGTGCCCGGCGCAGCCGGTCGTATGCCGAGTCCGCCCCTCCCGTGGTGGCCCCTCCCGTGGCCGGCCCGCTCGTGTCCGCGTCTGCCCCGCCGGGAGAGCTCGGTCCGGCAATGCCCTGGGCGCCGACCCGGGCGAGCAGGCGGTCGAAGGAGACGAGACCATGGTCGGCGACATCGACCTCGGCCGGCTCGACGCCAGCCGGCTCGACGCCAGCCGGCTCGACGCCGCTCGGCTCGGCCCCGCTCGGCTCGGCCCCGAAGGGCTCGGAGCCGGACGGCTTCGGACGTGCACGACTCGCGCCCGTCACGGCTGTGGCGAGCTCGCGGGCGGCGCGCCCCACTCGCTGAGTCAGCGCCTCGGCGCCCGGGCCGCCGAAGTCGGCGGTCGCGGCATACACCGCGGTCGCGACCGGCGCCGCCGCGAGGTGGCTGAACAGCGGCCGCAGCGCATGCTCGAGCATGAGCGAGTGCCGTTCGGTGCCGCCCGTGGCGGCGAGCAGGACCGGCGTGCCCCGCAGCGAGTCCTGGTCCAGGACGTCGATGAACGACTTGAACAGCCCGCTGTAGGTCGCACCGAAGGTCGGGGTGACGACGATCAGCCCGTCGGCGGCGGTGACCTCGGCCACCGCCTCGGCCAGCGCGCCCGACGCGAAGCCGGTCAGCAGCGCGTCGGCGATGGCGTGCGCGTGCTCGCGCAACTCGATGGTCACGATCTGCGAGTCGGTTCCGGCCGCCGCGAGCGCGGCGGAGGTCGCAGCACCGAGCTGGTCCGCGAGGAGCCGGGTGCTCGACGGGATCCGCAGGCCGGCGGAGACGACGACGATGGTGGGGGACGTCATACGACACTCTCCTTCTCGATCCGTTGCCGCGCGAGGTGCGCGGCGTGGGTGGGGGCGTCCGGCACGTGCGCGGGCTTGAGGGCCGCGAACTCGCGCCGGAGCACCGGGACGACCTGCTCGCCGAGGATGTCGAGCTGCTCGAGGACCGTGGTCAGCGGCAGCCCGGCATGGTCGACGAGGAAGAGCTGACGCTGGTAGTCGCCGACGTAGTCGCGGAAACCCAGGGTCCGCTCGATGACCTGGTCCGGTGAGCCGACGGTCAACGGGGTCTCGCGCATGAAGCCCTCCAGCGACGGGCCGTGACCATAGACGGGCGCGTTGTCGAAGTAGGGCCGGAACTCGCGGATCGCGTCCTGGCTGTTGGCGCGCATGAAGACCTGCCCGCCGAGCCCGACGATCGCCTGGTCGGCGTTGCCGTGACCGTAGTGCTCGAAGCGCTCCCGATAGAGCCGGACCATCTGGCGGGTGTGCGAGGCCGGCCAGAAGATGTGGTTGGCGAAGAAGCCGTCACCGTAGTAGGCGGCCTGCTCCGCGATCTCCGGGCTGCGGATCGAGCCGTGCCAGACGAACGGCGGGATGCCGTCGAGCGGCCTGGGCGTGGCCGTGAACCCCTGCAGGGGCGTGCGGTGGCGACCCTTCCAGGTCACCACCTCCTCGCGCCAGAGGCGGTGCAGGAGCGCGTAGTTCTCGACCGCGAGGTCGATCCCGTCGCGGATGTCCTTGCCGAACCACGGATAGACCGGGCCGGTGTTGCCGCGCCCGAGCATGAGGTCCATGCGCCCGTCGGTCAGGTGCTGGAGCGTCCCGTAATCCTCGGCGATCCGGACCGGGTCGGTCGTCGTGATCAACGTCGTGGCCGTCGAGAGGACGATCCGTGAGGTCTGCGCAGCGACATAGGCCATCGTCGTCGTCGGTGCGGACGCGACGAACGGCGGGTTGTGGTGATGACCGAAGGCGACGACGTCGAGGCCGACCTCGTCCGCCTTCCGGGCGATCGCGACCTGGGCCGTGATCCGTTCGTGCTCGGTCGGGGTGCGCCCGGTCGTCGGGTCCATGGTGACGTCGCCGACGGTGAAGATACCGAACTGCATGTCTGCCTCCCTGGGTAGTTTCAGATTCAACAACAAGGGATCTGGTGGTATTTCCGGCCGGTGGGAGGGTTGTCGGCGGGCTCGGTAACAATGAGGCACGGATGGACATGGACCGTATGCCGCGCGCCACTACCGTGGTGGCGTCCGGTCGGCTGTGGTCACGAGCAGGGGGTCTGACGGTGCGAACGACAGGGAATGGATCGCGCGGGGGTGTCGTGGGCGGCCGCCGCCGCACCGTCGTCGGATGGATCGCGGTGCTCGCCGTGCTCCTGGGGCTGGGCCTGCCGTCGAGCGGGGCGGCGGCCGCCTCGGTGACCAGAGGCGGTGCGGTGCGCGGGACGGGATCGGCCGCGGCGTGGGCGGGCACGGCGGGCGTGGGCACGGCGGGCGTGGGCACGGCGGGGATGGGCACGGCGGGGGTGGGATCGGCATACGGGATGGTGCGCCTGCCGAGCGGGGAACGCCTGTTGCGGGGCGGTGACCAGGAGTGGTCCCTGCTCGACCGGTCGCTGACCGGCGCACAGGTCCTGCGCGTCGGGGCGCGGATGTTCGTCCTCCCGCGTTCGGTCCAGCCGCTGCTCGGGACGGTCCTCGACCCGAATCTGTTCGACGTCAACGCGATCGCCGCCCACCGCGACGGACTGCCGGTGACGGTGCGATTCGCCCCCGGTCACGAGCAGGCGGGGGTGCCCGGGGTCGTGATCACGGCGCGCTCGGGGGCGACGGCGACCGGGCGCATCACCGCGGGGTCGAGCGCCGCGCTCGGCCGGTACCTGCGGATCCGAACGGCCGCGGAGCTTTTCGCCGGGATCGTGCGCGTGGAGCGGGCCGATGCCGCCCGGTCCGCCACGAGCGGGCGCTATCCGATGCACACGCTCACCGTCTCGGTCACCGGCGCCGACGGCCGGCCGCTGGCGTCGGCGATGGCCGGGGTCGTCTGCGTCGATGATCCCAACCGTTTCGTCACGGTCGCGCCCGTCCGCAACGGCCGCCTCAAGGTCAGCGTCCCCACCGGGATCTATGCCGTGTTCACCCAGTCCGACGTGACGCCGACCGACGTCCGGGTCGCGCTGAGTCCGGAGTTCACGGTCGCCGGCGATCGGAGGATCGGCCTCGATCTGCGCCGGGCGACGACGCATCTGCGGTCGCACACGGCCGAGCCGACGACGATCACCAGCCGGGTCACGCTGCTGCGCCGCACCTACGAAATGACCCTGGACGGCCAGACGATGCACCTGCTCTTCGACCTCGGGGCCATCGACGACGGCGCCTTCGACGTCGCGTTCACCCCGACCCCGAAGCCCCGGTTCGGGACCCAGGACCTCTATCAGTTCGTCGACGCCCATGCCCTCGGCGGAATGGCCGCGGGGCGCTTCGCGCTCCTCTTCGGACATGCCGGTGACGTCCCCACCCATGACATCGTCCAGGTCGCCGACGACAGCAACCTCGCGACCTTCCACACGAGCCTGTACGGTCCCACCGCGATGACGTCCGGGCGGTTCTCGCGCGGCGCGATGCCGGCCGGCGGTGGCTGGGGTTACACCGAACTCATCGGCGGCCCGATGCGCCTGCGCGAGCGGGCCACCGCCGCCCCGGGCGTGGATGTCGGCGCCAGCTACTTCCAGGACGTCAACGCGGATGCCGAGATCCGCGGCGACTTCGAGGACTTCGACGGGGTGCTGAGCCCGGGCGCGGTGCTGACCAGCAGGCTCGGGCGCGCCCCGCTGCACGGAGGCTTCTATGCGCCGGCCGATCTCGGGGTGTGCGTCAACTGCACCGATGGCACGTCGGTCAACCTGTTCGTCCGGTCGGGCGATGACGCCGACGGTCACGGCTCGATGGGTGACTCGACGCTCGTGCCCGACCAGACCTGGCAGGTCTCCGCCGATGGCCGCGAGATCGCGAGCGGCTCCGGCCCGGCGATGACGGGCGCCGATCTGCCCGTCGGGGCCCGCACCCTGGCGGTGGACATGACCCTCGATCGCGCCGTCGCGCCGTTCGACTCCTCGACCCACATCGCCACCCGGTGGACGCTCCCGCTGCGCACGTCCCGCCCGGCCCCAGCCGGCATCGACTGCCCCCTGTCGGGCACCTGCCGCACGCTGCCCTTCCTCACCGCGCGCTACGCCGTCCCCACCGACCTCTACGGCGTCGTCGCCGCGGGTCAGCGCGGGATCGTCGTGACGCTCGGGCGGTTGGGCGGGGGCGCGTCCCCGGTCGCCCGGTCGATCGACCTGCGGATCGACTACGGCCCCGGGTCGACCCGGGTTCCGTTGACCGCACTCGGCGGCGGGCGGTATGCCGCGACCCTCACCGTCCCCGCGGCCGGCGGCGGCCGGGTCGCGGCGAGTCTCCAGTTCAGCGCCGCCACGTCCGACGGCGCGACCCTGTCCGAACGGATCGACAAGGCATTCCTCCTGGCTCCCTGATCGCGGTACGTGAACAGGTCATGGCCACCTGGTGACGATTCGGCGCCCCCGAGCCAGCGGCTTCGCGGCGTCGGTAGTTTGGGGCCAGCGCCGGTGGAGTGCCCGGGCGCGATTGCGGACGAGGGGATGACCGGTGAGGGCAGCGCGCTACTACGGCAACGGCGACATCCGCATCGAGGAGGTGCCCGAACCGGTCGTCGGACCCGGCCAGGTCGGCATCGAGGTGGCGTGGTGCGGGATCTGCGGCACCGACCTCCACGAATACAAGGACGGGCCGATCTTCTGCCCCACGCCGGAGATTGCTCACCCGATCTCCGGTGAGGCCGCGCCCATCACGCTCGGGCACGAGATGTCCGGTGTCGTCTATGCGGTCGGGGAGGGTGTCACCGATCTCGACGTCGGCCACCATGTGGTCGTCGAGCCCTACATCATCGCCGCAGACGTCGACACCGGACCCGACTCCCACGACTACCACCTGTCCCGCGACATGAACTTCATCGGTCTCGCCGGGGGCGGCGGCGGTCTCGGGGAGCGACTCGCAGTCGCCCGCCGGTGGGTGCATCCGGTGAGCAGCGCCATTCCGCTCGACCAGGCAGCGCTCATCGAGCCCCTGGCGGTGGGCTATCACGCGGCCGAGCGCGGGGGCGCCAAGGCGGGTGACTTCGCCCTCGTCGGTGGCGTCGGGCCGATCGGCCTCATGCTCTCGGCCGTCCTCAAGGCCGAGGGCGTGACCGTCGCCGTGTCCGACATGAGCCCACTGCGCCGGGAGAAGGCGCTCGGGGCGGGCGTCGACCACGCCTTCGACCCGCGCGCGGTCGATGTCGCCGCGGCGGTCCGTGACCTGACCGGTGGGCGCGGCGCCGATGTCGCGTTCGAGTGCACGTCGGTGCAAGCCGCGATGGACACGCTCGTCGACGCCCTCGCTCCTCAGGGCGTCCTCGTGGTCGTGTCCATCTGGGGACACCGCGGGTCCTTCGACATGCAACAGATCGTCCTCAAGGAACTGGACGTGCGCGGCACGATCGCTTACGTCAACGACCATCCCGCGACGATCCGACTGGTCGAGGAGGGCCGGGTCGACCTCGCCCCGTTCATCACCGGCCGGATCGGTCTCGACCATCTCGTCGATGAGGGTTTCGACACGCTCATCCACCGCAACGAGTCGGCGGTGAAGATCCTCGTGTCACCCAGCGGTCGCGGTGTGGACGGCTGACCTCGGCCGCCGCGATCCGTCGCCGGTCAGCCGCGGCAGGCCGCCACGGTCGCGCGCACGACGTCATCGAGGGGACGGGGCGTCAGGCCGAGCACCGGGGCGTATGCCGCGGGGTCGAGTCCGAGATCACGGCCCAGCATGTCCGAGGCGAGGAAGCGGGGGGTCAGGCCCGATGACTTGCCCACCGCCGCGAGCCGCCAGCCCTCCGCCCTCAGCCCGGCACCGAGGAGCGAGGTCGGCACGGTGAGGACTCTCTTGCGGGTCTGACCGAGGGCGTCGCAGATGATCCGGACCAGGCGGGCATACGAGTAGACGTCCGTCGCCACCGGG
>JBDIAJ010000133.1:0-10693 GCA_039812345.1 Nostocoides sp. | reverse complement strand
CCGTCGGATCCAGCGGTTCCTCTCGCAGAACACCTACGTCGCCAAGCAGTTCACCGGCATCGAGGGCTCGACCGTCCCGCTCAACGAGACCATCGAGGCCTTCACCAAGATCTGCGACGGCGACTACGACCACGTCGGCGAGCAGGCCTTCTTCATGTGCGGTGGCCTCGAGGACGTCGAGCGTCAGTGGGCGGAGATCCAGAAGAACCTCTGAGCCTTCTGGCTTCGGCTCCTCATCGACTCGGATCGGGTCCCTGCGCTTCGCGGAGGGACCCGATTCTCATCGATCGTCGTCGAAGCGGGTGCCTTCTGGCTTCGGCTCCTCATCGACTCGGATCGGGTCCCTGCGCTTCGCGGAGGGACCCGATTCTCGTTGATCGTCGAGCCCCATGGCGCCGGTCTGCTCGGGGGCGTGAGGTCTGTGGGTAGACTCTGGACAACTGTTGAATGTGAGCGTGAGGGATCGTCGTGGCTCTTCAGGTTGAACTCGTCGCCGCCGACCGTCAGGTATGGTCGGGTGAAGCGACCATGATCTCGGCCCGGTCGGTCGACGGGGAGATGGGAATCCTGCCCGGCCACACGCCGACCCTCGTCGTGCTCGCCCCCGGCGATGTCCGGATTCACAAGAGCGAGGGCGGCGTGGCCACCGCCACGATCGACGGCGGCTTCCTCTCCGTGGACGAGGACCGCGTCCGGATCGTGTCCGAGACGGTCGATCAGCCGACCGGAGTCTAGTCGCGGGGCGGATCGTTGTCGGAGTGGTTCACGGTCTCGGAGGCGGTCCTCGGCGGACTGCTCCTCGGGTGTGTGCTCCTCGTCGGCTTGATCTGGCTCCGTCGCCACCTGTTGGCCGCCGGCGGCCCCCTTCTGCTCTGCGCCATCCGCACCCCACCCGCCAAGGTCTGGCGGTTGGGGTTGCTTCGTTTCGGGCCCGAATCGCTCGAGTGGTTCTCCTTCGGCGGCGTCAGCCTGCGCCCCGCCCGCACCTGGCGGCGCCAGGCCGTGCGGGTCGGTGTCCCGGAGCCGACCCGTGACCTCATCCCCGGGATTCCCGACCCGGTGCGGGTGAGCGCCGAGGCCGACGGGGCGCGGGTCGAACTCGCGATGGCGCGCGGCTCCCACACGGCGATGCGGTCGTGGATGGAGAGCGCCCCGCCCGGATTCGGCGTCAACATCACCTGACCCGCCTCGGGCGGACACCGACACCGGCCCGTTCGGCCGGTCCCGCTCAGGTGCGGGCCGGGCGCGGATTCTCGGCGCGCCCCCCGCCCGGCCGCCACAGCACGTCGCCGCCGTGATCGAGATTGGCGACCCGCGCGAGGATGAAGAGCAGGTCCGAGAGCCGGTTGAGGTACTGCGTCGTCGTCGGATTCACCCCTCCGGGGGCGCCCTCCGGGGCGGGCTGATCGCCATACGCCTCCCGGGCCGCCCAGGCCGAGCGTTCCGCGCGCCGGACCATCGTCGTCGCCAGATGGAGGTATGCCGATCCCGCCGACCCGCCCGGAAGGATGAACGAGCGCAGCTTCTCCAGTTCGCCGTTGTAGCGATCGCAGTCCGCCTCCAACTCCTCGACCCAGGCCGCCTCGACCCGCAGCGGCGGGTACTGGTGCGTCGGCCGCAGCGGCGTCGCCAGATCGGCCCCCACATCGAAGAGATCGTTCTGGACCCGCAGCAGGGTCTCCCGGACGTCCGCGCGCAGATCGCCGCAGGCCAGGGCCACCCCGAGCGCGGCATTCGCCTCGTTGACATCGGCGTATGCCGCGAGCCGGGAATCGGTCTTCGCCGTCCGGGAGAAGTCGCCGAGCCCCGTCGTTCCGTCGTCGCCGGTCCGCGTGTAGATCCTCGTCAGATTGACCATGTGAGGAATTGTCGCGTGTCGGAGGCAACCGAATGGCGTGCTGCGGCGTATAAAGACCGACAACACATGCCAAGGGGATGGGCACATGAGGACCGCGACCATGACTCACTCGCCGCCGCGCGTGGACGTGCGCGAGCAGTCGGACGGCACGCTCGTGCGCGTGACCGGACGGATCGACGTGCACACCGCGGCGGACCTGCGCACGCGGCTGCACGACGTCATCGACGCCGCGCCCGGCCCGCTCCTGCTCGACCTCGGGGACGCCCTCGTCGCCGACGGGACCGGACTCGGCCTCCTCGTCGAGTGCCATCGGCGCGGGCTGCGCCGGGGCCACGCGATGCGCCTCGTCGCCGCCGACGAGCGCTGCCGGCGACTCCTGCGCCGGCTCGCGCTGCGGCGGCATACGGCTCCCGTGTGGTGACCCTCACCGCGACCGCCTCTCGCGTGTCCACGGCCTCGCGGGTAGCGTCGCGACTATGTCCGATGCCGCGCCCACCCCTGCCCCCACGCCCCGGCGCGACCGCCCCTGGGTGATGCGGACGTATGCCGGCCACTCGAGTGCCGCGGCCAGTAACGCTCTGTATCGACGCAATCTCGCCAAGGGCCAGACCGGGCTCTCGGTCGCCTTCGACCTGCCGACGCAGACCGGCTATGACTCCGACCACCCGCTCGCCCGTGGCGAGGTCGGCAAGGTCGGTGTCCCGATCTGCCACATCGGGGACATGCGTGCTCTGTTCGACCAGATCCCGCTCGACCAGATGAACACGTCGATGACGATCAACGCCCCGGCGATGTGGCTGCTCGCGCTCTATCAGGTCGCCGCCGAGGAGCAGGCCGAGGCCGCGGGCGGGGACCCCGCGGCGGCTGTCCGCAGCCTCGCCGGGACGACGCAGAACGACATCATCAAAGAGTACCTCTCCCGCGGGACCTATGTCTTCCCGCCGGCGCCGTCGATGCGCCTGCTGACGGACGTCGTCACCTACACCGTGCGCGAGATCCCCAAGTGGAACCCGACGAACATCTGCAGCTACCACCTCCAGGAGGCCGGGGCGACCCCGGTCCAAGAGCTCGCGTTCGCCATGTCGACGGCGATCGCCGTCCTCGACGCCGTCCGGGACCGCGGGGTCGTCGCCGAGGAGGACTTCGGTGAGGTCGTCGCCCGGATCTCCTTCTTCGTCAACGCCGGTGTCCGGTTCGTCGAGGAGATGTGCAAGATGCGCGCCTTCGTGCGGCTCTGGGACGAGTTGACGCGGGAGCGCTACGGCGTGACCGACGCGGTGCAGCGGCGATTCCGGTATGGCGTGCAGGTCAACTCGCTCGGCCTGACCGAGGCCCAACCGGAGAACAACGTCCAGCGGATCGTCCTCGAGATGCTGGCCGTCACGCTGTCGAAGGACGCCCGGGCCCGCGCGGTCCAGTTGCCGGCGTGGAACGAGGCCCTCGGCCTGCCCCGCCCCTGGGACCAGCAGTGGTCGCTGCGCATCCAGCAGGTCCTCGCCTACGAGTCCGACCTGCTCGAGTATGACGATCTGCTCGCCGGCTCACCGGTCGTCCAGGCGAAGGTCGACGCCCTCGTCGCCGGGGCGAAGGAGGAGATGGCCCGGATCGCCGAGCAGGGCGGCGCCGTCCCGGCCGTCGAGAACGGCTACCTGAAGTCGGCGCTGGTCGCCTCCCACGCCCTGCGACGTCAGCGGATCGAGGCCGGCGAGGACATCGTCGTCGGCGTCAACAAGTTCGAGACGACCGAGCCGAACCCGCTGACCGAGGACCTGGACACGGCCATCCAGAGCGTCGACCCGGGTGTCGAGGCGGCGGCGGCCGCGGCCGTGCGGGCCTGGCGGGAGAACCGGGACGCCGACCCGGCCCGAAGGGACCGGGCCGCCGGGGCGCTCGCCCGCCTGAAGGCCGATGCCTGCACGGACACCAATCTCATGGCCGCGACGCTCGAGTGCGCCCGGGCCGAGGTCACCGGCGGTGAGTGGGCGCAGGCACTGCGCGAGGAGTTCGGCGAATACCGTGCGCCCACCGGCGTGTCGGGGTCGGTCGGCACCGCCTCCGGCGACGATCTCGTCGCCGTCCGGGCGCGGGTGAGCGAGCTGGCGGGCGAGCGGGGCGGCAAGCTGCGCCTGCTCGTCGGCAAGCCCGGGCTCGACGGTCACTCCAATGGCGCCGAGCAGATCGCCGTCCGCGCCCGCGACGCCGGCTTCGAGGTCATCTATCAGGGCATCCGCCTGACCCCGGAGCAGATCGTCGCCGCCGCCGTGGCCGAGGACGTCGATCTCGTCGGGGTCTCGATTCTGTCGGGATCGCACATGGAGTTGGTGCCCGAGATCCTCGCCGGGCTTCGGGCCGCGGATGCCGGGGACATCCCGGTCGTCGTCGGGGGCATCATTCCCGAGTCCGACGCGGCTAAGCTGCGGGAACTCGGGGTGGCCGCGGTCTTCACCCCGAAGGACTTCGGGCTCAACGAGATCATGGGCCGGTTCGTCGACGTCATCCGCGACTCGCGGGCCGTTGCGGCACCGGCCTGACCGATTCCGATGCCGGCCGACGCGGTGCCGGGGCGAGGGGTGCGGGTGGCACGGTCGGGCGTGTTCGGGACGGGACGGGCGCGCGCCCCCCGGTGGATCGCCCTCGCCCTGACGGCCACGCTCGCGGCGGCCAGCTGTACGAATTCCCCACCCGACAACGTCGCCGACCTCCAGAAGTCCGACCAGACGCACGTCCGGGCGACCGCCGCGGCCTCGCTCGGTGAGGCCGGGGACCGGTCGGCGCTCGCCCCGCTGACCGCCGCGCTGACGGACCCGAGCGCCGAGGTGCGCGAGGCGGCCGCCCGGGCGTTGGCCCGCCTGGGCGCGCCCGGGGTGCAGGCGCTCATCGGCGCCCTATCCGCGACGGACAGCGACACCGTGGACGCGGCCACCGGCGCTCTGGCCGGACTCGGCGCGTCGGCGATCGAGCCGCTGGTCAGCGCGGCGGAGGGCGCGGCATACCCGGCCCTGGCGCGGATGGCCGGCCTGCTCGCCTCGCGGCATGATCCGCGGGCGACGGCGGCGATCCTCGCCGCGCTCGCCGACTCCCGCACGCCCGGGCGGGACGCCCTCATCGCCGCCCTCGGCGGCTTCCACACGAGTGCCGCGACCGCCGGCCTGGTCCACGTCTATGCGACCGGCCAGGAGGCCGACCGGACGGCCGCGGCGGGGCAGCTGAGCGCCCAGGGCGACGCCGCGCGGCCGGTCCTGATGACCGCACTGACCGACTCGGACGCCGCCGTGCGGCGGGCGGCCGTCGGCCTGCTGAGCGCGCATCCCGACCGGGCGTTCGTCACCGCATTGCTGCGGATGACCCGGGACCGGGACCCGGCCACCCGCACCGCGGTGTATGCCGCCCTCGGCACCTCCGGGGACGCCCGTGCGGCCGAGCCGCTCCTGACCGCCCTGACCGACCACGACCTCGCCGACACCGCGCGAACCGGTCTCGACCACCTCGGGACGTCGGCGTCCGCCGCCCTCGTCTCCGCGTATGCCGCGGCCCGCCCCAGCCACCGCGCCGCCTTGACGCGCTACCTCGCCGCCGGCGCGACGACGGACGACCTCGTCACGTTGCTGCGGGATCGGGACACCGTCGACGCCTACCCGGTGCTGGTGCGCCGCGGCGACGCGAGCGCCATACCGGCGCTGGTCACGGCCCTCGACCGCTTCGGCGACACCACGATGGCCCTGGCCTACCTCAACTGCGGCAACGCGAAACTCGACGAGGCCGCCACCGCCTGGGCCAAGTCGCACGGCTATCGCGTCGTGCGCTCCGAGGGGACGCAGAGCGGACCACAGTGGGGCTCGCCGGACTAGGCCACCGACGCGGGGCCGCCGGAAGCGGGGAGCGGGCGGCATACTGACCGGATGAGTCTCCACTGTCCGGCGATGCTCCACGTCGCGCGCCATGGGGCTGCGGAGTACCCCTCTGGAGACGACATCCTCTCCGACCACGGTGGGCGGCTCAGTGAGACCGGACGGGCTCAGGTCGCCGCGCTGGCGGAGAGCCTCGGGCAGTCCCGGATCGCCGCGGTCCGCACGAGCGCGATGGGGCGGGCCGTCGAGTCGGGCGACGTCGCCGCCGCCGCGCTGGGTGTCGGGACGGCGATCGTCGCCGGCCTCGAGGAGTGGCGCGTCGGTGATCTCGCCGGCCGCTCGATCGACGACCCGGCGGCGCAGGAGGTGTATGACGCGTGGCTCGCCGGCGATCTCGACGCTCGGATCCCCGGCGCGGAGAGCGGGCGCGAGATCCTCGCCCGCTACCGGGAGGCGCTGGAGGAGATCGCCGACCTGCATCGGGGCGAGAACGTCCTCGTGTTCAGCCATGGCGGCGTCATGTCGTTCGTCCTGCCGCGCCTCGCCGACAACCTCGCCGACGACCAGGCCCGAGGCGAGGTCCTGCCCAACGCCGTCCCGGTGATCCTCGAGGCGGGCGACGACGGCTGGTTCGTCCGCTCGTGGCCCGGTCGCGCGGCCACCTCGGACGGCTGAGGCCGATCAGAAGAGCCGGTGCTCGCTGGTGTCGAGGCCCTTGAGGTCGGCGTAGTCGAGCACGACACACCGGATCCCGCGATCCTCGGCGAGAGTCCGGGCCTGCGGCTTGATCTGTTGGGCCGCGAAGATTCCCGTCACCGGCGCGAGGTGCGGATCGCGGTTCATCAACTCGAGATAGCGAGTCAGCTGCTCGACGCCATCGATCTCGCCGCGCCGCTTGATCTCCACGGCGACGGTCACGCCGGCGCCGTCTCGGCACAGGATGTCGACCGGGCCGATCGCCGTCATGTGCTCGCGCCGGATCAGGGCGTAGCCCTCCCCGAGGGTGTGGATGTGCTCGGCCAGGAGCGCCTGCAGGTGCGCCTCGACGCCGTCCTTGACCAGGCCCGGGTCGAGCCCGAGGTCGTGCGAGGTGTCGGCGAGGATCTCGTGGATCCGCACCCGGAGCCGATCGTCCGATTTCGTATGCCGCACCGCCCACACCGCGATCACGCCCTGCTCCGCCTCGTCCTCCTCCGGCTCGACCTCGGCCATCGTGCACGGTGGGGACATCCAGTTCAGCGGCTTGTAGGACCCGCCGTCGCTGTGGACGAGGACCGACCCGTCGGCCTTGACCATGAGCAGCCGGGTGGCGAGCGGGAGGTGGGCGGACAGCCGTCCGTCGTAATCCACGCTGCACCGGGCGATGACGACACGCACGAGGCGAAACTCTAGGTCGTCGAGGCCGCGGTCCCGGGCTCGGCACGCCGCGCCAGGGCCAGGCAGGCGGCGAGGGTGAGGCCGAAACCGAGCGCACAGCGCAGACCGGCCCCCGGGCGGATGACGTCGCCGAGCACGAGCAGCCCGATCGCCGACGGGATGATCGTCTCCACCGCGAAGGTCACGGCCGCGACCCGCGTCGTGGTGCCCCGGTCGAGGGCGAGGCCGTATGCCGTCAGGGCCACCGCGCCGTAGAGCACGATCGCCCACGCGTCACCCGAGCCGGCCAGCCGCCACCAGCGGTCGGGGACGACGAGAATCCGGGCGGCGATCGCGACGCCGCCGAAGCCGAGCCCGGCCGTGACGGCGAGGATGGTCGCCGCGGCGAGCCGGGAGCGGACCACGAACCCCAGACCCAGCAGGAGGACGGCACCGACCACACCGACGAGCAACAGCAGGTGGGTCGCGTGCCCCACCCGCCGGGCCGGTCCCTCCTCGGCGGCGAGGGCGAGGAGGGTCAGCCCGGCCACGAGGACGGCGAGGGCGAGGATGTCGCGCCGGTCCAGCCGCTCCCCGAGCACGAGCACGGCGAGCAGCGCGGTGACGGCGACGCTGGAGGCGACCACCGACTGGACCACGAACAACGGCTGAGTGCGGACGGCGACCACCGCGGCGACGAAACCGAGGGCGTCGGAGGCCAGCCCCCCGGCATACGGCAGGAGGAGGCGCAGCCGTCGACCCCACGAGGCCGCCGAGCCCGCGGCGGCGAGGAGGGCGACCGATCGAGCCTGGAGGATGGTGCCCGTGCCGTAGGCGACGGCGGCGACGAAGGCGGCGAGCAGACCCATCGGTCAGCCCTCGGCGTCGCGGACGAGGATGGCGATCTGGACCCGATTGTCGACGCCGAGCTTGGTGAAGATCCGGCCGACGTGCGCCTTGACGGTCGCGACACTGAGGTAGAGCTCGGCGGCGATCTCGGTGTTGGACAGGCCCCGGGAGATGGCACCGGCGACCTCCGATTCCCGCTCGGTCAGCTCGGCGAGCCGGCGGCGGGCGTCGATCCGGCGCTGGTCCGGCTCCACGGCGGGGGCGGCGACGGCGGCGATGAGTTGGGCGGTGACGCTGGGGGAGAGGCTCGGCTGGCCCGCCGCGACGGCTCGGACCGACTCGACCAGGCGCGCCGGGGGCGTGTCCTTGAGCAGGAAGCCGGCGGCTCCGCTGCGCAGGGCACGCAGGACCATCTCATCGGCGTCGAACGTCGTCAGGACCAGGATCCGGGGTGGATCCGGTTGCCCGAGAATCGCTTCGGTCGCGCTGAGCCCGTCGCGACGGGGCATCCGGATGTCCATGAGGACGACGTCGGGGCGCTCCCGGGCGACCACCGCGATCGCCTCCTCGCCGTCTCCGGCCTCGGCGACGATGGCGATGCCGCGATCGCCGCCGAGGATCAGCCCGAGTCCGGTGCGCACCATCGGGTCGTCGTCGACGAGGACGACCCGGATCGGATCGCTCACTGCGGCGCTCCTGTCGTTGGGGCCGGCCAGGGAAGCCAGGCGTGGACGAGATAGCCTCCGTCGGGTTGGCGACCGTGGCGCAGTCGACCACCGGCGAGGCCGACCCGCTCCTGAAGGCCGAGCAGGCCGAGGCCGGAGCGGGGGAGGGCGTGGTCGGCCGGCTGGAGGGCGCGGGGGTTGCGCACCTCCACCTGAAGGCCGGCGGGGGCACCACCGGCGAGGCGGACGGTGACGAGGGCGCCCGGCGCGTGTTTGCGCGCGTTGGTCAGTGCCTCCTGCACCACGCGGTATGCCGTGCGCCCCAGCCCGGCGGGGACCTCGCCGAGGGTGGAATCGGCATACGCGATCCGGGTGCCGAGGGTCTGGGCCTCGGCGATGAGTTCGGGGAGGTCGGCGAGTCCGGGTTGAGGGGGTTCGGGGGCGTCGGCCAGGTCGCCGGAGCGTGGCTCCCGGAGCACCCCGAGGACCTCACGGAGGTCGGCGAGGGCCTGGTGGGCGTTGGTCTCGATGGTCGCGAGGGCCTGCGACATCTGCTCCGGGGTGAGGTCGGTGCGGTAGTTCAGTGCCCCGGCGTGCATCGCGACGAGGGAGATCCGGTGGGCGAGGACGTCGTGCATCTCCCGGGCGATCCGGGTGCGCTCACCGGCGGCGGCCTGGGCGATGCGGCGGGCCTGGTCGCGTTCGGCGGACTCGCTCCGCTCGCGGTCGAGTTCTCGGCGACCCCCGACCGCATAACCGACGGCCGTCACGGCCGCGATGAGCAGCGTGATGAAGGCGATCGAGGACAGCAGGCCGCTGGTTCCGCTCGGGGCGGGATAGATCCGCTCGGCGACGACGCCGAGGACGATGTTGAGCGGGACCACCCAGGCCAGTTCGCGCCACCGACGCCGGGTGGCCACGGAGGCGAGCACGAGGAGGACCGCGCCGCCCGCCGATGCCGAGAAGGTGCCGAGAACGAACTCGATCAAGGCGATCCGACCGGGCCAGCGTCGGCGCCAGATCGCGAGGACGCCCAGCGCGATCCCGAGAATCGGGTCCACGGCATACATCCAGACGCGGTCGAAATGACCCGGCCTCGGGCGACCGGCGGCCGGACCGAGCCACACCACCAGGCCGAGCCCGACGACGAAGGCGACCCGCCAGGTGGCGCCCCACCGGGTGACCGGGGGGTTCGGCGGGTCGCGGGGGATCGGCATACGTCCGAGCCTAGGTCGCGGTGGGGCAGGTGGGGGAGCGACCCCGGGAGGGGGAGGGATCGGGCGGTCCCAGACCGGAGTCGGATGCGCTCTAGCCGCCGGGCCGATGTGCGGGACCGGGGTCGCGGGCGAGGCTGGGGCCATGATCAGCGTGGAGAACCTCACCAAGCGATACGGCGCGTTCACCGCCGTCGACGGCATCTCCTTCGAGGTGCGTCCCGGCTCCGTCGTCGGCTTCCTCGGCCCCAACGGAGCGGGCAAGTCGACCGCCATGCGGATGATGACCGGGCTGACGCCGCCGACGAGCGGCCGCTCGACCATCCTCGGGCGGGACTATCGGGCGCTGCCCAACCCGGCCCGGCATGTCGGGGTCATGCTCGACGCCGCGGCCCAGCACCCCGGACGCACCGGCCGCGAGGTGCTCCAGCTCGTGGCGCTGCAGATCGGTGCGCCGACGGCGCGGGTGGGGCGCTCGCTCGACCTCGTCGGCCTCACCCCGGCGGAATCGAAGCGGCGGGTCCGGAACTACTCCCTCGGCATGCGGCAACGGCTCGGCCTGGCCGGGGCGCTCATGGGCGACCCGCAGGTCCTCATCCTTGACGAGCCCGCCAACGGGCTGGACCCGCAGGGCATCCACTGGATGCGTCAACTCCTCCGGTCGTATGCCGACCAGGGCGGCACCGTGCTCTTGTCCAGCCACCTGCTGCACGAGGTCGAGATCATCGCCGACGACCTCGTCATGATCGGCCGTGGCCGGATCGTCGCCCAGGGACCCAAGGCCGACCTGGTCGGGTCGTCGGGGACCCGGGTGTCGTCGCTCGACGACGCGGCCCTCGCCGAGGCGCTCCGCCGGGCCGGGGTCGACGTCCGCGGCGACCGCGCCGGGCTCCAGGTCGGGGC
>JBDIAJ010000132.1:0-10705 GCA_039812345.1 Nostocoides sp. | reverse complement strand
GATAGCTCAGCTGGTCAGAGCGCACGACTCATAATCGTGAGGTCGCGGGATCGAGCCCCGCTCCCGCTACTGCGCGGCGATTTCGTGGGAACGAAACCGCTCGGTATTCTGTTGTGCCGTTCGTCCCGGGCGCCACCGCGTGCTCACCCCTCCACCCGTCGAGAAACAGGTTGCTCCATGGCTAAGAAGGCCACCGAAATCCGCCCCAAGATCACCTTGGCCTGCACCGAGTGCAAGGAGCGCAACTACATCACCGAGAAGAACCGCCGCAACAGCCCCGACCGGCTCGAGTTGGCGAAGTTCTGCCCGCGCTGCCGCAAGCACACCCCCCACCGCGAAACCCGCTGAGTCCGCGGCCGATCCCGGCGTCGAGGCCTCCTCGATTCGGTCGGCCCGCGCCACCTGGTCGCGCCCCGTGGCACCCGCCACGGGGCGCGCTGTGCTTTCTGTGTCCGGCTCCTCCTCCGCTCGCCCGGTCGGCTCCTGCGTCGCCGCCCCCGCTCCCGGCATCGTCGCCGAACCGGTGTTTTCTCGGTCCGGCTCCTCCTCCGCTCGCCCGGTCGGCTCCTGCGTCGCCGCCCCCGCTCCCGGCATCGTCGCCGAACCGGTGTTTTCTCGGTCCGGCTCCTCCTCCGCTCGCCCGGTCGGCTCCTGCGTCGCCGCCCCCGCTCCCGGCATCGTCGCCGAACCGGGGTCCGGCTAGAGTGCGAGCCATGCCTGTGAACGAGAGCTACGTGGGGCGCACGTTCGCCCCCGTCGGGCCGTATGCCGTGGACGCCCCCATGATCGCCGCCTTCGCCGCCGCCGTGGGCGCGACCGACCCGGTCCACACCGACGCCGAGGCCGCTCGGGCGGCCGGCTACCGGGATGTCATCGCCCCACCGACCATGGCGGTGCGCTTCGACCAGCTCGCCTCCCGCGCGTACATCCTCGACCCCGAGGCGGGCATCGACTACTCCCGCGTCGTCCACGGCGAGCAGAAGTTCGTCCACCACCGGCCGATCACCGCCGGCGACGACCTCACCGCCCAGACCACGGTCGACGCCATCCGCAGCGCCGGAGGCCACGCGATGATCACCGTCCGCAGCGAGATCACCGCCGGAGACGAGCCGGTGGCGACGACGACCTCGACCATCGTCGTCCGGGGAGGGGAGTGAGCATGGCCCGCTCCATCAGCGACGTCCGAGTCGGCGACGAACTCGGCACCCGGACGATCCCGATCTCCCGCCAGACCCTCATCGACTACGCCGCCGCCTCCCTGGACCAGAACCCGATCCACCAGGACGAGGAGTTCGCCAAGAAGGTCGGGCTGCCCGATGTCATCGCCCACGGCATGTGGACCATGGGCGCAGCCGGCACCGTCGTCGCGGACTGGGTGGGAGACACCGGGCGCGTCGTGGAGTACGGCACGCGGTTCACGAGCATGGTCGTGGTCCCGCCCGACGGCGCCGAACTCGTGGTCTCCGGCGTCGTCAAGTCGGTGGACGAGGCGACGAAGCGCGCGACGGTGGACGTGACCGCCACCGCCGCGGGCCAGAAGGTCCTCGGCCGCTGCACCGCCGTGGTCCTGCTCGACTGACGTCTGGCTCCCGCGCGCAGCGCGTCGAGAGGTCAAACAGCGGGCGTCGAGAGGTCAATCAGCAGGCGTCGAGAGGTCGAAGAGGAAGCGTCGTATGACGGAGGAGTTCGACGCGCCGTTGGCGCGGCATACGACCATGCGTGTCGGCGGACCGGCCCACCGCCTGGTCACCGCCGCGACCACCGACGAACTTGTCGACGCCGTCCGCGAGACCGATGACGCCCAGGAACCGCTGCTGATCCTCGGCGGCGGCTCCAACGTCGTCGTGCCCGACGAGGGTTTCCCCGGCACCGTCGTCCGGGTCGTGACCCGCGGCGTCACCCGTGAGTCCGTGGACTCGTGTGGCGGGGCCGTCGTCCGCGTCGCCGCGGGGGAGGTCTGGGACGACGTCGTCACCGAGGCGGTGACCGAGGGGTGGAGCGGCGTCGAGGCCCTGTCCGGCATCCCCGGATCGGCGGGGGCCACACCGGTCCAGAATGTCGGCGCCTACGGCCAGGAGGTCGCCCAGACCATCGCCCAGGTGCGCACCTGGGATCGCCGCGAGCAGGCGGTCCGCACCTTCTTCGCCGGCGACTGCGCCTTCACCTACCGGCACTCCGTGTTCAAGGCGAGCGGTCGCTATGTCGTCCTCGACGTGCTCTTCCAGTTCGTCGTCGGCGATCTGTGCGCCCCCGTGGCGTATGCCGATCTCGCCACCCAACTCGACGTCCCCCTCGGCGCCCGGGTCCCGCTCGCCGACGCGCGCGAAGCCGTTCTCGCGCAACGCCGCCGGCGCGGCATGGTGCTTGATCCAGACGACCACGACACGTGGAGCTGCGGCTCGTTCTTCACCAATCCGCTGCTGAGCGAGGCGGCGTTCGGCCGCCTGTCCGCGCGGGTCCGGGACCGGCTGGGCGCGGACATCGGCCCGCCGCGGTATCCCGGCGACGACGGCCAGGTCAAGACCAGCGCCGCCTGGCTGATCGAGCGGGCCGGCTTCGGCAAGGGCTTCGGCTCGGCCGGCGAGCAGGGCCTCTCCGGCCGGGCGACCCTCTCGACGAAGCACACCCTCGCCGTCACCAACCGCGGCGAAGGGACGGCCGCCGACGTCCTCGCCCTCGCGCGCACCATCCGCGACGGGGTGTATGCCGCGTTCGGCGTCCACCTCGTCAACGAGCCCGTCCTCCTCGGCGCCACCCTCTGACCCGTCGAAAGGCCGGTTCAGGGTCGTCGAGTGGCCGGTTCAGGGGTGTCGAGTGGCCGGTTCAGGGGTGTCGAGTGGCCGGTTCGGCCCAGGCCGCCGGCTACCGCCTGGTAAGTGGGGCGATCACCCTACTTACCAGGCGGTAGCCGGGTGCTTGGGCGCCGCGAGCCCCACGCCGCCCGCCCCACGCGGCCCGGCCCCCACGCGGCCCGGCCCCCACGCCGCCGAGCCCACGCCCCAAACCCCGCCCAGCCACGCCTCAAACCCCTCCCAGCCACGCCTCCACCCCGGCCAGCGCCGCGGCCCGGACTCCGGCGGGTGCCCGAGACGCCCGGATCGACCCCGCCGCCAACCCGGCCAGCTCCGCGTCCGTGAACCCGAGCTCCGCCCGCGCCACCTCGTACTGCCGCACCAGCCGCGACCCGAACAGCAACGGGTCGTCGGCCCCGAGCGCCACCGGAATCCCCGCGGCCACCAGCGTGCGCAGGGGCACCTGGGCGGGATCGGCATACACCCCGAGGGCGACATTGGACAGCGGGCACACCTCCAGCGCGACCCCCTCGGCCACCAATCGGTCGACCACCCGCGGGTCCTCCACCGCGCGCACCCCGTGCCCGACCCGGTCCGGCGCCAAGGCGTCGAGGGTCTCCTCGACCGCCGCCGGCCCGAGCAACTCACCGGCGTGCGGCATGAGCGCCAACCCCGATCGCCGCGCGATCCGGAACGCCGACGCGAACTCCGCGGTCTCCCCGCGGCGTTCGTCATTGCTCAGCCCGAACCCGACGACCGTCCCCGGCCCCTCACCCGCATACCGCGCCGCGAGCCGTGCCAGCGTCCGGGCCTCCAGCGGGTGCCGGATCCGGCTCGCCGCGACGATGATCGCGACCTGGGCCCCGCCCTCGCGTGACGCCGCCGCAGCCTCGTCGAGGACGATCTCCAGCGCCGGGGTCAGACCCCCCACGAACGGCGCGTATGACGTGGGGTCGACCTGCAGTTCCAGCCACCGAGAGCCCTCCGCCCCGTCGTCCGACGCCGCCTCCCGCACGAGCCGCCGCATGTCCGATTCACCGCGCACGCACGCGCGCGCCGCGTCATACAGCCGCTGGAACCGGAACCACCCGCGCTCGTCGCGCACGCTGGCCAGGCGCGGCGGCCACTCGGACACGAGCGCGTCCGGCAGCCGGATGCCATGTCCCGCAGCGAGTTCCACGAGCGTGGACAGGCGCAGTGACCCGGTGAAGTGGAGGTGGAGATGGGCCTTCGGGAGCGCCGCGAGATCGCGACGCTCCCCGGGATGCTCGCTCAGAGGTCCTCGATGATGTGCATGGCGGCCTCCTCGGCGGACGCGCCGGCGCCGTCGACACCGACGTCCCGGCCCCACGAGTGCTCGACACCCGCGTCGTCGCTGTCCACGAGCCGCCCGGCTCGCCGGTCCCCGACCTCATGGTCGTCCAGCCAGTCGTCCTCGGCGGCGATCGCGTCGGGGTCGTCCCCGCCGAGGGCGGAGTCGTCTCGGCCGAGTCGGGAGTATGGGTCGGGCTCCTCCTGCGACAACCGCTCGTCGATCGACTCGTGATAGGCCTGCTCGTGCGCGGTCACCCCGTGCAGCCGGGACCCGCGATCGGTGTCGGCGGGGGAGTATCCGCGGTCCAGGACATCCTCGACACCGTCGTCGATGAGGGTGTCCTCCGGCTGCAACTGGTCCTCGTCGTCCAGGCTGAAGGCGGTCAGATCGTCGCTGCTGACCTCGCGCTGCTCCGACATGGCGTCATTCTCCCTCAGGGGTGCTCGATGTTGCGGTATGCCGCGCGGCCAGCTTCTCCGCCGCGGCGAGGGCCACGCAGGTCGCCACCCCGGCCATCGCCGTCTCGACGTCGGCGAGGACCGGGAACGACGGCGCGAGCCGGATGTTGCGATCGCGCGGGTCGTGTCCGTGCGGGAAGGAGGCGCCGGCCGGGGTCAGGACGATACCCGCCTCCTTCGCCAGCGCGACCACCCGACCCGCGGTCCCGTCGAGCACGTCGAGGTTGACGAAATACCCGCCCGTCGGCTTCGACCACGTCGCGATTCCGAGGCCGTCGAGTTCGGCGGTCAGCGCGGCGTCCACCGCCGCGAACTTCGGGGCGAGGATCTCCCGGTGCTTGACCATGTGGTCCCGCACGCCCTGCGCCGACCCGAAGAACTGGACGTGCCGCAGCTGGTTGACCTTGTCGGGCCCGATCGAGGCGAACTGGTAGTGCCCCAGCCACCAGGCCACGTTCTCGCGGCTGGCCGCCAGGAAGGCGACGCCGGCCCCGGCATACGTGATCTTGCTCGTCGAGGCGAACATGATCGGCCGGTGCGGGTTCCCCGCGGCGGAGGCGACCGAGAGGATGTCGACCCCCTTCGCCTCCTCTTCGGTCAGATGATGGAAGGCGTAGGCGTTGTCCCAGAAGATCTTGAAATCGGGCGCGGCGGTCGGCATCGAGGCGAGGGTCGCGGCCACCTCCTCGCTGACCACGGCGCCGGACGGATTGGCATAGGTCGGGACGATCCACATCCCCTTGATCGCCGGGTCGTCCTTGACCAGCGCCGCGATCGCGGCCGCATCCGGCCCGTCCTCGTGCATGTCGACCGGGATCATCTCGATGCCATACGAGGCGAGCATGGTGAAGTGCCGGTCGTATCCCGGCACCGGGCAGATGAACTTGACCGGGTCCTCCCGGATCCACGGTTGCGGCGAGTCGACGCCGCCGTGCAGGAGCATCATCACCAGGGTGTCGTGCATCATCGTCAGGCTCGAATTGCCACCGGCGATGACCTGATCGGGGTCGACCCACAGGAGGTCGGCGAACATCTCCCGGATCTCCCGTATGCCGCTCAACCCGCCGTAGTTGCGGGTGTCCACCCCGTCGCTGTCCTTGTGCCCGGTCGGTAGGCGCAGGAGGTCGTCGGCGAGGTCGAGTTGGGCGGCCGACGGCTTCCCCCGGGTGAGGTCCAGGGCCAGGCCACGGTCCTGCAGCGATGCGTATGCCGCTCGCCGGCTCCCGAGGAAATCCTCGAGTTCGGCGCGGGAGAGGTCGGTCAGGGGGCGGGTCGCGTCGCTCACGGGGCCATGCTCCCACCCGGCCAACGAGTTCGCACCCAGCCCCCACCGTCCCGTATGCTGGGTCCTCGGCGTGTGCCGCGCGGTTCCGGGTCGACGATCCGGCATGCCCGCACTCGCCTCCCGGGAACCCGCGTCTCAACCCGTGCGTTCCCGTAGGGCAGTGGCTCAATTGGTAGAGCACCGGTCTCCAAAACCGGCGGTTGGGGGTTCGAGTCCCTCCTGCCCTGCGTTGTGGATGGTGCCGCTGTGCCGTTGCCGCCACTGCAGCAAACCGTCCGCAGCAGCGAAAGAAGTGGCGCCGTGACCGATGTGGGTGCACCGACTCGCGCCTCCAACCGGAGGGGCGGCAAGGGGCTGTCCCCGGTGGCTCGACTGCGCCTGTTCGTCAAGCAGGTGCTCGACGAGTTGCGCAAGGTCGTCCGGCCGACGCGCGCGGAGCTGGTGAACTACACGCTGGTCGTCATCGTGTTCGTCTCGACCGTCATGGCGCTCACCGCGGGGCTCGACTTCGGGTTCACCAAGCTCGTGTTGTGGGTGTTCGGCGGCTGAGCTCCGACCCCCGACCGCGGGGGCCGCTGTCAGTGCCGAGGAGCCAATCGAATCGTGAGGAAATGTGATGCCGCAGGAGCCTGAGTTGGACGCCGACGTCGTCGAGGAGACCGAGGTCGACGCCGAGGTGGACGACGCCGCCGCCGACCTCGACGACGCGGCCATGGTGAGCGACACATCGGCGACCGAGGCGACGACCGACGTGGACGAGGACGGCGACGTCCTCCCGGCGGACCCGGTCAAGGCCTTCAAGGACGAGCTCGCCAGCCGGTTCGGCGACTGGTATGTCATCCACTCCTACGCCGGCTACGAGAACCGGGTCAAGCACAACCTCGAGACCCGCATGACCTCCCTCAACATGGAGGACTACATCTTCGAGGTCCAGGTCCCGATGGAGACCGTGACCGAGATCAAGAACGGGCAGAAGAAGCAGATCAACCGGGTTCGTATGCCCGGCTACGTCCTGGTCCGCATGGAGATGACGGACGAGTCGTGGGGGGCCGTGCGGCATACGCCCGGCGTGACCGGGTTCGTCGGCAACGCGCACGCGCCGGTCCCGCTCGGCCTGGACGAGGTCTACTCGATGCTCAAGCCCGCCGACCTCGAGGCCGCCACGGCGCCCTCGGGTGGGTCCGGCGGCGCGACGCCGGCCAAGTCCGGACCACGGACGATCGTCGACTTCGAGATCGGCGAGTCCGTCACCGTCATGGACGGGCCGTTCGAGACCATGCCGGCCACGATCTCCGAGATCAACCCCGACACCCAGAAGCTCAAGGTGCTGGTGTCGATCTTCGGTCGCGAGACCCCCGTCGAACTCGGGTTCAGCCAGGTCTCCAAGCTCTGACACACGCGGCTCCGCCCCCCTGCACCCCCGAAGGCGCGGAGCTCGCTCCGCTCGCACAACTGAAGATCTCCGCCGAACCAGGCCCGCGGTTCGGCGGTGCAACCGGGTCATCGCCCACGGCGTCGGCCCACGACAGAAGGACAAAGCAATGCCTCCGAAGAAGAGGGTCTCCGGCTTCATCAAGCTGCAGATCAACGCCGGTGCCGCGACGCCGGCCCCGCCGGTCGGCCCCGCGCTGGGTCAGCACGGCGTCAACATCATGGAGTTCGTCAAGGCCTACAACGCCGCGACCGAGCACCAGCGCGGCAGCGTCATCCCCGTCGAGATCACCGTCTATGAAGACCGGTCGTTCACCTTCGTCACCAAGACGCCGCCGGCCGCCGAACTGATCAAGAAGGCCGCGGGCGTGCCCAAGGGCTCCAGCGAACCGCACAAGACCAAGGTCGCCAAGCTCACCAAGGACCAGGTCCGCGAGATCGCCGAGGTCAAGATGGTCGACCTCAACGCCAACGACATCGACATGGCCATGCGGATCATCGCCGGCACGGCCCGCTCGATGGGCATCACCACCGAACTCTGAGCAGCCCCACGCTGCTTCGCCGAGTCCACGCGGCTCGGAGCGCCGGCCCACCCCACAGGTGCGCCGGCGTGGGAGGGGCCGGGCCGTCCGGCTCCACTGACCACACCGAAAGAGGACCCATTCATGCACCGCAGCAAGGCCTACCAGGCCGCGGCCGAGAAGATCGACCGCACCCGCACCTACACCCCGCTCGAGGCCGTCCGGCTCGCCAAGGAGACCGCGACCACGAAGTACGACCCGACGGTGGAGGTCGCCCTCCGCCTCGGCATCGACCCCCGCAAGGCCGACCAGATCGTCCGCGGCACGGTCAACCTGCCCAATGGCACCGGCAAGACCGCACGCGTCCTCGTCTTCGCCAACGGCGACAAGGCCGAGGCCGCCCGGGCCGCCGGAGCCGACTACGTCGGCTCCGACGACATGATCGAGAAGGTCGCCGGCGGCTGGCTCGACTTCGACGCCGTCGTCGCGACCCCGGACCTCATGGGCAAGGTCGGCCGCCTCGGCAAGATCCTCGGCCCCCGCGGCCTCATGCCCAACCCCAAGACGGGCACCGTCACGATGGACACCGGCAAGGCCGTCACCGACATCAAGGGCGGCAAGATCGAGTTCCGCAACGACAAGCACGCCAATCTGCACTTCATCATCGGCAAGGCGAGCTTCTCCGACAAGGCGCTGCTCGAGAACTACAGCGCGGCGATCGATGAGGTCCTGCGGCTCAAGCCCGCCGCCTCCAAGGGGCGCTTCCTGCTCAAGGCGACGATGGCGACATCGATGAGCCCCGGCATTCCGCTCGACCACACCAAGACCCGCAACCTGCTCGAGGAGGAGGCCGGCGCCTGACCCGGTCGCCGGTGCCATAGGCCCCCCGCGTGCGGGTGGCCCGACTAAGATGCGGCCGATGTCCCCGGAGCCTCCGGGGACCCGCAAGGGGGAGTACCCACGTGAAGAAGTTGTCCCTGGCCGCCGCCGTCGCCGCGGCCACCCTCGTGCTCGCCGGTTGCGGCGGTGACAGCAAGACCGCCACGTCGTCCTCGACGAGTGGGGCCGCGTCGACCAGCGCGACCTCGTCCGACACCGCGAGCAGCAGCACCACCAGCACCACCGCCAGCTCGACGACGCCCGACAGTGGCGCCAGCGCCGCGTCCCTCGCCGACGCCAAGGTCGGCGACACCATCGACGGCGCCGCATTGGCCACCGCCATGAAGGACGCCTTCAAGGACGGCACCACCGGGCACATGTCGATGGACATGGGCAGCATGATCACCGCCGAGGGTGACTTCAAGGTGGCCGACGGCAAGCAGGACTCGACCATGTCGATGGAGATGTCCGGCACCAAGATCGAGATGATCTCCGTCGGAGGCGTCATCTACATGAAGTCGCCCCTGTTCGCCGGTGGCACCAAGTGGGTCAAGATGGACGCCACCACCGCCGGGAACAGCGGCACCCCGGACCTCAACAGCTTCGACCCGGCGACGATTTCGAAGGCGTTCGCGGGCATGAAGGCCAAGGTCACCGCCAAGACCGCCGACACCACGACCGTCCAGATGGACCTCGACCTCAAGAAGCTGGTCGCGGCCATGGGTGACAACTCGGCGATCTCCTCGGCGACCGCGAGCCTGCCCGAGTCGATCCCGGTCACCTACACCATCGACAACCAGGGCCGCCCGACCGAGACGACGATGAACATGGGCATGGACGTCAAGGTCACCTACTCCGACTGGGGCAAGTCGGTCTCGATCGAGGCCCCGCCGAGTTCCGAGGTCACCACCATGTGACGGCCCGTATGCCGCGCCACACGCCCCGCCCGCCCGTCCAGGGCCGGCGGGGCGTCGGCGATTTGGTCCCGTCCGCGAGGCCGCGTACCCTGGGAGGCGACCATTGACCGCCGGTCGCGTCACGGCATACGCCCAGACGCCGAAGGTCCCACCGAGGTGGGCGTCCAGCGCAGGCCACGTTCCGCTCCCGCGGCCGGACCCCGAGTCCTGATGCCGTGGGCTCGCCCCGTGCGCCCTGCGCCGGGGCACTTCTCGTTCCGGGCCAGCCGTCGGTCACCGACGACGAAGGAGGCCCCACATGGCGAAGGCGAACAAGTCCGCCGCCATTGCCGAGCTGACGGAGAAGTTCCGTTCCTCGAATGCGGCCGTTCTCACGGAGTACCGCGGTCTGACCGTCAAGCAGCTCACGACGCTGCGCACCAACCTCCGTGGCAACGCCACCTACGCCGTGGTCAAGAACACGCTGACCGACATCGCTGCCAGGGACGCCGGGGTGACCGCGTTCGACGGTCAGCTCGCCGGCCCGACGGCCATCGCCTTCATCGAGGGCGACGTGGTCGAGGCCGCCAAGGGCCTGCGTGACTTCGCCAAGGCCAACCCTCTGCTGGTGATCAAGGGCGGTGTCCTCGACGGGCGCGCCCTGTCCGCCGACGAGGTCACCAAGCTCGCCGACCTCGAGTCGCGCGAGGTTCTGCTCGCCAAGCTCGCCGGGGCCATGAACGCCTCGCTGAGCCGGGCGGTCTACCTGTTCGCCGCGCCCCTGTCGCAGGCGGCTCGCACGATCGACGCGCTGCGCGCCAAGATCGCCGAGTCCGCTCCCGCGGCTCCCCAGGACGCGCCGGCCGACGCCCCGCAGGATTCCGTCGAGGCGCCCACGGACGCCCCGGCAGACGCCGTCGCCCCGAGTGGCGACGCGGACGCCTGACCCACGCCCGGGCCAGGCAGACACCCAGCCGCCACTCACGGCAAACGCACCCCAGAAAGGACGCCCATCATGGCGAAGCTCAGCACCGACGAGCTCCTTGACGCCTTCAAGGAGATGACCCTGATCGAGCTCTCCGAGTTCGTCAAGCAGTTCGAGGAGACCTTCGGCGTCACCGCCGCGGC
>JBDIAJ010000131.1:0-10709 GCA_039812345.1 Nostocoides sp. | reverse complement strand
CAGATTCCCGGCCTGATCCGCGCCGCAGCGACGCCGCGGGTGGCGGCCCTCGCCGGGTCGGTGCTCGGGCCGTTGGCCGAACTCGAGCGGCAGGCGGTCACGCACGAGTGGAGCCCGCGCGGCCACGTCACGACCGCAGGAGGGGCGACCCGGACCGAGGCGCAGGAGGCCTTCCGGGAGGCCGACATCGTGCACATCGCCGCCCACGGCCGACATGAGGCCCGTAGTCCGCTCTTCTCCTGGCTCGACCTGAGCGATGGCCGGCTGTTCGCCCACGAATTGCGGGCCAGCGGGGTCGGGGCGGCCCACATCATCCTGTCCGCCTGCGACGTCGGCCGCAGCACGGTCCGCCCCGGTGAGGAAGCGCTCGGATTCGCCGCGACTCTGCTCGCCCTGGGCGCGCGCAGCGTCGTCGCCGCCCAGCTCCCGGTCCCCGACGAGACGGCGGTCGAGGTGATGATCCGCTATCACGCCGCCCTGGCCGGTGGCCTCGCATCGGACGAGGCACTCGCACTGGCGGTGGGCCGGTCCGGGCCCCACGCCGGGGTCTTCGCGACCTTCGGCACCCGGTTCGCCGTCTGAGCCGCATGCCGGGTCGCCCGACCGCGACCGGCGTCAGCGCGCGGACGCGTCCGCGGGACGGCCGGCGAAGGCGAGGACGACCCCGAGCACGATCATCATCACCCCGCCGGTGACATTCATCCGGGTGAGTCGGTTCGGGGAGCGCCCGAACCAGTCCCGCGCCTTGGCGGCGAGGGTGGCGACCATGCTGTCGCTGGCGACCGCGATGACGAAGAAGGTCAAGCCGAGCGCGAGCATCTGGCTCCAGACCGGGGCCGCCGCGCGATCGACGAACTGCGGCAACAGGGCGATGAAGAAGACGGTCGTCTTGGGGTTCGTCGCCCCGACGACGAACCCGTCCCGCAGGGCGTGGGCGGCGTGCCGGGGCCGCAGGTCGAGGCCGTCCAGCGCCCGGACGACCGCGTCGCGGTGCCGGATGGTCTGGACCCCGAGATAAACCAGATAGCCGGCGCCGACGAGTTTGATCGCGGTGTACGCGCTGGCGCTGGCGGCGACCACCGGACCGAGGCCGGCCGCGATGAGCAGGATCTGCAGGAGGATTCCGGTCGCGTTCCCGAGCACACTGAGCAGGGCCTCCCGGCGACCGGCCGAGAGGGCCCGCCCGATGACGAAGAGCAGGCTCGGGCCGGGGATGGCGACGATGACGAGGCAGGCGACGACGAACCCGAGCCAGCGCGAGGGATCAGGCACGGACATCCCAGACGTGATGCACCAGATCGTGCAGGAGGTAACGGCCGAGGCTCGCCGTCGTGAACCGGGAACCGTTGCTGCGACGCCCCGGTCGCTCCCACGCGTCGGCGGGCACGGCGGCATACTTCGCGACGAGGGTGTCGGAGGCCGCGGCGAGTTCGGTCGCGACCACGGCGGGGTCCTGGGTCCAGTAGCGATCCGCGAGGGCGGTCGCGTCCTGGTCCCAGTCGGCGAACCCCGGGTCGTCCTCATCGAGGATGAGACGCGTCCGGACGTCGAAGAGCCGGCAGACGTCGCGGACGTGACAGCCGTACTCGAGCGGCGACCAGACCGTTTCGGACGGGCGCTCCCGGACCTCCTGCCGGGCGAGCACCGCGGCCCACGGGAGTGTCGCCTGGCGGATGCCGTCGGCGAGGTCTCCCCGGGCGATCTGGGACCCGTCGAACCCGCAGTCCGGACAGGGCCGCTCGAGCACCCAAGTCCAGTCCTTCTCGTCCGGGGCGGGGGCCGGCGGGGGCGCGTCGGGAGGTCCGGGGTTCACGACGCCCATGCTGCCGTATGCCGCGTGCGCGCCGCTGATAGTTTCGCCCCGTGACGGACGACCTGACCCTGGCAGGCGTCCTGCTGTTCGCGCTCGCCCTCGTGTGCCTCGCCGTCGTCCTGGCCGCGACGGTGCGCCCCTTCCGCGCCGCCCGGTCGCGGCCCCATCGGGACACCTTCCGACGGGCGCAGGCCCAGCCTCGGCAGCGTCGCCTGACGATCGTCGTCAACCCGACGAAGGTCGATGACCTCGACGTCCTCGAGCGTCGGCTCTCCGTCGTCGCCGGTCAGCTCGACTGGGCGGAGCCGACGTTCGTGCGGACCACCGCCGATGATCCCGGGACCGGGCAGGCGCGGGCGGCGCTCGCCGAGGGGGCGGACCTGGTCGCCTCGCTGGGGGGTGACGGCACGGTCCGTGCGGTCGCCACCGCGCTGATCGGCACCGACACCCCGCTCGGCCTGCTGCCCTGCGGGACGGGGAATCTGCTCGCCCGCAATCTCGGCCTCGTCACCGATGACGTGGAGGCCGCGCTGCGGACGGCGCTGACGGGACGCAACCGTCCCGTCGACGTCGGGTTCGTCACCCTCGACCCGGCCGAGCCCTCCGAAACCGACGAGGCCCGGGAGGTGGACCGGTCCGGCGACCGCTCGCACGCCTTCCTCGTCATGGCCGGGCTCGGTCTGGACGCGACGATCATGGCGGAGACGAGCGAGGCGGCCAAGGCCCGGATCGGGCCGGGCGCCTACGTCGCCACCGGCCTGCGCAACTTCCTCGGACCGCGATTCCGGGCCCAGGTCGCCGTCGACGGCGGCGAGCCCGAACGCACCTACGCCCGGACCATCCTCATCGGGAACTGTGGCCGGATCACGGGCGGCATCGACCTGATGCCCGATGCCCAGGTGGACGACGGGGTCCTCGACGCGGTCGTCCTCGCCCCGAAGGGCCTGACCGGCTGGGTACTGGTCAGCGCTCGGCTCCTGACCCGGGATCGCAAGCATCGCGGGGACCGGATCGCGCGGCATACGGGCACGCGGTTCGACATCACGACGGACCAGGAGGAGGAGGTCCAACTCGACGGCGATGTCATCGGCACCGCCCGCCACGTCCTCGCCACGGTCACCCAGCGCGCCCTCGTCGTCCGCGTCGGCCCCTGAGGGGCCGCGTGCCCCGGCCGGTCAGGACGGCTCGCGCCACTTCCGCTCGAACGGCAGCCGCCAGGCGAAGGGCGCGATCAACTGGTGGATCTGGTTGGGGCCCCAGCTGCCCTGGTCATAGGGGCGGACGATCGGCGGGTTCTCCAGGAGCGGCTGTGAGATCTCCCAGAGACGCTCCACGCCGTTCGCCGAGGTGAACAGGGTGCTGTCGCCCCGCGCGGCGTCATAGATGAGCCGTTCGTAGGCCTCCAGGACCGACCCCGCCCAGTTGGTGTCCTTCATCGCGAACTGCATCGACAGTTTGTCCAGGCGATACCCCGGGCCGGGCTTCTTCCCATAGAAGGACAACGACATCCGCGGCTGGTCGGACAGGTCGAAGGTCAGATGGTCGGGCCCGTGGTCGCCCACGCCGGAGCCGCCCGGGAACATCGAGCGTGGCGGCTCCTTGAAGGCGATCGAAATGATCCGGGCGCCCTCGGCCATCCGCTTGCCGGTCCGGAGGAAGAACGGCACGCCGGCCCAGCGCCAGTTGTCGATATAGCACTTGAGGGCGACGAAGGTCTCGGTCTCCGAGTCCGGGCGAACGCCCGGCTCCTGCCGGTACCCCTGATACTGGCCGCGGATGACGTTCGTCGGCTCGATCGCCGACATCGAGCGGAAGACCTTGGTCTTCTCCCGGCTGATCGCGGCCGGCTCCAGCGCGGTCGGCGGCTCCATCGCGGTGAACGCGAGCACCTGGAAGAGGTGGGTGACGACCATGTCGCGATAAGCGCCGGTGTTCTCGTAGAAGTCGCCGCGCTGGGTCAGGCCGAGGGTCTCCGGGACGTCGATCTGCACGTGATCGATGTGGTTGCGGTGCCAGATCGGCTCGAAGAGCCCGTTGGCGAACCGGAACGCGAGAATGTTCTGGGCCGCCTCCTTGCCGAGGAAGTGGTCGATCCGGAAGATCTGTGACTCGTCGAACACCTCGTGCAACTGGCTGTTGAGCGCCCGCGACGAGGCGTAGTCGGTGCCGAACGGCTTCTCCATGATGATCCGCGACCGCTCGACCAGGCCGGCCGCCGCGATCGTGTTGACCGCCGCCAGGGCGGCCTTGGGCGGCACCGACAGGTAGTGCAGGCGCAGTTCGTTGTCCCCGGGCAGCTCCTCCTCGGAGCGCAGGACCGCATCGCGCAGGGCGCCCGCGCCGGCGGAGATCGGGACGAAGTCGAGGCGCTCGGCGAACGCCTGCCAGTCCTCGTCCTTGAGGGTGCGGGTGCTGTGCTCGCGAATCGCCTTGAGCGCCAGGTCCTTGAAGTCATCGACCGTGAGTTCGTCCAGCGAGGTGCCCACGACGCGCAGATCATCGAGCAGCCGCGACTGGAACAGGTGCAGCAGGCCGGGGATCAGCTTGCGCTTCGCCAGATCTCCGGTGGCGCCGAACAGGATCACGGTCACGGGTGCGCTCATTCCCCACATCTAACCGGTCAAACGCCCAGTGCGCCATGGGTGCGCGCCGCCGCGATCGGATGCGCACCCGTGCCGGCGGCCCGTCACCTCAGTACGCTGGCCGAATGCGTCCCCGCACGGCCTTCGTCCTCGGCGGCGGCGGGGTTCTCGGCGCGACCCAGGTCGGTATGCTGCGCGGCCTCGCCGAAGCGGATATCACGCCCGACCTCGTGCTCGGCACGAGCATCGGCGCGCTCAACGGCGCGTTCGTCGCCGCGGACCCGAGCCTCGAGGGAACGTTGCGGCTCGCCGAGGTGTGGCACGAGGTCGTCCGGGAGGGGCTGTTCACCCAGCGGCCCATCCGCCAGGTCGCGCGGATCCCCCGCAACTGGACCCATCTGCTCTCCCACGCCCCGCTGCGGGTCCTGCTCGAGCGCTATCTCCCGGTGACGACGTTCGCGGAACTGGCGGTGCCCTTCCAGTGCGTCGCCGCGCAGATCGAGGGCTGTCGGGCCACCTGGTTCGACTCCGGTCCGTTGACTCCGCCGGTGCTCGCCTCGTGCTCGGTGCCGGGGTTGTTCCCGCCGGTCCGGATCGACGGCGCCCACTATCTCGATGGTGGCCTGGTGCACTCCATACCCGTGGGTCGGGCGTTGGACCTGGGTGCCGAGGAGATCTATGTGCTTCAGGTCGGCCGGATCGAGCAGCCGCTCGAGCCGCCGACGGCACCCTGGCAGGTCGCGACGGTCGCCTTCGAGATCTCCCGCCGGCATCGGTATGTCGAGGAACTTGCCCGCGTGCCGGATTCCGTTGCGCTGCACGTCCTTCCGAGTGGAGCGAGGTCCGCGCCGACGGTGTCGCTGTCCCAGGCGCGGCCGGGGCGGATGAACGAACGGATGGATGCGGCGCACGCCGCCACCACGGCATACCTCGAGAGCAGGTGACCCGTTGGGCCTGAAGGGGATCTCGGCGCCACCGATGATCGTGCGCCGGCTGCTGCGGCTCGTGTGGCCGGTCATCGCCGTCGTCGTCACCGTGGTCGCGCTGCCGCTGCTGGTGGCCGGCGCGCTGTGGTCGGTGGTCGACCGGCGCGCCCGGCTGTTCCGGGCGACCGGGCTCACGCTGCTCGTCGTGTGGCTCGATGTCCAGCTTCTCGTCGGGTGCTGGCGCCTGCGGCTGGCCGATCCCCTCGGACGCGGACCGACGTGGCGGGAGGATCACGAGAAGCTGCTCCTCGACGTCCTCGACACGGCGATGCGCCTGGGCAGGAAGTGGGTCGGCTTCGAGGTGCGGCTGGATTCGGCGATGGACCTCGGGGACCCCGATCGTCCGCTCCTGTGTTTCGCCCGGCACGCCGGGCCCGCGGACTCCCTCGCCGTCGCCTGGCTGCTCTCCCGGACCGGAGGCCGGCTGCCGCGGATCGTCCTCGCCGACGCGCTCCGCTGGGATCCCGGCATCGACCTCATCCTCACCCGGCTCGGGTCGGACTTCGTGCCGTCGCTGTCCGGTGCCGGCGACAACCGCCTCGCCGGGGTGCGCCGGCTCGCCGCCTCGCTGGAGCGGCGCGATGCGCTCCTGATGTTCCCCGAGGGCGAGAACTGGACGCCGATGCGCCGGTCGGCGTTGATCGCCCGCCTGCGCGAACGCGGGCACGCCGCCAAGCTCCGGCAGGCCGAGCGGCTGCGCCGGGTGCTGCCGCCCAAGACCAAGGGGGTGGTCGCCGCCCTGACGGAGCGCCCCGACGCGGACGTCATGATCGTCGCCCACGCCGGGCTCGGCGCGCTCGACAGCCCGCGAGCGATCTTCGACGCGATCCCGTTCGACCGGCCGTTCCTGGTGCACCCCTGGTCGTATGCCGCGGGCTCCCTTCCCCGCGACCCGGTCGCCATCGAGGCCTGGCTGGACGCGCAGTGGACCGCGATCGACGCCTGGGTCTCCGCCAACGAGTGAGCCCCCCACCCCCTCCCTCCCGTCGAGTGGCCGGTTCAGGGTCGTCGAGTGGCCGGTTCAGGGTCGTCGAGTGGCCGGTGGTCAGCCGAAGAGTTGGGCGCCCCAGTCGTCGGTCTCGCTCAGGCCGGGCGGGCAGAGGAAGAGGGCCGAACCGGTGTGCTCGATGTACTCGTTGAGCGCATCCTTGGCCGCGAGCGCCCGCTGCATCGGCACGAACTGCCGATGGGCATCGCGCATGAAGGCGACGAAGAAGAGGCCGGCGTCCAGGTGGCCCTGGCCGTCGGAGCCGTCGGTGAAGTTGTAGCCGCGCCGCAGGATCCTGACGCCGTCGAGATTCGAGGCGTGGGCGAGGGCGACATGCGAGACGGCCGGGATCGCCGGCTGCCCGTCCATCCGCCTGGCGGCGAAGTCGATCGCGTCGAACTCCTTCTTCTGGCCCAGCGGCTGGCCCTCGAGCTTGCCGCGGCCGAAGACGTCCTCCTGCTCCTGCAGGTTGGTCCGGTCCCAGACCTCGATGTGCATCCGGATGCGCCGCGCCACCAGATACGACCCACCGGCCGCCCACGCCGTGGCACCGGTGGCATCCGCCGCCGCGATCCAGACGTGCTCCTCCAGCGCCGCGCCGTCCTCGGCCATCAGGTTGTTGGTGCCGTCCTTGAACCCGAACAGATTGCGCGGCGTCTTCTGCGTGTGCGAGGTCGACGAGGTGCGCCCGAAGCCGAGCTGGCTCCACCGCACCGAGACCGTCCCGAGCCCCAGCCGGATCAGATTGCGCACCGCGTGCACGGCCACTTGCGGGTCGTTCGCGCAGGCCTGGATGCACAGGTCCCCGCCCGACCTCGCCGGGTCGAGATCGTCGCCCATGAAACCCGGAAGGTCATGCAGCGCAGCAGGTTTGCGATGGGCCAGGCCGAAGCGCTTGTCGAACAACGACGGCCCGTAGCCGATCGTCACGGTCAGCCCGGACGGCGGCTGGTCGAGCGCCTCGCCGGTGTCGGTCGGCACCTTGTACGGCCCGCCGCCGACCGCCCCGCCGGGCGCCGCCTCGGCGCCATACGTCATCCGCTCGGCGGCCCGGGTCCAGGCGGTGAGCAGGTCGCGCAGCACCTGCGGGTCGTCGGTGATCACGTCCAGCGCGACGAAGTGCATCCGATCCTGCGCCGGCGTGACGATGCCCGCCTGGTGCGCCCCGCGGAAGGGCACCTGCCCGCTGATGTCGTCGACGCTCGGCGCCCCCGTCGAGGACGTGCCCACCGCTGAGGTGCCCGTATGCCCGCCGGCTCGCGTCGCGGCATACGTCCCGGCAGCGCCGGCGAGCAGGCCCGCCGCGACACCTGCCGACACCCCGACGACGCCGCGCCGGCTGGGCGGCTCGGCGGTGACGTCGAGGCCGCGCGGGTCAGCCGGCGGCAACGACACCCGCCACCTTGGCGACCTGCTCGGCGAAGCCGTCAAGGGCATCGGTCAGCTTCTTGATGTCGTCCTTGCTCAGCTGCGGGTAGAGCACGAAACCGTCACCCTCGCGGTGGGTTTCGAGCAGATCGCCGAGCACCTCGGCCGTGCGGTCGATCTCGCCGACGAGCGCCGGGTCCTTCTCCGTGAGGAACGGCCGCAGAGCCGCGAGCGCGGTCTTGGAGCCTTCGAAGTTGGCCTCGAAGTCCCACAGATCGGTGTGGCTGTAGCGCTCCTCCTCGCCGGTGATCTTGCCGGTGGCCATCTCGTCCAGGAGCGCCTTCGACCCGTTCGCGAGCTGGAGCGGGTTCAGCTCGACGTCCTTGACCTTGCCGACGAGCGTGGTGACATCGGCGAGCAGGTGGTCGGCGATCGTGCCGGAGTCCGGCTGCAGGCCGTCCTGCCACAGGTCGCGCTCGAGCCGGTGATAGCCGGTGAACGTCATCCCCTCGTCGACGACATCGGCGCGCCCGTCGATCTTGGGGTCGAGATCGCCGAAGGACTCGGCCACCGGCTCGATCCGCTCCCAATACGACCGGGCCGTCGGATAGAGCGCCTTGGCCTGATCGACCTTGCCCGCCTTGACCAGCGCGACGAACGTCGTGGTCTCGGCGAGGAAGGCGTCGGCCTGGCTGGAGGTGTAGCGGTGATACTCGGCGACGGCCTGCTGCAGCAGCTGGTTGTCGGTCTTGGCGGCGGGCGCGGTGCCGGTGACCGTGAACGCCGCCCGGATGCCGTCGCCGACCATCCCCGGCTTGCACGCGGTCTGGTAGGCACCCGGCTCGGTGATCTCGACGTGGAATTCGCGGCTCAGGCCGGGCCCGACGTTCTCGACCTCGCCCATGATCCGGTCGCCCGCGGCATACACATAGAACTCGTTGATCTTGCTGCCCGCGTTGGTGACCTTGAAGGTGATGGTCCCGGCCGGCGCGCTGGTCGCGCTGACCCGGCACTCGGTGTCGGTCGCGGTGACGGCGATCGGGCCGCCGGTCGACCCGGCACCGCCCGTGCCGGCCGCGCCGGCGCTGTCCTTGCCGCCGCAGCCGGTCAGGGCCAGGGCCGCGCCCAGGGCGAGAGTGGCGGCGGTCGTCCGTGCCGGGGTTTGCCGGGCGCCGGCCAGGGTGAGCATCGCGAGATCTCCGTATGGGTGTGGGGCCAGGTCAGCAGGCCGGGTCGGGTCGGCCGGTGGGTCGAATCCGCGGGCGAGGTCGGGGTCAGTGCGCGTTGGCAGGCTGCGCCGGTCGAGTGGCCGCCGGTGCGGACACGCGCGCGGGCCGGAGGAAGAGCGGGAGGACGATCGCGACATACGCGCACCAGACGATGGCCTGCAGCCACGTCGTCGCCGGGGTGAAGTTGAGGGTGCCCTTGAGCAGGGTGCCCAGCCAGCCGTCGGGGGCGAGGACGTGGCTGATGTCGAAGGCCAGGGAGTTCAGGCCGGGCAGGAAGGCGGCCTCCTGCAGGTCGTGGATGCCATAGGCGAGGATGCCGGCGGCGACCAGGACGAGGAAGATCCCGGTCCACCGGAAGAACTTGGCCAGGTTGATCTTGATCGCGCCGCGATACATCAGCACGCCGAGGATGCACGCGCCGCCGATGCCGATGATCCAGCCGAGCAGCGGCTGGATGGTGCCCGCGCCGGCGGCTTCGGCGGTGGCATAGAAGAAGATCGCCGTCTCCAGGCCCTCCCGGCCGACGCCGAGGAAGGCGACCAGGGCGATGGGCAGCGGGCCGAGGGCGAGCGCCCGGTCGAGGGCGCCCTTGAGTTCGCCGGAGATCGTCCGGGCGGCCGAGCGCATCCAGAAGACCATTCCGGTGACGAACGCCACCGCGAGGATCGAAGCCGACCCGCCGATGAGTTCCTGGGACTCGAAGGAGAGCTGCCGGGTGCCGAAGGTCAGGAACGCGGCCAGGCCGGCGGAGAGGACGACGGCCACCCCCACTCCGGCCCAGACCCACTTCAGCGCCCAGCGGCGGTCGGTCTTGACCAGGAAGGCGACGAGGATGACGACGACGAGCGCCGCCTCCAGGCCTTCGCGCAGCCCGATCAGGGCATTGCTGACGAGCATTCGGTCGACGTCCCTTCCCTCGTGACTGCGAGTTAGGTAAGCCTAACCTAAGTGGGGCTACTCGCGACCGTCGGCCCAGTCGACGATCCGTCGCAGATCGGCCAGCCACTCATTCGCGGCGCGGAAGTCCTCGTCCGCATTGTGCGGGGCGATGCCGGCGCGAGCGCGGTCGGCGCGGGCGTAGCTACCGAGGAAGACCACGTCGGCGCAGATCCGCTTGAGCCCGGTCAACGCCTCACCGACGCGCTCGTCGAGGACGTGCCCCTCGATGTCCACCGAGAAGCAGTAGTCCCCCATCGAGTGCTTGGTCGGGCGCGATTCCAGCCGGGTCATGTTGATGCCCCGGGCCGCGAACTGCTCGAGCAGCGCCATCAGCCCGCCGGCGTGGTCGCTGCGCTGATAGAGAACCAGCGTCGTCTTGTCCGCCCCCGTCGGTGGCGGGATCCGGTGCGGCCGAGAGACGAGAACGAAGCGCGTCACCGCCCGCTTGAAGTCGCCGATGTCGTCCGCGAGCACGCTCAGTCCGGCTCCGGACGCGGCGATCGGGGCACACACCGCCGCGTCGTGCCGCCCCTCACCCCCGGGCGCGAGGTCGTATGCCGCGGAGGCCGTCGACAGGGTCGGCAGGTAGGTCGCCTCCGGGAGGTTGGCACCGACCCAGCCGCGGACCTGGGCCCAGGCGTGCGAGTGGGTGCCGATCGTGCGGACGCGCGTGAGCGGCATACCCTCCGGCGCGGCGAGGACGAATCGAACCCGGACCAGACGCTCCCCCACGACGATGAGCGGCTCGCCCGCGGCGAGCGCATCGAGGGTCGCCGTGACGCCGCCCTCCACGGAGTTCTCGAT
>JBDIAJ010000130.1:0-10877 GCA_039812345.1 Nostocoides sp. | reverse complement strand
GAGGTCGGCGAGTTCTACACCTACGAGGGGGCGATGGCCCTGCGCGACCGACTCGCCGCGATGACCGGCGGACGGCTCGTGGTCCACATCACCGAGCTGCCGATCAAGTGCCCCGTGGCCCCACTCGAGTTCGCCTTCCTCGCCGACGACCACTTCCGGCGGCGGGGGATTCGCGACCGGGTCGAGATCGTCTTCGTCACCCCGCTCGACGGGGCGTTCACCAAGCCGGTCGCGAGCCGGACCCTCGGGCACCTGTTGCGGGAGAAGGGGATCGTCGTCGAGACCGACTTCCTGATCGAGTCGGTCGACCAGGAGGCCAGGGTCATCCGCTCCTACGACGAGCGGGAGATCGGCTACGACCAACTCGTCACCGTGCCGCTCAACATGGGCGCCGACTTCGTCGCCGCCAGCGCGCTCGGCGACGAGCTCAACTACGTCCCGGTTGACCGGCACACGTGTCGGTCCACGGCCCATGACGACATCTGGGCGCTCGGCGATGCGAACGACCTGCCGACCAGCAAGGCGGGCTCGGTCGCGCACTTCTCCGTCGAGGTGTTCATCGAGAACCTCCTCGACGCGATCGCCGGACGTCCGCTCACCCACGACTTCGACGGCCACGCGAACTGTTTCGTCGAGTCCGGCGGCGGCAAGGCACTGCTGCTCGACTTCAACTATGACACCGAACCGCTGACCGGCACCTTCCCCATGCCCCGGATCGGCCCGCTCCGCCTGCTCGCGGAGAGCCGGACCAACCACCTGGCCAAGCTCGCCTTCCGGCACATCTACTGGCAGGCGCTCCTGCCGGGCCGGCCCATCGGGCTGCCGGCGGACATGACCATGACCGGCAAGATCCCGGTCGACTGAAAGGAGACACCATGCCCACCACGACGATCGCCGGGCATGCGATCGACGTCAACGAGGAGGGCTTCCTCACCCGCCCCGACCAGTGGAGCGAGGACCTCGCCCCCGAGCTGGCCCGGCTCATCGGGCTCGATCCGCTGACCGACGCGCACTGGAGGCTGATCCGCTTCCTGCGCGACGACTACGCCGTCAAGCACGAGACGGCCACCCTGCGCCGGGTCTCGACCCAGTCGGGCACCCCCGTCAAGGAGATCTTCACGCTTTTCCCCGGCAAACCGGCCAAGAAGCTCGCCTATGTCGCCGGCCTGCCCAAGCCGAAAGGATGCGTGTGAGCATGACCGACACCCCGATCGCGCCCCGCTTCGAGGACGACCCGGCCAGCACGGGCCGCAAGCTGGCGATCATCTGCAGCAAGGGCAACCTCGACATGGCCTACCCCGGGCTGATCCTCGCCAACGCCGCTGTCGGAGAAGGCGTCGAGACCCATTTGTTCTTCACCTTCTGGGGCTTCGACATCATCACCAAGGCGACGATGGCCGACCTGAAGTTCTCCTTCGTCGGCAACACGGCGATGCACCTGCCCGGGCACAGCGGCCTCGGCATCCACCACATGCTCGGGGCGCTTCCCGGCGCGACCGCCGGGGCGACGGCGTTCATGAAGAAGCAGATCGCCGACCTCGACGTCCCCGAGGTGCCGGAGTTCCTCGACCTGCTGCACGGCTCCGGCTGCCACATGTGGGCGTGCCGGATGAGCGCCGACATGAACCACCTGACGATGGACGACCTCTACGAGGGCGTCGAGGACATCATCAGCGCGAGTGACTTCATCGAGAAGACCGACGGCGCCCAGCTGCTCTTCATCTGACGCCGCAGACACCGCGACGGTGGTGGCGAGGCGGCCAGCGCCCCGTCACCACCGCCACCTCGGACGTATGCCGAGTCAGCCCTTCTTGGGCGCGAGGTAGACCGCCGAGAGCTTCTGGACGAAGACGGTCGCGCTGTAGGGCTGGTTGTCCCACGGCTGGTCATCCGCGGTGACGACGACGCCGGCCTGGCTCACCGAGCCGTACTCGTCGTAGCCGGAGGTGTCGAGGATGACCTCCCACTCCCCGTCATACGGCAGGCCGAGCCGCATCCCCTCCCGCGCGTCCCCGCCGAAGTTGATGATCGCGGCGACGGCATTGCGCTCGCCACGGTCCTGACGGCCGAAGCGGACATACGAGAAGGTGTTGCCGGCGTTGTCGTGCGGATTGAGCCACTCGAAGCCGGACGGGTTGCTGTCCTGGGCCCACAGGGCGTCATGGTCGCGATAGATCGTGTTCAGTTCCTTGACCAGGTTGTGCACCCGATAGTGGGCCGCGTGGTCGAGCAGCCACCAGTCGAGCGAGCGCCCGTCGGCCCACTCGGACGGCTGCGCGAACTCGCACCCCATGAACAACAACTGCTTGCCCGGATGGCTCCAGATGTAGGCGAGGTAGGCGCGCAGGGTGGCGAGCTGGTCATACCGGTGGCCGGGGATCTTGCCCAACAGCGAGCCCTTGCCGTGGACGACCTCGTCGTGGCTGATCGGGAGGATGTAGTTCTCGCTGTAGGCGTACATCAACGAGAAGGTCAGCAGGTTGTGGTGGTACTGCCGATAGATCGGGTCCCGCTGCAGATAGCGCAGCGAGTCGTTCATCCACCCCATGTTCCACTTGAAGCCGAAGCCGAGGCCCCCGGATGCGGTGTCCTTGGTGACGCCCGGCCAGGACGTCGACTCCTCCGCCACGGTGACGACACCCGGCGTGCGCTTGTATGCCGTGGCGTTGGTCTCCTGGAGCAGGCCGATGGCCTCGAGGTTCTCCCGGCCGCCGTACTGGTTGGGCAGCCACTCGCCGCTGCGGCGGGAGTAGTCGAGGTAGAGCATCGACGCGACGGCGTCGACCCGCAGGCCGTCGACGTGGAACTCCTCGAGCCAGTAGCACGCGTTGGCGACGAGGAAGTTGCGCACCTCCTTGCGGCCGAAGTCGAAGATGTGGGTGCCCCAGTCGGGCTGGTCGCCGCGGCGCGGGTCGGCGTGCTCATAGAGCGCCAAGCCGTCGAACCGGGCCAGGGCCCACTCGTCGCGCGGGAAGTGCGCCGGCACCCAGTCGAGGATGACCCCGATGCCGGCCTGGTGGAGCCGGTCGACGAGGTACTTGAAGTCGTCCGGGGTGCCGAAGCGCGCGGTCGGCGCGTAGTAGCCGGTCACCTGATATCCCCACGAGGGGCCGAACGGGTGCTCCATGACCGGGAGGAACTCGACGTGGGTGAACCCGAGGTCGGTGACATAGTTGACGAGGTGCTCGGCCAGTTCGGCATACGACAGTCCGGCCCGCCACGACCCGAGGTGCACCTCGTAGATGCTGATCGGACCGGTGTGCGGGTTGTGCGACTTCTTGGCCTCCTGCCAGGTGTCGTCGGCCCAGGGGTACTTCGAGTCGTGGACCACCGAGGCGGTCCGCGGCGGGCACTCGGTGCGGCGGGCCATCGGGTCGGACTTGTCGCGCTCGACGTCGTCGGCCCCGCGGATGCGGAACTTGTAGGCGCTGCCGGCGCCGACGTCGGGGACGAACAACTCCCAGATGCCGGAGTTGCCGAGCAGCCGCATCGGGTGGGCCCGGTTGTCCCAGCCGTTGAAGTCGCCGACGACATAGACCGACTTGGCCCGCGGCGCCCACACCGAGAACGAGGTCCCGGTGACCTCGCCCATCGGCCCGGGATAGGACTGGACATGGGCACCGAGCACCTTCCACAACTGCTCGTGCCGGCCCTCGTTGAACAGGAAGCGGTCGACCTCGCCGACGGTCGGCGCGAACCGATAGGGATCGTCCGCCTCGTGCTGGATGCCGTCACCCCAGGCCGTCAGCACGCGGTAGTCCATCGTCTGGGTCGCCCCCGGGCGAAGGCCGCTCCAGACCCCGTCGGACTCGTGGGCCAGATCGATGACGACGTCGTCCTCGAACCGCACCTGGACGGACTCGGCGAGCGGACGCAGGACCCGGATACGGAGGCCTTCGGACTCCACGTGCTGGCCCAACAGGTCGTGTGGTTGCTGGTGGCGCCCGTTGGCGAGCGACCATCGTGCTCCGGGCAGAGCGCTGGGGGGAGTGGAAGTCACGGAGTGTCCTCCTTCGAGGATTCTGGAGCGGGGAAGAGGCGATCGATTGCGGTGAGGGGGATGGCGGCCCACGAGGGCCGGTTGCGAACTTCGTAAACCACTTCGTACAGAGCCTTGTCCACAAGGTACGCCGTGAGCAAGGGCCCCGCAGCGCGGGGGTCGACGCCGGTGACCGCGGCATACCCGTCGAGGAAGGCCTCCTGCGCCTCGGTGACCCAGGCCCGCGCCGAGAAGCCCCGGGTGCCCTGCTCGACCGACCCGCCGGCGTAGTCGAACGAGCGCAGCATCCCGGCGACGTCGCGCATCGCCTGGTCGGGCCGATTCCGTTCCGCCAGTGGGCGAAGCGGTTCGCCCTCGAAGTCGAGGAGCACCCATCCGCGGTCCGGGACGTCGAGCACCTGACCGAGGTGGTAGTCGCCGTGGATGCGCTGGAACGGCGGCCAGGAGGTCTGCTCGGCGGCCGCGAGGAGTGCCGATACGGCGTCCGCATGCCGGGCGAGGCCGGGCGCCTCGGCCGCCGCCGCGGCATACCGTCCGCGCATCTGCGCCAGCGTGTCCGCGATCTGCTCGGGAGCGGCGACCTCGGTCGGCAGGCTCGTCGCGAGGATGCCGTGGACCTCCGCGGTCGCCTCACCGAGGGCGCGGGCGCGCTCGGCGAAACACCTGCCGGCGCCGGCCGCGGCGAGCGCCTCTCGCCACGCGTCCTGGGCACCCGGGAGGAACTCCTGGGCGAACGCCAGATGCCCGTATGCCGGGCCGCTCCCGTCCGCGGCCGGCCACGACCCCGACACCGCGCCGAGGCTCTCCGGCACACGCGTGCACCCGGCCGCGGCGAGGGCACCCTGGAGGACGACGTCGGGGTTGTCGCCGTCGGCGAGCGCCCGGAACACCTTGGTGATGACGGGGCGCTCGGCACCGGATCCGTCCCGGGCGACACCGATGATCGAGGTGTTGGACTGCTCCCCGGACAGCACGCGGGAACCGATCAGACTCAGGTCCCCCTCGCTCAGGCGGGTGCCGCCGATCGCGGGTTCGGGCGCGTGTGAGAGCGTGCTCGACGCGGCGCCCACGGCGCCGCGGGCGAGCGCGAAGAGGAGTGCGGCATACACCGGGTCGTGGGGCGCGTCATAGACGTGGCGGGTGCCGAGGACGCTGTGCTCGATCGTCCCCACGTGGGCGTGCTCGGCGCCCGGCAGCGGCGCGGCGCGGTAGGTGAGTGGGACCTGGTAGACGACCGGGGGAGTGGTCGCGTCGTCGGCGATCACCAGCGTCTCGACGCCGACCTCACCAGTGGGATCGTCGAGGCGCCAACTGAACAGTCGTCGCAGCCGCGGGGTGCGTCCCTTGGCCGCATACCAGCGCTGGGCGCCGATCCAGCCGGACAACAGGTCCACCTTGGAGGGAACCAGGCGCGCGTCCATGTGCAGTTCGGCCACGGCTCACCGCTTCCCGACGGCGATGACGTGCACCGGCTCGCCATCCGGGCCGAGGCGGACGTAGTTGTGCTCCCACCAGGTCCAGTGCGCGTCGGTGATCAGGTCGTGCGCGTCGAAGCTGTCGCCCCAGTCCAGGCCGAGCAGCGGCATGTTGAGCCGGACCATCGAACTGCGCGTGCTGTGCGGATCGAGGTTGGCGACGACGATGACGATGTCCTCCTGCCCGTCCGGAAGCTGGCGGGACTTGGAGAAGCAGATGATGTTGTCGTCGTCGACGTGGTGGAAGCGCAGGTTGCGCAGCCACCGCAGCGCCGGGTGGGCGGCGCGGATCGCGTTGAGCCGGGTCAGATAGCCGGCGAGCGACTGCCCCTCGCGCGGACCACCGGGCTCGTAGTCCGCCCAGTGCCGGTCCTTGTACTGGTACTTCTCGTTGTCGATCTGCTCCTCGGCGCCCGGCCGGGCGACATGCTCCATGAGCTCGTAGCCGGCGTAGATGCCGTAGGTCGGCACGAGGGTCGCGGCCAGCGCGGCGCGGGTCTTCCACGCGGCCGGGCCGCCGAACTGCATGTAGGGCGTGAGGATGTCGTGCGTCGTCGGCCAGAAGCTCGGCCGCATGTAGGCCGCCGCCGGCCCGGCGAGTTCGGTGCAGTACTCCTCGAGCTCCCAGCGGGTGTTGCGCCATGCGTAATAGGTGTAGCTCTGCTGGAAGCCCGCCTTGCCGAGGGTGTGCATCATCGCCGGTTTCGTGAACGCCTCGGCGAGCCAGATGACCTCGGGGTGGTCCCGGGCGACGTCCTGGATCAGCCACTGCCAGAACTCGACCGGCTTGGTGTGCGGGTTGTCGACGCGGAAGATCTTGACCCCGTGGTCGATCCAGACCTGGATGACCCGGCGGACCTCGGCATACGCCTGAGCGGGCGTGTTGTCGAAGTTGAGGGGATAGATGTCCTGGTACTTCTTCGGCGGGTTCTCGGCATACGCGATCGTGCCGTCGGCGCGGGTGGTGAAGAACTCGGGATGGGTCTGCACCCACGGGTGATCGGGGGAGGCCTGGAGGGCGATGTCGAGGGCGACCTCGAGACCGTTGCGTTCGGCCTCGGCGACGAAGGCGTCGAAGTCGTCGAAGGTGCCGAGGTCGGGGTGGATCGCGTCGTGCCCGCCGTCGGGCGAGCCGATGGCATAGGGACTGCCGGGGTCGTTGGGGCCGGCGCTCAGCGTGTTGTTGGGGCCCTTGCGGGCGGCCAGCCCGATCGGATGGATGGGTGTCAGATAGACGACGTCGAAGCCCATCGCCGCGATCGCGGGCAGGCGCTTGGCCGCGGTGGCGAAGGTCCCCGAGACCCACTGCTGCAGGCCCTTGTCGTAGCGGCAGCCCTCGGACCGCGGGAAGATCTCGTACCACGCGCCGTAGAGGGCCCGCTCCCGCTCGACGAGGAGGGGATGGTCGGGCGTCGGACTGACCATCTCCCGCAGCGGCCGCGCCGTCATCTCGTCCTGGACGGGCCGGGACAGGCCCTCCTGGAGGCGGACCTGGGCGGGTCGGGTCGTGTCCGCCATCGCGCTCGAGGCCTCGTCGAGGGTCAGCCGGCCGTCGCTGGGTCGCCCGGGCTGCCCGGCCGCACGGGCGAGCAGGAGGGCACCCTCGGTCAGCATCAACTCGACGTCGACCCCGGCCGCCACCTTGATGCTCGCGTCGTGCACCCACGTGCCATAGGGATCCGACCAGCCCTCGACGCGATAGGTCCAGTTGCCCGGGGTGCTCGCCGTCACCTCGGCCACCCAGTGGTTGAGGCCGGGATTGATGCATTCCATCGGCAGGAACTGCTCGGAGCCGTCCGGAGTCGTCAGCACGACGGTCGCGTTGACCGCGTCGTGGCCCTCCCGGAAGACGATCGCGCTGACCTGGAAGGTCTCACCCACCACACACTTGGCCGGGCGCCGCCCCTGGTCGACCAGGGGGCGGACATCCTGGACCGGAATCCGTCCGATCGGCTGTTGGGGTGGACTCGCGAGCGGTGGGGCGGTGGTCGCCGGTGTGGGCGAGGTGACGTGCGGGGCGGACTCGGGTGAGCTGGCGTTGGTCACGGTGTCACGCTATCGGTTGCGGCCCGGGTCACGGGAGGCCCGGGCGGGTTGGGGGATCGGGCGGATCGGTGAAATCGGGAACGGCGGGAACGAGGGATCAGGCGGGAGGCTCACAACTCCATACCTGCATGGAGGCCGGGGACAACTCCACGCGGCCCGCCTCCCGCAGGGTTCCGGGCGGGGTCGGCCACTCGTCGGAACTGTCCCACAGCAGGTGATAGGCCGGACCATTGGGCGGCGGGGGCAGGACGACCGTCGACGTCTCGATGCTCCCGTTGAGCACGAGCAGGACGCTCGTCTCGTTGCGATCGACCCCGCTGAGCAGCATCTGGAGGACGGCCTGGCCGGGGTCCTCCCAACGCTGACGGGTCATCTCGGCACCGTCCGCGCCATACCAGCTGACGTCGGCCGGCCCGCCCTCCTCGACCACCCGGCCGGTGAGGAAGTGACGCTGCCGGAGCACGGGGAGTTGCCGACGCAGTTTCGTCAGGTGCTCGACGGTCGCGGTGAGCGCCTGCTGCCAGGGCTTGTGCTGCCAGTTGAACCACGTGAGTTCGTTGTCCTGGCAGTAGGGGTTGTTGTTGCCGCCCTGGCTGCGGCCGAACTCGTCCCCGGCGTTGAGCATCGGCACACCGTGCGCCATCAGGAGGGTCCCGAGGAGGTTGCGCATCGAGCGGCGGCGCAGGTCGAGCACCTGCTGGTCGTCCGTCGAGCCCTCGATGCCGTGGTTCCACGAGCGGTTGTGCGAGGAGCCGTCGCGGTTGCCCTCGCCGTTGGCCTCGTTGTGTTTCTCGTTGTATGCCGTGAGGTCGGCCACGGTGAAACCGTCGTGGGCGGCGACGAAGTTGATCGAGGCGATGGGGCCGCGCCCGCGGGCGCCGAAGAAGTCCTCCGAGCCGGCGAGCCGGGTCGCGAGGTCGCGCACGCCGTGGCGGTGATGGCCGCCGAACTGGGCGCCGACGTCGGTGAGCCAGAAGGTGCGGACGTCGTCGCGGAAGCGGTCGTTCCACTCGGCGAACGGCGGCGGGAACCCACCCGTGCGCCACCCGGCCGGACCGACGTCCCACGGCTCGGCGATGAGCTTGCAGGTGCTCAGGAGGGGGTCCGCCCGGAGCGCGACGAGGAAGGCGTGATCGGGATCGAAGGCGTCGTCGCGGCCCCGGGCGAGGGCGACGGCGAGGTCGAAGCGGAACCCGTCGACGTGGCACTCCTCGACCCAGTAGCGCAGCGAGTCGAGGACTTGCTGAACGACGACGGGATGGCGCAGGTCGAGGGTGTTGCCGCAGCCGGTGAAGTCGATCTCGTGGCCGCGGGTGTCGAGCCGGTAGTAGGCCCGGTTGTCCAGGCCCCGCCACGAGAGGGTCTCGCCTCCCCGGCCACCCTGCTCCGCCGTGTGGTTGTAGACGACGTCGAGGATGACCTCGATGCCCGCCCGGTGCAGCAGCTTCACCATGCCCTTGAACTCGTCGACGATCCCCTGCGGGTCGCGGGCGGAGGCATAGCGGGGTTCGGGCGCGAAGAAGCCGAGGGTGTTGTAGCCCCAGTAGTTGCGCATGCCGCGAGCGCTGAGCATCGCCTCGCTGTGCATCGCGTGGATCGGCAGGAGCTCGACGGCCGTCACCCCGAGGGAGCGCAGGTGCTCGATGACCACGGGGTGGGCCAGAGCGGCATACGACCCGCGCAAGTGAGCCGGGACGTCGGGGTGGCGCATGGTCAGTCCGCGGACGTGCGCCTCGTAGATCACCGTGTCGGTCCAGGGCCGGCGCGGCCGGACGTCACCATCCCAGTCGAAGTCGGGCCGCACGACCGCGGCCACGCCGTGATTGTCGATCGCGCGGGCATAGGGGTCGAGCAGCAGGCGCCGGCTGTCGTAGTGGTAGCCGTGGGCGTCGTCGGCCGGGCCGGCCGCGCGGACGGCATACCGCTGGCCGGGAGTGACCCCCTCGACCGTGCCGAACCACCATCCGTGGGCGTGGTCGGTCAGCGGGATGTGGCGCCCGGGCCCGTGCAGATCGGCCCCGTCGAACAGAACCAGTTCGACCGAATCTCCATGTCCGGCATAGACCGAGAACTCCGCGCCGCCGTCGATGAGATGCATGCCGGGCGTCGGCGGGAGGTCCCGGGGGAGCGAGGGCATGGGGGACAGGTTACGCCGGGGGTAGCGTGGGCGTATGACAGATCCCACCGCGTTGCCCAACCTTCCCGGATTCGGTGCCCCCCAGCCCGTCGGAGACGCCCCGGAGGAGCCGCGCGAACCGTTGCGCGACCGCGCCCTCGCCGCGGTCAAGGCCCTCGGCCTCGACGCGACCATCGACCAGGACGGGGATGTCACCTTCGTCGTCAACGACCAGCAGATGTTCATCCGGTGCTCGGACGAGGACGCCGAGATCGTCCGCGTCTTCGGGCAGTGGCGGCTGGCCGAGCCGGTGCCGGAGGGACGCCTCGAGCGGCTCGAGGTATGTAACGACGTCAACGCCGCGTTCAATGTCGTCAAGGCGGCCCTCGCCGACGACACCCTGCTGATCACCTCGGAGCACATGATCCCGCGCGGCGCGGACCTGCAGAGCCTGTTCGGCGTCGCCGTCCCGCTCGTCCTCCACGCGGTGGGCCTGTGGCACCAGCGGGCCATCGGCGAGGAGGGGCTCGCCCAGATGGCGCAGGAACAGCAGGCGGCACCTCCGGAGCCGGGCCCGGGCTCCGCGTTCGGCCTCAACGGAAATCAATCAGGGAGTTGATCCACCATGGGTGAGTTCGTCCGCCTCGACGTCGAGGACGGGATCGGCACCATACGGCTCGACCGGCCGCCGATGAACGCGCTGAATCTCCAGGTCCAGGCGGAGCTCGGGGCGGCGGCGGCCGAGGCCGGGGACCGGGACGACGTCGCCGCGGTGATCGTCTACGGCGGCGATAAGGTCTTCGCCGCCGGCGCCGACATCAAGCAGATGCAGCCGATGACCTATGTCGACATGGTGCGGGCCTCGCACGGGCTGCAGGATTTCACCCGCGCCCTCGCCGGGATCCCCAAGCCGACGGTGGCGGCGATCACCGGTTATGCCCTCGGCGGCGGCTGCGAGGTCGCGCTGGCGTGTGACTTCCGGATCGCCGCGGACAACGCCACCCTGGGTCAGCCGGAGATCCTCCTCGGCATCATCCCGGGCGCCGGCGGCACCCAGCGGCTCGCCCGGCTCGTGGGACCGGCGAAGGCGAAGGACCTCGTCTTCACCGGACGGTTCGTCAAGGCCGACGAGGCCCTCGCCATCGGTCTGGTCGACGAACTCGCGCCCGCCCACCAGGTGTATGCCGTGGCTCGCGCGCGCATGTCCCGCTATGTCGGCGGCCCGGCCATCGCGCTGCGC
>JBDIAJ010000129.1:0-10917 GCA_039812345.1 Nostocoides sp. | reverse complement strand
TTGGACAGGTCGTCGAAGACGATGAGGACGTGCTTGCCCTGGTACATCCAGTGCTGGCCGATGGCCGAGCCGGTGTAGGGGGCGAGGTACTTGAAGCCGGCGGAGTCGGAGGCGGGGGCCGCGACGATGGTGGTGTACTCCATCGCGCCGGCGTCCTCGAGGGTGCCCTTGACCGCGGCGATGGTCGAGCCCTTCTGCCCGATGCCGACATAGATGCAGCGGACCTGCTTGCTCGGGTCCCCGGTCGCCCAGAACTCCTTCTGGTTGATGATCGTGTCGACCGCGACCGTGGTTTTGCCGGTCTGCCGGTCGCCGATGATGAGCTGGCGCTGGCCGCGCCCGATCGGGGTCATCGCGTCGACGGCCTTCAGGCCGGTCTGCAGCGGTTCGTGCACCGACTTGCGGGAGACGACGTTGGGCGCCTGCAGCTCGAGAACCCGCCGCCCCTCGTCGGCGATGTCGCCGAGACCGTCGATCGGCTGGCCGAGCGGGTTGACCACGCGTCCGAGGAAGGCGTCGCCCACCGGGACCGAGAGGACCTCGCCGGTCCTCTTGACGACCTGGCCCTCCTCGATCTTGGAGAAGTCGCCGAGGATGACGACACCGATCTCGTGGACGTCGAGGTTGAGCGCGATGCCCAGGGTGCCGTCCTCGAACTGGAGCAGTTCATTGGTCATCGCCGAGGGGAGGCCCTCGACGTGGGCGATGCCGTCGCCGGCGTCGATGACCCGGCCGACCTCTTCCCGCGAGGCCTCGCCGGGCTGGTAGGACTGGACATAGGCGTCCAGCGCGTCCCGGATCTCCTCGGGACGGATCGAGAGCTCCGTCATCTCAGTTTCTCTCCTTCGAGTTCCGCACTGTGGCGGCCGTCGTGTTGCGTGCGGTTCGTATGGTGTTCATCAGCGTGGTGGATCTCATCCCCGGTCGCACCGGGGTCACCCGCCGAAGTGGCGGCGGGCGGCTTCGAGCTTGCGGGAGACGGTGCCGTCGATGATCTCGTCGCCGACCTTGACCCGCAGGCCGCCGACGACGGACGGGTCGATGACGGGCTGGACCTGGATGGTCCGGCCGTAGATCCGGCCCAGCGCGTCCTGGAGCCGGCCGGTCTCCGCCTCGTCCAACGGCAGAGCCGAGGTGACGACGGCGGTGAGCTGGTTGCGCCGCTGGGCGGCGAGGGCGAGGTAGGCCCCGAGCACGGCCTCGAGGCGACGCCCGCGCGGGGTCTGCACCGCCTGTTGGGCGAGGCGGACGGTCTCGGGCGTCGCCTTCCCGTCGAGCAGCTTCGCGACGAGGTCGGCCTTGCCCGCCGGGCTGCCCTGGCGGTTGGTCAGGGCGTCACGCAACTGTGGCGTGGCGTCGACGATCCGCTCGAAGCGGAACAGCTCGTCCTCCAGCGCCTGGAGCTTTCCCCGCCGGTCGGCGCGGTCGACGACCGCGGTGACGGCGAGATTCTCGATCGAGTCGGTGAAGTCGCGCTCGTCGGCCCAGCGCTGGGCGGCCAGAGCGGCGAGGACGTGAACGGTCTGGCCGGTGACCTTGCCGCCGAACAGCCTCCGAACCAGGTCACCCTTGCCGGTGCCGTCCCGGGACGGGTCGGCGAGAGCCCGACGCAGGGTGGCGCTGCCCTCGATGCTGCCGAGCGCGGCGAAGAGCTCCTCGGCCACCTGGCCCGAGTCGAGCGACCCGAGCACCTCGCCGAGGGCCTGGTCGCCGGCCGCCGCCGCGGCCCGTGAACTGCCGCGCATCAGCGTTCGACCTTCTCCGGCGTGATCGCGCCCGACTCGAGTTCGGCGAGGAAGCGGTCGACGATGCCCTTCTGCCGAACCTCGTCGTGCAGCGACTCGCCGACGATCTTGCTCGCGAGATCGGTCGACAGGCGTCCGACCTCACCGCGCAGGCTCGCCGAGGCGGTGGCCCGCTCGGCCTCGATCTGCCGGTGCGCGCTGTCGGTGATGCGCGACGCCTCGGCCTGGGCCTGACCGCGCATCTCCTCGACGATGGCCGCACCCTGGGTGCGGGCCTCCTCGCGGATGCGGGCGGCCTCGCCGCGCGCCTCCTTGAGCTGGGCGTTGTAGGAGTCCAGGGCGGCCTGGGCCTGGGCCTGGGCCTCCTCCGCCTGCTTCATCCCGCCCTCGATCGCCGCCGCCCGCTGGGCGTAGAGCTTCTCGAGGTTGGGCACGACCTTGGAGGAGTACAGCCAGTAGAGGACCGCGAAGGCGACCACGCCGACGATCATCTCCGCCGGATGCGGCAGGAGCGGGAGCTTGCTCGGCCAGCCCGCGCCTTCACTGGCGGCAACGGATGCGAGGAACACGTCGCTTCCTATCTGTTGAACTCGAACGGATGGTCAGCGGTCGGTTTACTTGAAGACGAACGCGAAGACGAGACCGAGGATGGCCAGCGCCTCGGTGAGCGCCATACCGGTGAAGGCGATGGTCTGCAGCATGCCGCGGGCCTCGGGCTGGCGAGCGACGCCGTTGATGTAGGCGGCGAAGATCAGACCGATACCGATGCCGGGGCCGATGGCGGCGAGACCGTAGCCGAGGTAGGCGATAGAGCCCGTCATGGTGATTCCTTTCGAGTGGCACGGACCGAGGCGGACCGTGTCGTGTGGTGGTTATGGAGTTATGCCGGTGGTGGTGCGACGACTCAGTGGTGCTCGGAGACCGCGTCGGCGAGATAGAGCGCGGTCAACATGGTGAAGATGAAGGCCTGCAGGAACTCGATCAGCAACTCGAAGGCGGTCATGAGGATCGAGAACGCGAAGGAGAGGACGCCCGCGCCCTTGAGCGGGAGGCTGCCGTGAAGGAGGAGGTACTCGCCGCCGACGATGAAGACGAGGAGCATGAGGTGCCCGGCCATCATGTTGCCGAAGAGTCGGAGGGCGAGGGTGAGCGGCCGGACGAAGAAGTAGGTGAGCAGCTCGAGGACGAACATGATCGGCTTGAGCCACCCGGGCAGACCCGGCGGGATCATCGACCCGAGATACTTGCCGACCCCACCCTTGGCCTTGATCGCGACCGCGTGGTACGTGATGTAGACGACCGCGGTCAGGACGATCGGGAAGGCGATCCGGCTCGTGGTGGGGTACTGGATGAACGGGATGATGCCAGCGATGTTGTTGAGCAGGATCAGCGTGAACAACGTGAACAGCAGCGGCAGGAACCGCTTGAAGTCCTTGGTGCCGATGACATCCCGGGCGATCGTGTTGCGCACGAAGTCATAGGTCTGCTCCACGAGCCACTGCCGCTTGCTCGGGACGAGCGCGAGCCGGCGCGTCGTCGAGACGAGGAACCACCCGAGGAAGACGACGGTGAGGAGCATGACGGCCGACGGGCGGGTGAAGGCCCAGTTGCTGTCGCCGCCGATCAGCGGCCACCAGAAATCGGACGTGCCCGGAGTCTCGAACTTCGAGCCGCCATCGCCCTCGGCGACCAGGCTCGTCAGGAGTTGAGCGGAGATCACGTTCAGGCTCACTGCCTCTCTTCGACTGTGTCCGTCAGCGCCCACGATGCGCCTCGACCCGTGTGACCGGAGCCGACCGGGGGTGCTACTGGGGGAACTGTGACGTAGGTTAGCGGACCGGCGAGCGCGCCGGTATGTGTGGCGTCCCCCCGCCGACGGCGTGTCACGGGCGGCCTCCGAGCGGTTCGCCGACGGTCTCGTCATATACCGGGAAGCGGGCGGCCCGGAAGGCGCGGATGGCGAACACCTGCCAGGTGAGGGTGACCACGAGCGCAGCGATCCCCAGTGCCGGACCGTCGACCCAGGCCCGGTCGCGGAAGACGATCATGAACAGCAGCAGCGCCAGGACCTGGCCGAGATAGACGGCCATCCCGACCGCGAGGAAGGCGAACGGGTTGGCGCTGCGGACCAGGCGGCTGAGCAGAACCATGCCGGTCGCGAAGAATCCCACCGCGACCGCCGCCCCCAGCAACGCGCTGCCGCCGGACGCGAGGCCGCCGAACACGGCATACAGCGCCGCGGTGATGACACCGACCCCGGCGGAGGGAAGGAGGGCGCCGCGCAGCATGACTCCGAACGGCGCTCCGGCGTGCGGAGTCCCGGTCGGATGGACGCTCATCGGTGGGCGTGTCCTCGCTGTTTGGTCGGGTGTTCTGGCGGCTCGTCCACAACCCTAGTGCAGGCGACGATTTCGCCAGTTCACAGGGGGTTTGCAGCTGCTTGTGAACGGTATCACAAGCTCGGCGAGCGCCGAGACCGGGCCCGTCAGGAGGACGCGTCCCGATGCTCGGGGATGGCGAGCGGTCGGTGCCCGGGGACGCTGAATCGGGGCAGGAGCCGGGTGAGCGCGAGCGCGACCAGCAGCGCCGCGCCGAGGCCGATCGCCGCGGCACCGGCGTCGAAGAAGACGAAGGCGATGGACCCGACCGCGGCGACCGCCGCCCACAGCCACAGCAGGAGCACCGCCCGACGGTGCCCGTGGCCGATCCGCAGCATCCGGTGATGGAGGTGCTGGGCGTCCGGGGTCCACGGGTGCCGGCCCTGGCGGGTGCGACGGATCACGGCGAGCACGACGTCGAGCAGGGGCAGGAGGATGATCGCCATCGGCACCAGGAGCGGCAGCAGGCTGGCGCCGAGCGGGTTGGAGGACACCTGGGCCGGACTGACCGCGCCGGTCGTCGAGATCATCGCCGCGGCCAGCAGCAGGCCGAGCAGGAGGGCGCCGCTGTCGCCCATGAAGAGCCGGGCCGGATAGAAATTGTGTGGGAGGAAGCCGAGGCAGCAGCCGAGCAGGGCCGCGGAGATGAATGTCGAGGAGGTGAAGACGTTCGGTGGGTCGAACTGGCCCGAGATCCAGTAGCTGTAGGCGAGAAAGGTCGCGGCGGCGATCGCGACGACTCCCGAGGCGAGTCCGTCGAGCCCGTCGATGAAATTGACCGCATTGGTCGAGACCACGACCGTCAGGATGGTGAGGACGGCGAGCACCGGCGCCGGGAGCACGGTCGTCACCCCGAAGAAGGGGACGGAGAACAACTGGACGCCGCTGAACGCCATGACCCCGGCGGCGATGATCTGGCCCGCGAGCTTGGTCAGCGGGTCGAGGTCGACGACGTCGTCGATCGCCCCGACGATGCAGACGACGGCGCCACCGACGAGGACCCCCCACAGCTCCGGGGTGACGAACACCTGTCTGAGGAAGGGGAGCCGGGTGGCGACGAGGGTCGCCGCGGCATACCCGACGAGGATGGCCAGGCCACCGAGGCGTGGGATCGGGACGGTGTGGACGTCCCGGTCCCGGACCTCGGTGAAGGCGTTGACGCGCAGGGCGAGTCGATAGGCGGCGGGCACGGCGAGGTAGGTCGCCGCCATCGCAACGAGGAGGACGAAGACGTACTCGCGCACCTAGGGACTACCGGGGATAAGCGGGGAAGCGGGTGACCAGATCGGTCACCTGCGCCCGGACCTCCTGCGTGACCGGGTGCTGGGGGTCGGCATCGCCCTCGGTGATGGCCCTGGCGATGAGGGCGCCGATCGTGCGCATCTCGTCGGGGCCCATGCCCTGGGTGGTCACGCACGGGGTGCCGACCCGGATGCCGGAGGCGATGCTCGGCGGCGCCGGGTCGAACGGGATGGCGTTCTTGTTCAGGACGATCCCGGCGGCGTCGGCACGCGCCTCGGCGTCCTTGCCGCTGACCCCGACGCCCTGGAGGTCGTGGAGGGAGAGGTGGGTGTCGGTGCCGCCGGTCGTCGGTCGGATGCCGTGCTCCGCGAGCGCACCGGCCAGGACGGCGGCGTTCTCGACGACCTGGCGGGCGTAGGCGGCGTATTCCGGCGTCGCACATTCCTTGAAGTTGACCGCCTTCGCCGCCACCGTGTGCATCTGCGGCCCGCCCTGCATCATCGGGAAGACCGCCTTGTCGATCGCGGCGGCATGCTCGGCCCGGCAGACGATGGCGCCCGAGCGCGGGCCGCGCAGGACCTTGTGCGTCGTGAAGGAGACGACATCGGCATACGGCACGGGGCTGGGGATCGCCTTGCCGGCGACCAGGCCGATGAAGTGGGCGGCGTCGACCCAGAAGATCGCGCCGACCTCGTCGGCGATGGCCCGGAAGCGCTCGAAGTCGATCAGGCGCGGGATGGCCGAGCCGCCGGCGAGGATCATCTTTGGCCGATGCTCCTTGGCGAGGGCCTCGACTTGGGCGTAGTCGATGTCCTCGGTGTCCTTGTCGACGCCGTAGCCGACCGCGTTGAACCACTTGCCCGAGAAGGAGACCTTGCTGCCGTGGGTGAGGTGGCCGCCCATCGGCAGCGACATCGCGAGGATGGTCTCCCCCGGCTTCATGAACGCGCCGTAGACGGCCTGGTTGGCGCTCGCCCCGCTGTGCGGCTGGACATTGGCGTGGTCCGCGCCGAAGAGGGCCACGCACCGCTCGATGGCGATGTTCTCGGCCTTGTCGACCTCGGCGCAGCCGCCGTAGTAGCGCCGGCCGGGGTAACCCTCGGCATACTTGTTGGAGAGGGTCGAGCCGAGTGCTGTCAGGACCCGCGGCGAGCTGAGATTCTCGCTCGCGATCAGCTGCAATCCCCCGCGGATCCGGTCGAGCTCCGAGAGCAGCACGCCGGCGATGTCGGGGTCGAAGGCGAGCAGTTCGTCGTAATCGGATCCGTAGAACGTCATCGAGGCTCCCGGTGGGCGAGGAGTGAGGGTCGAGGTCACTCTATTTCAGCGCTGGGGTGGAGATCATCGTGTTCGGGCTCGGGGTCCGGGATGTCGTGGTGAGAGTGCAGCGTGACCACACCATTGATCCGGTCCGCGTCGAGGCTGCCGAGACGCAGGACGACCGGCTCGGCGCCGGTGCAGTCGAGGATCGTCGAGGGGGCCTGGTCCTCGCGCCGACCGCCGTCGATGTAGACCTCGACGGACGCGCCGAGGGCCGTGGCCGCCTCGAGGACGGAGTGGGCCGGCGAACTTCCGGTGAGATTCGCGCTGGTGACCGCCATCGGACCGACCTCCCGCAGGAGCGCGAGGGCGGTGTCGTCGTCGGGCATCCGGAGCGCGACCGTGCCCTCGGTGTCGCCGAGGTCCCAGTGGAGCGAGGGCTGCGCCTGGACGATGACCGTGAGCGGGCCGGGCCAGAAGGCCTCGACGAGGTCGCGGACATAGGGCGGGACGTCGACCGCGAGCCCGTCGAGGGTGCGCAGGTCCCCGACCAGCACGGGCGGCGGCATGTCGCGGCCACGGCCCTTGGCCTCGAGGAGGCGCTGGACGGCCTCGGCGTCGAAGGCGTCGCAGCCGATGCCATAGACGGTGTCGGTGGGCAGAACGACCAGGCGCCCGGCGCGCACGGCGGCGGCGGCGGATTCGATCGCGCTCGGGCGCGAGTCGGGGGAGGTTGCGTCGACGACCGGGCTCACGGGGGTCAAGGGTATGTCGATCCGCCCCGTCCGCGGGTCAGGGGTGGGCGGAGCCGGAGGCGAGGCGCTTGGCCAACAGATCCGCGAGGGCCATCGACTCGCCGTCACGCTCGCCGACCCGCATGGGCGCGGGGCTCGGCGGCAGCTGGACGCCGCGGACCCGCGCGAGGAGGGACGGCGGGCAGGAGAGGATGTAGAAGTCGGCCTCGGCGTCGACGCCCACGGAGCGGTCGGGCAGGAGGTACCAGCCCTGGACCCCGGTGCGATAGCGACCGTTGCCGCGGTACGGGCGGGCGGTCAGCTCAGTGGTCGGCAGTCCGGCCGCCTTGGCGCGGGCGACGAAGTCGGCGATCAGGCGCCGGCCCGCCCGCGCCTCTCCCTCCCGGGCCCGCGCCTGCGCGGCGGCGTGGAAGTCGGCGTTCTCCTTGGCCTTGGCGCTCCAGTCGGGCTGGCTCATCGTGCTCCTCTCGCTCCGCTCCCACTATCCCCCGCTCCTCCGCCTGGGTGCGTGGCCGGCGCGGGTGTGGACACTTTCCCCCCGTCGAGCGGACATGTCGAGTGGTCGAGTGGACAGCGACCGGTCAGCCCCGGGTGAAGGACACGGTGTGCACCGGGCCATCCGCCGAGGGGTGATCGCGCTCGCCGGGCGTGGCAGCGAGCACCAGGCGGCCGTCACCGGCGCCGAGGATCGCGGCGGAGGCGATCGTGCTGCGAACCTCCTCGCCACCGTGGTCGAGATCGACGGCGGTGGAGCGACGCTCGCCGGCGAGGAAGGCGAGCCCGCCGGACACGGCATACAGACTCGTCACCGTCAGTATGCCGCCGCCGAGGCTCGGGTGACGGGCGCGGGCACGAAGATCCGCGAGTGAGAACGCGGCCCTCTTGCACTCACCGATCGCGGCGTGGCTTCTTGCTCTTCGGCAGGACGATCATCGCGCTGCTGCTGCGGGCCGGGTAGGCCTTGATCGCCTCGGCCAGCTCGAGGTCGGCCTCGGTGGGACGGAACCACTCGATGAACTTGCGCATGGTTCGAGCATGCGCGCCCGAATCCCCATGCGTCCAATAGCATCAGAGACGCCTATTCATGCGAATGTCGCATGCTTCAGGGTGGGTCCCGGTCGGTGGGCGAGGTGAGCCACGACGGCACGGGGGCGGCCGGTGAGGTCGAGATGGTCGGCGAGGTCGCGCCAACCGCCCGCCTCCGTCAGCGCGGCGAGCAGCGCGGGTCCCTGGACATCGGCGTGCTCCATGACCAGGACGCCTCTCGGCGCCAGGAGGTGCGCGGCCCGGGCGGCGAACCGGCGGGGCACCGCGAGCCCGTCCACGCTGCGGCCATAGAGCGCCAGGTCCGGGTCGTGGTCGCGGACCTCGGGGTCGACCGGGACCTGGTCGTCCGGGATGTACGGCGGGTTGCTGACGACGACGTCGACCTGGCCGGCGAGGTCATCGAGGGCGGTCGTCGCGTCGCCGAGGTCGAGCCGGATGTCGAGCCCCAGGGCCTCCCGGTTGCGGTCGGCCCAGGCGTGCGCCTGCGGGGAGAGTTCGACGGCGGCCACCTCGGCTTCGGGCACCTCGTCCTTGACCGCGAGGGCGATCGCCGCGGACCCGGTGCCGAGGTCGACCACCAGCGGATGCCGTATGCCGATTCCCACCGCCGCGCGCGCCGCCTCGATCGCGAGCCCGGCGACGACCTCGGTCTCGGGACGCGGGACGAAGACCCCGGGACCGACGGCGAGGGTGAGGCGGCGAAAGTGGGCGCGACCGGTCAGGTGCTGCAGCGGGACCCGAGCCTCGCGCTCGGCGAGCAGTGCGGCATACGAGCGGAGGAAGGTGGGATCGGCATTGTCCCGCAACACCATCCGATGCCGGATGGCGCTCGGCGAGAGTCCGAGGACGAACCCGGCCAGCTCGATCGCATCCGCCTCCGGAGAGGCGACGCCGGCTCGGGCGAGGGTGGTTCGCGCGGCCATGACCGCGGCATACAGCGTCGGGGCGGGGGTGCTCACGGGCCGGTCAGCGCGGCCAGGCGCGCCGCTTCGTCGGCGTCCAACGCCGCCTCGACGACGGGATCGAGATCCCCGCCGAGGAAGATGTCGAGGTTGTAGGCCTTGTAGCCGGTCCGGTGGTCGCTGACGCGATTCTCGGGGAAGTTGTAGGTCCGGATGCGCTCGGAGCGGTCGACGGTGCGGACCTGGGAGCGACGCGCATCGGACGCGGCGGCGTCGGCCTGCTCCTGGGCGAGTTGGTGCAGGCGGGCGCGCAGGACGCGGAGGGCGGACTCCTTGTTCTGCAGTTGGGACTTCTCGTTCTGGCAGGACACGACGGTGCCGGTCGGGAGGTGGGTGATCCGGACGGCCGAGTCCGTCGTGTTGACGCTCTGGCCACCGGGCCCGGAGCTGCGGTAGACGTCGATGCGCAGGTCGGCGGGGTCGATCTGGACGTCGACCTCCTCCGCCTCCGGCATCACCCACACCCCGGCGGCCGAGGTGTGGATGCGCCCCTGGCTCTCGGTCACCGGCACCCGCTGGACGCGGTGGACGCCGCCCTCGAACTTCAGCCGGGCCCAGGGAGCCTCGCCCGGTCCGGGGGTGCCGCGCGCCTTGACCGCGACCTGGACGTCCTTGTATCCGCCGAGATCGGACTCGGTCGCGTCGAGGATCTCGGTGCGCCAGCCGCGCTTCTCGGCATAGCGGAGATACATCCGCAGCAGGTCACCGGCGAACAGGGCCGACTCCTGGCCCCCCTCCCCCGCCTTGACCTCGAGGATGATGTCGCGGTCGTCGTCGGGATCGCGCGGGATCAGCAGGCGCCGCAGCTTCTCCTCCGCGGTGGCCGCCGCCTGCGCGAGCGCGGGCACCTCGTCGGCGAACTCGGGGTCCTCGTCGGCGAGTTCGGTCGCGGCCGCCAGGTCGCCGGCTGCCACCTGCCAGGCCCGGTATGCCGAGACCACCGGTCCGAGTGCGGCGTAACGGCGCCCGATCTCGCGATACCGCGCCTGATCGGCGACCACGGCCGGATCGGCCATGGCCGCCTCGAGCCGCTCGTGCTCGCCGAGAAGCGCGGCGGCGGATTCGAGCATCGCTGGCTCCTGGCTCGGTGGTGGTCTCGGGTGGGCGAACACGAACGCGCCGGCTCGCCACGAGGGCGAACCGGCGCGTCGGGGACGCTACTTGGCGGCCTTCTTGCCGTAGCGGGCCTCGAAGCGGGCCACGCGGCCACCGGTGTCGAGGATCTTCTGCTTGCCCGTGTAGAACGGGTGGCAGTTGCTGCACACGTCCGCGTGGATGACGCCGTTCTTGGCGGTGCTGCGGGTGGTGAACGTGTTCCCGCACGTGCAGGTCACGGTCGTCTCGCCGTAGGCGGGGTGGATGTCCTTCTTCACTGCTGCTCCTCGTTTCTCTCCGGGTCGGCGAGCCCATCACGCGTGGTGATGCAGACCCTGCGCCGGGGTGGCGCGTGCCGTGAACCGGACCGACGGACAAGTGTGCCAGATCGGCATACGACGTCCCAAACGCCGTGCCGGGGCCGGGCATTCCC
>JBDIAJ010000128.1:0-11348 GCA_039812345.1 Nostocoides sp. | reverse complement strand
GCGCCGACCGGTGCCGCACTGGCGGCCGCGGCGAGACTGGGGTCGGCCTTCCACTGGGCGACGAGGCGCTCGGCCTCGAGGATGAGCGCCGGCCCCTCGGAGATCGCCCGCTTGACCCCGACGTCGACCGTCGGCTTGCCGGCGAACCGGGCGATGTCCTTCACGGGCAGGTCGTGGGCGAAGATGACGCCGTCGGCGGCGGCGATCTCGGCCGCGCTGATCGGGGTGGTCCCGGCCGATCCCTGGGTCTCGACGGTGATCGTGTGTCCCGCGGCCTTCGCCGCTCGTTCAAGGCCCTCGGCCGCCATGTAGGTGTGCGCGATCCCGGTCGGGCAGGACGTCACGCCGACGAAGTGCAGGCTCGGCGCGGACTCCACCGCCGGTGCATCCTGGACATTGGCGAGGATCACCCCGACCGGGGCGGTCGACGCAGCCGGGGCCGCCGCAACCGGCGCCGCCGCCGCAACCGGTGCCGCCGCCGCGGCGGGAGCGGACGCCGCGGAGGGGGCCGCCTTGGGCGGGTCGAGCGAGACCGCGTCGTCGACGATGCCGACGACCTCGGCGTTCGACGTGGCCGCCTTGAGGGCGCCCTTGAACTCCTTCTTCATCAGCGCCCGGGCGAGCTTCGGCAGCATCTGCATGTGGGCGTCACCCCCGCCCTCCGGCGCGGCAATGAGGAAGATCAGGTCGGCCGGGCCGTCCTTGGCGCCCCAATCGATGCCCTCGGCCGCACGCCCGAATACGAGCGACGGTTCGGTGATCGCCGCACTGCGCGCATGCGGTATGCCGATCCCGCCGGGCAACCCGGTCGCCATCGTCTCCTCCCGCTTACGGACGTCCGCGAGGAAGGTGTCGATATCGGTGCATCGGCCGGTGGCGGCGAGGCACTCGGCGAGCGTCCGCGTCGCGGCGTGCCGGTCGGGGGCGGACAGGTCGAGGACGACCTGTTCTTCATTGATGAGCGACATCATTGTCCTTTCGGGGGTCGCGTCAGTTGGTCAGCGAGAGGGAGTAGTCGGGTTCGTCGGTCACGCACGCCCGTATGCCGATCAGGTCCTCGGGCGTCGGCACCCGGCTTCCCGGGAGGGTCACCGCGGCGGACCCCCAGGTGATCGCGATGGCGAGCGCCCGCTCCGGCGGGGCGCCGGCGGCGAGGGCGTGCAGCAGGCCGGCGAGCATGCAGTCCCCGGCGCCGACGGTCGAGCGGCGGCGGGCGATCTCGGCCCGGCCGTGGACGACCGTGTCGGCCGTGGCGAGCAGCGCGCCGTCGCGGCCCAGGCTGACGGCCACGGTCGCGATGCCTGCGGCGACGAGATCACGGCGGCGTCGCGGACGTCACCGAGGGTGGCCAGCGGGTGGCCGACGAGTTCGGCGAGCTCCTCGTGATTGGGTTTGACGAGGTGCGGCCGGGCCGCGACCGCGGCGTGCATGGGGGCGCCGGAGGAGTCGATCGCCACCGGGATCCCGAGGGGAGCGACCGCGGCGACCAGGGCGGCATAGAGATCGGTCGGGGCCGCGGGCGGAAGGCTCCCGCACCCGACGACCCACGCGGCACCGACGGCGGCATCGGTCGTCGCCCGCAGGAGGGCGGTGATCTCCGCGCCCGTGAGGGTGGGGCCGGGTTCGTTGAGTTTCGTCGTCGTGCCGGTGGGCTCGACGACCGTGACATTCATCCGGAGGGTGCCGGCGACCGGCACCGATCGGGTCGGCACGGCGGCGTCGGCGAGCAGGGCCTCCATGAGCCGCCCCTCGGGTCCGCCGACCGGGAGGACCGCGAGGGCCTGGCCGCCCTGAGCGACCAGGGCTCGGGCGACGTTGACGCCCTTGCCGCCCGGGTCGATCCGGCTCGACGTGGCCCGGTGGACCTCGCCGCGGTCGAGGCGGTCGACGGCGATGGTCCGATCGACGCTCGGATTGGGAGTGAGGGTGACGATCACGCGCGGACGACCTCGGCTCCGGCCGAGCGGATCTCGGCGGCCACCTCGTCATCGAGCCCGGCGTCGGTGATGAGGACGTCGATGTCGGCGATGTCGGCGAAGCGGTGAAGGTGGTCGTCGCCGGCCTTGCTCGAGTCGGTGACGACGACGGTGCGACGGGCGGCGGCCACCATCGCCTTCTTGACCAGCGCCTCGGACTGGTCGGGGGTGGTCAGGCCGCGGGCCACGGAGAAGCCGTTGGTGCCCATGATCGCGACATCGACGACGAGCCCCGTGAGGGCGTCGGTGGCCCAGGCGCCGACGGACGCGCCGGTCACCCCGCGCACCCGCCCACCGAGCAGGAAGAGCTGGACCCCCGGGTGACTGACGAGGGCCGACGCGGCGGCGATCGAGTTGGTGACGATGGTCAGGTCGGCATCGGGGGGAAGGACATCGATGATCGCCTGCGTCGTCGACCCGGCGTCGAGCAGGACGGTGCCCTCGCGGGGCAGCAGGTCGAGGGCCCGAGCGGCGATCCGGCGCTTCTCGTCGGTCAAGCGGGTGGTCCGGGTGGCGAGTGTCGGCTCGAGTTCGAGACGTTCGACGGGGATGGCGCCGCCGTGGACCCGGCGCAGGGTCCCCCGCCGCTCGAGGGCGGTCAGATCCCGGCGGATGGTCTCGGTGGCGACGCCGAGTTGCTCCGCGAGGGCGACGACCTCGACCCGTCCGGCCTGACGCGCCTCCGCCATGATCCGCTGCTGCCGCTCCGCTGCGTACACCGGAACTCCCTCGTCTCCGCGCTCCCGGGTGGAGCGCCATACGGACATAAAACCACAGTCGGGCGCCCATGTAAAGCGAAACGGGCGCCCGTTTGTGTGGTTTCAAGCGACGAGCCCGAAACGAGCGGCGACTCAGGTGGTGAGCTCACGCAGCAGGGCGACGACGCGGCGCGTGACCGGGGCGGTGGAGATCGCGTCCCGCACCAGGAGATAGATGTGCCGGACCGGGATCGGCTCGGTCAGGGCGACGATCCGGACATTGCCGGGCAGATCGGCCGTCGCGAGCACCGGGAGCATGGTCACGCCGATCCCCCGCGCGACGAACGCGAGGGCCGTATGGTGATCCGCCGCCTGGACGATGTAGCGCGGGGAGAAGCCGGCCGCGGCATACGCCGCCGACTGGATGACCTCGACCGCGGAATCGGCGAAGTCGTTGGCGACGTACTCGTCATCGCGGAAGTCGGCGAGGGCGACCGTGCCGGCGTCCGCGAGCCGGTGCTTCTTGTGGACGACCATGACGAACGGGTCGTCGACGAGCGGCAGGCGGCGGAACCCCGGCGGCACCGACTCACCGGCGATGGCGATCCGCACGTCGATATCCGGTTGGGAGAGAGCGGATTCGCCCGGGATGTCGTTGAGCACGAGTTCGACCATGACGGTCGGGAACTCCCGGCGCAGCGAGGAGACGAGCGCCGGCATCCACGCCAGCCCCGCCGAGGCGAAGTGACCGATCGTCAGGTGGCCGGTCTTGCCCTCACGCAGGTCGCGGACGAGCGCGCCGAGCCGGGTGAGGCTGCGCAGCGATTCGCCCGACGCCACCGCCAGGCGCATCCCCTCCGGTGTCGGCCGTATGCCGCGCCCCACCCGCTCGATGAGCGTCAATCCCGTCTCGCGCTGCAGGGCGGAGACCTGCTGACTCACCGCGGACGGCGTGAGCCGGAGCTGGTCGGCGGCGGCCTGGATCGATCCCGTGGCGACCACGGAGCGGAAGGTGCGCAGGCGAGTGGGGTCGAGCATGCAGCATACGATAAAGTCATTCTTAATTAACCGTCAGTAATCCTCGCTTGTGCTAAGCAATGGTGCGGCGGATCATGGAGGACATGAACAGCACCACCGACCGCGACTACGCCCGGATGTTGAACGAACTGCGCGCGGCCAGCCAGGACTGGCACAACCCGGCCGCCCCGATGCCGAAGCGGAGCCTGGTCTACCGGCTCACCCACCGGAACCACTGAGACCGGGCGCGACTGGCCCGACCTCCCCGGCCGTGATCGGATGGGGTCGTGAGCAGCCGCAAATCCGGATCCCGTCGCCCGCCGCACCGCTCGGCCACCCGCGGCGCACCCCCGCGCCGACAGCATGAACCCGACGTCAGCCCGGCCCTGCGGGAACTCGTCCAGGAGATCCGCACCGCAGTGCGCGGGGAGCCGCTCTCGCTGGCCATCCTCGTCTCCGGCATCCTCGAGGCCTTCGACCCGACGACGACGATGCCCGATCTGGGGGAGGGGCCGACGCTCGTCGGCCTGGTCGATTCCCTGATCGCCGCCCCGGTCGCCGAGACGACGGCGACCCTTCACGTCATCGCGACCCTGACCGAGGACGACCTGATCGCCGCCCGGATCCGGCGCGAACTGGCCGATCGCCACCACCCGATGCCGCTGGACGTCGCCGAACTCGGCCGGCTCACGGTCGGGCGGGCGGTGCGGATGGTGGTGTCGCGGGACGAGGGGGAGGACCTGCTCCTGGAGTTGACCGGGCCCGGCATCCGCGACGTCACCTTCATCACCTACGTCGACCATCGCTACGGGAGCCTCATCAAGGATGCCTTCCCCGCCCCGGGGTCCCTGGACGCGTTGATCGAGGAGCTGCGCGACCTCGCCCTCCGGGACGGTCACCCGGCTGACTTCCAGCCGGTGAGCCTCGCGGACGCGCGCGCGATGCTGGAGGGGGCGCTGGCGGCATACGCGAATCTGGACCATGGCCTCCCGCCGGACGACATGTGGCCGATGGTGCGTCCGTTGCTGCGGTTCGTCCTCGCGTCGCTGCCCGAGGGCGGAACGGGCTATCCGGCGGGCGATCCGGCGACCTTCCGGACGTACGCGCAGGAGGCGCAGGAGGCCGAGGAGGAGATGGCGGAACTCGAGGAGCCGGCAGGCGAGGTCGCCCACGATTTCCTCGACAGCGCTCCCGCCGCCGCGCTCACGGCCGACCCGGACCTGATTCATGACGTCGCGCATACGCTCGCGCTGTATGGCCTCGCCAACCTCGGCGACGCCCTGATCTGGGCGGTCGAGGACGTCGAACATCTGATGACTCGCGCCCTGCCGGTCATCCTCCCCGATGACGCGGCCGTGTTCCGGGCCGCTCCCGCGATGATCGAGGCGTTCATCCGGTTCTGCCACGAGGACGACGACGCGGTCGAACCGCATCAGACGAGGGCGACCCTGCAGGCGGTGACACAGTTCACCGTCCCGTTCCTCGCGCTGCGGACCGACCCGGAGGTCGCCCGGCAGCGGGCGGAGATCGCGGCGTTGGACGCGTCGGCGAGCCTTGGGCTGCCGGCGCCCGGGGAGATGATGCGCCGCTTCGCGATCGAGATGATCGGGCCGCTCGACGACCTGACGCTGGAGCCGTTGCCGGACGAGGACCTCGATCTGACCGGCATCCCCGAGTCTGTCGTGGGCCGGGTACGGCGGGTGGCCGAACTCGTCGAGGACGCCGTGCAGGCGCTGTATGCCGATGGGCCGGCGTTCGTGGAGGTGCGCACCGCCGCCCGCCGGCTCGTCGCGCTCGCCGCGGCGGCCGATCCGCGGCTGTTCGGGGGGCGGGCGAAGGACGCGAGCACCGCGGCCGCGCTGGTGTGGATCATCGGGAAGGCCAACGAGGTGCTCGGCGTCCCGGGCGAACCATCGATCCAGACGTTGATGAGGGTGCTGGACGTGCGCACGAATCCCGGCACGCGCGCCCACCTCGTCCTCGATGCGATCGGGGGCCACACCACGGCGTGGGGTGGCGTCTCCCTGGGCCGGCTCGACCTGCTCATCTCCCAGCGCCGGATCTGGGTGCACGACTGGCTGGCGTGACCGGGCCCTCGGATCCCGCGCAGGGTCGGGCCGTTCCCGGGAGTGGCGGCGCGACCGTCAGAGGACGGCCGTCATGCCACCGTCGACATAGACGATCTGGCCGGTCACGAAGTCGGAGGCCGGGCTGGACAACCAGAGCAACGTCCCGACGAGGTCGGCCGTCGCGCCCCACCGGCCGAGGGGCGTGCGCCGGGCCACCCACGCGGTGAACTCGGCGTCGGCGACGAGGGCGCTGGTCAGTTCGGTGTCGAAGTAGCCGGGTGCGAGGCCGTTGACGCAGATCCCGTGCGGCGCGAGATCGGCGCACAGACCCTTGGTGAGGAGGGCGAGCCCGCCCTTCGTCGCGGCATACGGGGCGATCGCGGGCCGGACGAGCTGGGACTGGACCGAGCAGATGTTGACGATCTTGCCGCGGCCGGCGGCGATCATCGCCGGCGCGACCTCCCGGCTCATCAGGAAGGCACTGGTGAGGTTGGCGTCGAGGAGGCGCTGCCAGTCGGCGAGGGCGAAGTCGACGATCGGGGCCCGCAGTTGCAGGCCGGTGTTGTTGACGAGGATCTCGACCGGTCCGACCTCGCTCGCGATCCGGTCCACCCCGGCCGCGACGGCGCCTTCGTCGGTGACGTCGAAGGCGGCCGTATGAACGTCCCCCGCCCTGAGCGCGGCGAACTCCCGTCGGGTCTGGTCGAGCCGGGCCTCGTCCCGGCCGTTGAGGACGACACGCGCCCCCGCCTCGACGAGTCCGCGGGCCAGGGCCCGGCCGATGCCCCGACTGGAGCCGGTGACGAGGGCGATCCGGCCGGTGATGTCGAACAGCGAGTGGGCGGTCATCGGGCCAAGATAGGCGGTCGTGCGCGGGCTGTCGGTGGCCCCGATTAGATTGGGGGCCATGGAATCGGTGGTGGTGACGGAGGGGCTGAGCAAGGACTACGGCTCCGTGCTCGCCCTCGACCGGCTCACCGTCGCCATCGCGCCCGGCGTGACCGGGCTCGTCGGAGCCAACGGCGCCGGGAAGTCGACGCTCATCAAGATCCTCCTCGGCCTCATCCCGCCGACCGCCGGCCGGGCCCAGGTCCTCGGTCACGACATCGCCACCGAGGGCCCCGCGATCCGCGCCGCCGTCGGCTATCTGCCGGAGCACGACTGTCTCCCACCGGATGTCAGCGCGAGCGACTTCGCCGTGCACATGGCGATGATGTCGGGGCTGCCCCGGGTCGCGGCCCGCGAGCGCGCCGCCGACGTCCTGCGCCATGTGGGGCTCGCGGAGGAGCGCTACCGGCCGATGGGCGGCTATTCGACGGGCATGAAGCAGAAGGCCAAGCTCGCCCAGGCCCTCGTCCACGACCCGCGGCTGGTCTTCCTCGACGAGCCGACCAATGGCCTCGATCCGGCCGCCCGCGACGAGATGCTCGCCCTGATCCAGCGGATCGGGCACGACTTCGGGATCTCCATCATCGTCACCTCACACCTGCTGGGTGAGTTGGAGCGGGTCAGCGACCAGATCGTCGTCCTCGACGGAGGCCGGCTGCTGCGGGCCTCGCGCACCGACGAGTTCCTCGACGCGACCGGTGCCCTGTTGGTCGAGGTCTTCGGCGACGACGCGCAGGCGCGGATGCTGGCCGCCCTCACCGACGCCGGGGTCACGGTCACCCCGCGCGGGAGCATGCTCTCGGTCGACGCGACCAGCCCGGCCGACAACGGCGACGACGTCCACGACCTCATCCGCGACGCCGCGAGCGACCTCGGACTCGGCCTGGTCCGGATCCAGATCGACCACCGCCGCATCGAGGACGTCTTCGCCGAGGCCCAGGGGGCCCGATGAGACGGGGGACACGATGAGCCAGCCCGACGGCATACCGGCCGTGCCCGCGCCCACCGGCGGAAGCGTCATCCACGACATCGGCTACCGCCCTTATGTCGGTGCCCGCCACGGGCTCGGCGGCATCGCCCGCGCCCTGGTCGCCACCGGATTCCGCAATGCCTTCGGGTTGGGCCGATCGGGCCGCTCCAAGATCCTCCCGTTCGTGCTCCTCGCGCTCAACCTGGCGCCCGCGCTGGCGATCGCGGGCGTCGTCGTCCTCGTCGGCCTCGACAAGCTGCCGATCAGCTACGCGCGGTATGCCGCGAGCACCCAGGTCCTGCTCGCCATCTTCGTCGCCAGTCAGGCGCCCGTGCTCTTCTCCCGAGATCAGCGACACGGGACGATCGCGCTCTATCTGGCCCGGCCGCTGCCGGCGACGGTCTATGCCCTGGCCCGATGGGCCTCGCTGCTCGGCGCCACCCTCGTCTTCCTGCTGCTGCCGATCCTCATCCTCTTCGTCGTGGCCCTCCTCGGCGAGTTCGAGCTCGCCCAGCAGATTCGCCAGGCCGGCGTCGCCCTCGGCCTCGTCCTCCTGCTCGCGGCCGCGATCACCGGCATCGCCGGGCTCATCGCGTCGGTGTCGACGCGGCGTGGATTCGGGGTGATGGCGACGATCGCCGTCCTCCTCCTCGGTGACGGCATCGTCGCGGCGATCCAGGGGATCGCCCAGCATCAGGGGAGTCCCCGCGTCGGCGAGATCGCCGGGCTGTTCTCCCCCTATTCCCTCTATCGCGGGCTCGTCACCGCGTGGGCGGACGGGTCCGCGATGACCCCACCGTCGAGCACGGCGATGGCGTGGGCGTATGCCGCCGCCCTCCTCGCCATCGCCGGCGCGTGCGTCGGCGGGTTGCTCTGGCGCTACCGGAAGCTGGCGACGACGTGAGTGTCCTGACCCTCGACTCCACGTCCCGCTGGTTCGGCAATGTCGTCGCCGTCAACGGGATCTCGATGACCGTCGGCCCGGGGATCACCGGGCTCCTCGGCCCCAACGGCGCCGGCAAGACGACCCTGATCGCGATGATGGCCGGCTTCCTCGCGCCGTCCGCCGGGACGTTGACGCTCGACGGAGCGGCGATCTGGCGGCATACGGATGCCTATCGGACGATCGGGCTGGTGCCGGAACGCGAGCTGAGCTTCGGCTATCTGACCGGACGCCAGTTCGTCCGGGCCAACGCCGAATTGCACGGCCTCGCCGATCCTGGCGCCGCGACCGAGCGGGCCTTGGCGATCGTCGAGCTGACCGAGCCCGCGCAGCGGCGAATCGACACCTATTCCAAGGGGATGCGGCAGCGCGCCAAACTCGCCTCCGCGCTCGTCCACGACCCCGCCGTGCTGCTCCTCGACGAACCCTTCAACGGCGTCGACCCGCGGCAGCGGATGCACCTGATGGCCTTGCTGCGCCGGATGGGCGAGGAGGGTCGGACCCTGCTGTTCAGCAGCCACATCCTCGAGGAGGTCGAGCAGGTCGCCCGCCACATCGAGGTCGTCGTCTCCGGCCGACACGCCGCCTCCGGCGACTTCGGGACGATCCGGCGACTGATGACCGACCGGCCGATGCAGTATGCCGTTTCGGCCGACGACGACCGGCGACTCGCCTCCGCGCTGATCGTCGAGCCGTCCGTGATCGGGGTCGCGCTGCGCCGCCAGGGTGGGCTCGATGTCTCGGTGAGCGACCTCGGCGCGTTCGCGGTGCGGTTGCCGCGGCTGGCGCGGGAGAACGGCATCCGGATCCTCGAGCTCACCCCGAGCGACGAGTCGCTCGAGAGCGTCTTCGCCTATCTCGTCGGGGGTGCGGCGTGAACCCGACCGTCGTGCGGCTCTCCGCCCAGGCGCTGCTCGGGCGGCGCCGCGGGTTGGTGCTCGTCCTCATCCCCGCGGTGCTGATCGCGCTGGCGATCGTGGTCCGGGTGCTCGCCGGTGTCGGCGACGGCTACGACAGCGTCATGGACCTGGGCTACACCCTCGCGTTGCCGCTCGTGGCCCTGCTCGCCGCGAGCGCCGTCCTCGGCCCGGAGGTCGACGACGGGTCGATCGTCTATCTGCTGGCCAAACCGGTGAGCCGGCACGTCATCGCGGTGAGCAAGTTCCTCGTCGCCGCGCTGGCCACGCTGGTGTTCGGGGCCGTGCCGCTCGCCGTGGTGGGGATCGTCCTCGACTCCGGCGACCTCGGCCGGGCGCTCGCGTGGGGGGTGGGAGCGGGGGTGGCCGGAACGGCATACGCGGCGTTGTTCCTCGCCCTGGCGGCGCTGACGCGACACGCGGTCGTGGCCGGGTTGGTCTTCGTCCTGATCTGGGAGGGGGTCCTCGGCGGCCTCCTCGCCGGCATCCGGTGGGTGTCCATCGGCATGTGGGGGCGCGCGATCGCCGGCGCGCTCAGCGACCAGGTCAGCGACGCCCGCCTCTCCGTTCCGTATGCCGTGCTCGCCGCCGCCGTCACCACCGTTGTCGGGCTCTGGGTCGCCGGCGACCGCTTGCGCTCCTTCACCCTGCGCGGCGACGAATAACGGCGTCATACGGACCAGTCGGTGAGACTCGCCCGGTCGTGCTCACCGCCCGGCCAGACGGCCCGGAGGACGCCGGCGGCGGCCAGGGCCTTGCAGCAGCCGGGGCAGGGCGGATCGGTGATGAAGGCGGTCGCGCCCTGGGTGTCGCGGACGGCGAAGAGGAGGGCGTTGACCTTGGCGTGGATGGCGATGCAGAAGCCCGGCGTGCCCGGGCGGCCGACGGCACGAACCTGTGGATAACTCGGGCTTCCGGTGGCGAGATCGGGCCGGGTCGTTCAGGCTGGTGGTCAGTCGGTGCGGGCCGCGGGTCCGCTCACGTCGGGAGGAGTCGCCGTATGCACGTGCGCCACGGTTACCGGGTCGCGCTCGCCGGCCTGCTCGCGGGGGCGCTCCTCGCCGGGTGTGACGGGGGCGGGCGCGACCCGAGCTCGTCCTCGACGTCGGCCGCGACGAGCGGCAGCACCACGTCGACGAGTTCGACGTCGTCGTCGAGCGGAGCGTCGAGCAGTTCGTCGGGATCGGCATACGTCCCCGTCAAGCCGGTGTTGCCCGCGGCGGCGAAGAAGCAGACACTCCAGTCGGCGGAAGCCTTCGTCATCTACTTCTACGAACTCGTGAATTACGCCTACGCCAAGCCCGAGGCCGGGCTTCTGGGGCCGCTTGGCACGGCTGGCTGCGAGGTCTGCAAGGGATACGAGAAGATCGCCGCCGACCTCGTGGCAAAGAACCAGCATTACGACGGCCCAATCGTTGAGATCAAGCGGGCCACGTTCTCAACCGAGGACTTGAATGAGCCGTGGGTCATCTTCAATGGTCAGCAGCATGGCGCCCGCATCATCGATGCTCGGGGGGACACCGTGTCCGTTTCCAAGGTTGCCGCCATTCACGTTCGGGTAGTGCTCGCGTGGACGGGGGAGGGCTGGCGCATCCAGGAGTTGGTGAATACATGAGGCGCGTAGCTGTCATCCTTGGCCTCATTTCAGGACTTCTGATGGTCGCGGCGAGTCCCGTCGCCGCTGGCGATTGCACCGACTTGACCTGCTTCGGCGGCGGCAAGGGCTTTCTCCTGGTAGCGAATATGCTCAAGCTCGCCAGCGGGCATGTCCCCGGCACTCCGCAGCAGTTCTACGACTACGGCACCGCCCCCTACTGCGGCGGCGACATCCCCGAGGAACCCGGCGGCGTCGACTGCCACCTCATGAACG
>JBDIAJ010000127.1:0-11539 GCA_039812345.1 Nostocoides sp. | reverse complement strand
GCCCTCGCCGGCGTCCGGCCCCAGCTCATCGAGCAGGCCCGCGCCCTCAACCTCATCTATCAGTTCTGGATCCACACGGAGGCGATCCGCTCGATCGGCTGGCTCGAGAAGATCCTCAACACCCCGAGCCACCACCGGGTCCACCACGGGTCCAACACGCGCTATCTCGACCGCAACCACGGCTCGATCCTCATCGTCTGGGACAAGCTGTTCGGGACCTTCGAGCCCGAGGGCGAGCCGGTCGTCTATGGGCTGACCCGCAACATCGACACCCACAAACCCGCGCGGATCGCCACCCACGAGTGGCGCGACATCGTCCGCGACATCGCCTCGGCCCGCGGCTGGCACGACCGCTTCTCCTTCCTCCTGCGCGGTCCCGGCTGGGCCTACAGCCGCCGGGCATGAGTCCGCAGCCGCTCGCCCCCGCACTCGCCCGCGGTCCAGTCGTCCTCGACGGCGGGATGGCGACGCGTCTGGAGGCCCGCGGCCACGACCTCTCCGACGCGCTGTGGTCGGCGCGGCTGCTGCTCGACGACCCGGCCGAGATCGTCGAGGCGCATCGCGACTTCGTCCGGGCCGGGGCGCGCGTCCTCGTGACGACGAGCTACCAGGTCTCGTTCACCGGCTTCGCGTCGGCTGGATTCGATGCGGCGACAACGGAGTCCGCGCTGCGCCGGAGCGTCGCTCTCGCGCGGGAGGCGTTCGCCGCCGAGGGTGTCGACGGCTGGGTCGCCGCCTCCATCGGCCCGTATGCCGCCTCTCTCGCCGACGGCTCCGAATACCGTGCCGACCACGGCCTCACGGTCGCGCAGCTGCGCGACTGGCACCGCCGGCGCCTCGACGTCCTGTGCGCGGCCGAGCCGGACGTCCTCGCGATCGAGACGATCGCCGGGGTCAGCGAAGCGGAGGCGCTGCTGGCGGAGGTGGCGGGACGCGGCATACCGGCCTGGGTGGCGATGACCTGCGCGGGCGACCGGTTGCGCTCGGGTGAGGACCCGGCGCTCGTGTGGCGGGCCGCGCGGGATGTCCCCGAGATCATCGCCGTCGGCGTCAACTGCACCGACCCGCGCGACCTCGACGCGCTGCTCCCGCGGGCGCATGCCGCCTCGGCCCTCCCCCTCGTCGCCTACCCCAACAGCGGCGAGGGGTGGGACGGCATACGGCGGACGTGGGTGGGGGAGAGCGGGTTCGACGCCGATGCCGTATGCCGTTGGCTCGCCTCCGGTGCCCGCCTCGTCGGCGGCTGCTGCCGGGTCAACCCAGCCCAGATCGCCGACGTCGCCCGTCCCGTCGCCCGCGCCCGCGCCCGCCCCCGCCCCACGCCCGGCCCAACTTCCGCTGAGGTCTGGTGTTCGGACCGAGGTCGTACGTCTGAACATCCGACCTCGGTCCGAACACCAGACCTCAGCGCGGTTCGGGACCTCAGCGCGGTTCCGGACGTGGAGGGACTCAATACAGTCCGACCCCGCCGACGATGCCGTATGCCGCGAGCTGCCCCTCCTCCAGCTCCGTCACCGTCGCGCCGGGGTCGGGTTCGTCGGCGAACCCGTGCGCGCGCCGCTCGCGGGCGGTGGCCCCCACCTCGAGGACCGCCCCGGGGTTCCACGTCTCCGGGTGCCACACCTCGCCGCGGATGAGGCTCTTGGCGCAGTGCCCGAAGACCTCCTCGATCTCGACCACGAGGGCGAGGACCGGCCGGGCACCGCGCACGACCAGCGCGTCGAACCACGGCGCGTCGGCGACGGGCCGGGCCCGGCCGTTGACCCGCAGCGTGTCCGACCGTCCGGGGACGAGGAAGATCAGCCCGGCATGCGGGTTGGCGAGGATGTTGTGATAACCGTCGACCCGTCGGTTCCCCGGGCGTTCGGCGATGGCGATCGTCACGTCGTCAAGGACGTGGACGAGGGTCCCGGCGGGGTCACCCTTGGGCGAGACATCGCAGCGGCCCGCCGCGTCGCTGGTCGCGATCAGGCACAGCCGTGACGCGGCCAGCCAGCGCCGGTCGGCGTCGTCGAGGCTGGGGCGCACCTTGACCCGCGCCCTCGGCGCCGGCTGGCCGATGAGCTCGACGAGTTCGTCGGTGGTCGTGACCGCTCGCTCCTCCATGCCGGCAACGCTAGCCAACCCGCCCGCCACCCGACCGAGCAGGCAGGCCGACCAGAGACTCGCGATAGCCTCGGAGGGCCTCCCCTCACCAGTGCGCGAAAGGCCCCGACGTGTCGCCGACCCCCACGCTCAACGGCCCCAAGACCACAGCCCTGCGCCGCCTCGACCGCAAGCTGCGGCACATCCTCGCCGGGGAGGACACGCGGGAGGACTTCATCCTCGCCGATGCCAAGGACCCCGACATGGCCTTCGGGGTCACCGCGCCCGGCCCGCGCCCAGGCGTTGACGTCTCCGCCGGGAGAGCCCGCCCCCACCAATACAAGACCCGTCGCGACTTCCTCCTCGACATCCGCACCCTCGTCGACGCCGACCTCCTCGACATCGTCCTTACCTCGGCGTCCAACGCCCAGATCCTCGCCCGCGAGGAGGCTCTCGGCGACGAGGTGACCCTCGCCATACGCGCCAATGACACGACCGACATCTGGAACGCGCGCGGCGGCAGCTATCCCACCCACCCCTCGCGCCCCTTCCGCACCGCCGACCTCGAGAGCATCCGCCCGTTCTGCGATCTCGTCCTCTATTCGATGACCTTCAACAACGACCTCGACTGCGACCTCGCCACCCTCGAGGCCTACGCCGCCTTCCGGCGAGAGGCGAGCGCGCTCGGCATACGGCACTTCCTCGAGGTCTTCAACCCCAACGCACCCGTCGGGCTCGCGCCCGAGCAGGTCGGCGCGTTCGTCAACGACTCGATCGTCCGCTGCCTCGCCGGGGTCACCAGCGAGCAACGCCCGTCCTTCCTCAAGATGGCCTACAACGGGTCCGACGCCGTCGCCGAACTCGTCGAGCACGACCCGAGCCTCGTCGTCGGCATCCTCGGCGGCTCGGCGGGCACGACCCGCGACACCTTCGAACTCCTCGCCCGCGGCCAGGCGGCCGGTGCCCGGGTCGCGCTCTTCGGGCGCAAGATCCAGCGGGCCGAGTCGCAGCTCGACCTCGTCCGGCTCATGCGGGCGGTCCTTGCCGGCGATCAGTCACCGGAGTCCGCGGTCCACAGCTACCACGCCGCCCTCGCCGAGAAGGGCCTTGCGCCGCAACGGGATATCGATACCGATCTCGCGATCACCGACCCGGCGCTCGCCGATCCCGTCGTGGAGTGAGCCGTATGCCGCTCTCCCGCGGCATCCTGTGTGCCGGATGCGTCGTCGTCGATGTCAACAAGGTCATCGACGCCTATCCCGCGCGCGATCACCTCGCCTCGATCCTCGATGTGTCGCTGTGCACCGGCGGGCCCGGGCTCAACCTCGCCGTCGACCTGGCCCGGCTCGGCGCGGACTTCACGATCGCGGTCGCCGGTGTGGTCGGGGACGACGTCCACGGGGCATTCATCCGCGACGAGTGCACGGCGCTCGGCATCGACGTGACCGGTCTGGTCACCCGCGCGGGAGCAGTCACGTCGTTCACCGACGCCATGGTCGAGCGGAACGGCGGCCGGCGGACGTTCTTCCATCACGTCGGCGCCAACGCCCTCCTCGAGCCCGGGATCGTCCTGGCGGAGGTCGAGCGGCTCGCCCCGCGGATGGTTCACCTCGGGTCGCCGGGCCTGCACCCGCTCATGGACGCGCCGACCCCCGATGGCGGGAATGGGTGGTCGGCGGTCCTGCGCGCCGCCACCGAGGCCGGCGCGCAGACCAATCTCGAACTCGTCGACCTCCCCGCCGCCCGGCTCCGCGAGCTCGCCCTGCCGTGCCTGCCGCATCTCGACACGATCGTCGTCAACGAACTAGAGGCGGCGGCCCTCACCGAACGCGAACCCCCTGCGTCCAGCGTCGGCGACGAGATCGACTGGGGCGCAATGGAGGTGATCGCACGGGAGTTGGTGAGGCGCGGCATACGGCGACTAGCGGTGGTGCACTTCCCGGCCGGGTGCGTCGCGGCCGATCGCGACGGGCGCACCTGGCGCCACGGCTCGGTCCGTATGCCGCCCGCGCGCGTCCGCGGCACCACCGGCGCGGGCGATGCCTTCGCCGCGGGTGTGCTGTTCGCGAGGTATGCCGCGGAGCCCGTCGACGCCTGCCTGCGGCTCGGGGTGGCCGCCGCCGCAGCATGTCTGACTGAGGTGGGCACGACGAGCGGGGTCCGCCCCGCCGCCGAGTGCCTCGCCGACGCCGCCGCACTCGGCCACCACCCTGCCTGAGCCCCGACGGCCCCTGCCGCCAATCGGGCGAGTGCGCGGTCGGTGGGCGCCACCGCCCCAAGTCGTTGGAGAAGCCTGTGATCGATGTCACCTGAAGCGTGGACCGGGTGGTCAAGCGCGGCTTCCATGAGGGAGTTGTTGGGTGCGGTCGAGCGAACTCGACCGCCCGGCGTGCGGGGATGACGTGGTCGGCGCGGTGTTTCGGCGCTGCGATTGATGCGCTGACCTGCGCCCGCCCCAAGCTGGTGGTCGAACCCGACGACGGGACCCTGTTCCTCACGGTCGACGGCACCGGGTTTTCGTTGGACCGGCTCACCCAACGGGTCCGCGAGTACGTCAAAGCCTCCGGCGTCGCCAAGGAAGGGGCGTGCCACCTGTTCCGGCACACCCTCGCCACCGTGATGCTCGAAGGCGGTGCCGACATCCGGTACGTCCAAGCGATGCTCGGCCACGCCGAACTGTCCACCACCCAGATTTACGCCCAGGTCTCGATCCGGGCCCTGCAAGCCGTTCATGGTGCAACGCACCCCGCCGCGACCAAACCCATGCCACCTTCCAGGCGCCGCGATCCCGACGCCGAGCCGGAGCAGTTCATCAGCTCGCTGCGGGCATCGCCCCGTGATCTTCTTGCTGCTGCTCTTGAATCAGAGAACGAGGAAGAGAACCGTGGGCCTGCCGGATCGGACGACGACCCGACATGAGCACCGACCCGGCCCGAGATCCGGTGCAGTACGCACGCGCCGCGGCCGAGGCGATCCGCACCTTGGGACACCACCTCGCGGGTGAGCGGCTCGACGTCGGGCAGGTGTACGACCTCCTCGGCGAACTCGCCCTCCTGACCTCCCGGATCCCGCAGATCCTCACCGCCGTAGAGGCCTCCCTCACCACAGCCGTCGACGCCGGGTCCCTGGTGGCCGTCGACGAGACCGGACAACGCCACGACCCCACCAGCACCCGCACCGCGATCAGTGCCCACCTGGCCACCACCGGCGACGCCGCCCGCGCCCTCACCGACGCGCTGGACGACGCCCACGAACACACCGCCCACCTCGCCCGACGCAGCGCCTGACCTGCTCGTCCCCACGCCCGAGTCCGCGCGCTCCGCCGACCCACGTTTTCGCTGGATGCGCTGCCCCACACACCTCATGCATTCCAGGTCGCGGGCTTATCGTTGCCACGAAACAAGCCGCCTGGCCTCGGCGCCCGGATCGGGCCCGTTCTTCAGCGCTACACCTCTGGCACCTGCCAGGTGCCCCGCAGTCGTTGTCACCACATCGATGACACGAACCCCACCCTTGGAGGCCAGTCGTGAGCAGCCCAACCACGGCAGCTAAAGAGCAGCCACCCACCAGTCGGGCACGCCCCTCGCCGAGGGCGCCAGGGCAGGTCATCGCGTGCGGCTGGTGCGCCAAGGAGGTGTCCGTCCCCACCCGTGGGCGGGTGCCGAAATGGTGCTCAACCACGTGCCGGCACCGCGCCTGGGAACAAGCCCGCGCAGCCGCCTCCGGCCTCGCCGCGGTCGAGGTGGTCGACCGCTAGATCGAAACGGTCAAGACGGTCACCGTGGTCCAGCACCACCGCGTCGAAACACCGGTGGCGATGCGCCCTGGCACGGTGGCCGAGTTCGTCGACGACCTCGAAGACCTCACCGCCCGCGTCGATTCCGGGCGGGTGTACGACCGCGACATCCCAACCCTGGTCGCCGCTGTCAGAGCGACGGTCGAGGCCCTGTCACGGCGGGAGAAAGCCGCTCACCGCCAACTGTGGTGACCGGTCTCGTGTCGACCCGGACAGCCACGGCATACAGCCGCGATACTGACCCCATGACCACGGTGAGCCGGCCCTCGAAGACGAGGTGGTGGAGGTTTGTCCTAGCCGCACTAGCCGCCGCCCTCGTGGCCCTGCTCGGCGCCGGAACCGCGTCGGCGACCACCCCGACGGCAGCCGAGACTCGCGTCGGGGCCTCAACCCCCGCGACGGCATACGTCGTCGGGGTCCACGAGAGTGTTTCCGCAGGTCAACGCTGGGGGAACGCCCCTCCAAACGCTGAGATCGTGGCCGCTACCGGTGTTGCCGCAAACACCGCAGGCTTGGAGGCGCGCGCTGCTGAGGTGCATGGGGTACTTGATCCGATCGCGCAGAACTCGAGGACAACCGCAGTTCTGAGTACGCGGGAGGGTGTCGTGTGCTCGCGGGCGGTGGTCGTGACTTGAGCCCGTTGCAGCGTGAGATGGCCAGCGAGGGCGAGATGCTTGCGAGCTCTCCGGGTGCCCATGCTGAGGTGACGGCCGTCAATGGGGCGCGTGGCGCCGGGCTGACACCACAAGGCATCGGTGTTTCCCGGCCGATCTGTGCGGCTTGTCAAGCTTTCCTCGAACAGAATGGGGCGACCATCACCAGTCCGACTTCGGCTTGGTGGTACGGGGCTGGTGGGTGATGCTGCGCTACAGCGAGCCTGAACTGGTTGAGAGGCTCGGCCTCTTGGGCCAATCCGCAAAGACGGCTTTCGCGTCGGCATGTGCGCAGTGGCTGTTTCCTCTGTTCGAGCGGTACGCCCAGTCGATCGGCGCTCCTGAGCTGAGCCATCGGCTGGGTGTGGTGCTCTCGGAGGCTTGGGCGGCGGCGGATGGCGGAGTGCGCATCGCGGACGCGATGCAGTCCGAGAGCGAAGCCTTGGTCCCTATCGACGAGGACGGTTGGACTCTTGAGATGGGCTATGGCCAGAACGCTGCGGCGGCAACGGCGTACGCAGTGCGCACTTGGCTGACTGACCGGGCTCAGGAAGCGGCATGGGCGGCGCGGCAGGTGTACGAGGCGGCTGACTATGCCACTCTTCAGGCGCACCCCGACTTGGACCTCAACGCGCCTGGCTCCTCCGATCGCGTGCTGGCCTCTCCGGCAGTCCAATCGGCATTGATGGCGATCGGTGTTGCCCTGGAGGCCGTTGAAGCCCAGCCATCGTCCTATCGCTCGTTGCGTGAGCGTTGTGAACTCGAAGGGCGTTCCTGGGCAGCCAGTCTTCCCTGACTTCAGCTGACGTTGAGTTGGCGGGCGTGGTGGCGGAGGAGTGCGCCTTCGATCATGGCGATGACGAGTGCTTGTTCGTCGGGTTCGAGGTGGTCGAGGGCTTCCATGCGGAGGCGGAGGTTCTCTGATTGTGGGCCGCGTTGGGTGTTGCCGAAGACGAGGGAGTCGGTGGTGACGGAGAGGGCGACGGCGAGGGCGCGTAGGACGTCGAGGGTGGGCTGGTTGGTGCCGGCTTCGTAACGGCGGAGTTGGGAGACGTGGATGCCGACGCGGTCGGCGAGGACCTGCTGGGTCAGGCCGGCGGTCTTGCGGGCGGTGGCGAGGCGGGTGGTGTCTGTGTCAAGTCCAGCTGGCCCCGGGGTGACGGCTTGAGCCGGCCCCGGGCTTGGTCCTATTTCGGGAGGCGCCAGCTGTCGACGGCGCTCCGTCGTTGGTGGTGACGCCGGGGAAGAATTAGCCTCGATCCGTGGATGGATCGGGTTGTTTGGGGTGGGTGCGGCGGGTCTGATCGTGGAGTGCCTTCTGTGGCGGGAGAATCGGGGTAGTTGAAGTCCTGATTCGGTCCGCGCACAGAAGGCACTGGAAGTGAAGCTACCGCAGTTGTGGTCGAGAGCGACACCGGTGTTCGATGATGAGCATCTCCTCTCGTGTGCCGGGCTGGAGTGTACCCAGTTTTGTGGACACCGTTTTAGGCTGCGGGATTATTCTGGGGTAGTTCGCTGATCTTTGTCCAGCCTAGCTCCTTTTCGTAGGGTGTCAAGTAGTTGATCGAAGAATGGCGACGGAACAGGTTGTTAGTAGATGAACCAGTTCCGGGAATCACGGATGACGCTCGCGACGTCCGGCCACGGGCGCGTGTGGATGAGTTCCTTCTTGTAGGTCGCGTTGAATGATTCAGAGACCGCGTTATCGAAACACGACCCGGTGCGCCCGACACTCCGGCGGACGTTATGGTCAGTACAGAAATCGACGAATTCAGCGCTGAGTAGATGGTTCGGCGCGCTCGTGGCCACTGTGGCCGCCACCCTGCTCGCCTTGCTCGTGGCGCCAATCCCCAGCGGCGTCGCTGACGTCCGGTTGACGGCGGCGGCGCACCACGCGTACGACGACCAGCACCAGACGTCTGTTGTGACAGAGTCCGGCTCCGAGCGCGGCCCGCCGGCGGCCTATGACCCGGGCGCCACATATGACGCCGTCGTCCCTCCCTCGGACGGCGCTTCGGTGCGCCGGGACGGACCTATACCCGGATCCGCGTTCGCCTATGCCCACACCGTATTGGTTGTGCAGGCCGCGACCACGGCGGACGCGGCGCAGGCGCGGGATCAGGGGGGCAGCGGGCACATGCGCGCACTCACGGGTGCGAGCGATGCCGCAAAGGGGGCCTGCTCGGGGGTCCGGGTCCTCTTCGACCCCTTCGGCCGGCCACGCTGTGGCGGCGCGTCCAGCGTGCCCGCCGCCACAGCAGCCCGCCACTCGGTGATGTGGGAGTCGTACAGCCGCTCCCGACGCAGCATCACGCCCTTCTGGCCCCGCGGTGTCGCGTCATACTCAGCGACCAATCGACGCTTCTCCTCGGCACTGAACGACCGCCGCGCCGGACGACCCGACCGCGGACCCTCCACCACCTCGGTCGATGCGCTACCGGAGGAATTGAGATACCCATGAACCTGCTCTCCTGTCCCCCGCCCCAGCCTAGTTTTCAGACCGGCTTCCCCGTCTCACAGGAGTCTGTCGGTTAGGGAGCTTGCGTGAGGCCGCGAGGCGGGTGGCGAAGTCCGTGGGTCCGCGACCTTGTAACGCTATCGAGGTGTTGAACTCAGCCGCGGAGCTTGGCGGTGAGCGGGAGGAGCTGGCCCAGCAGCGTCTGGAACTCGTCGGCGCGGCGGTCGTTGGGCGTGAACGCGTCCGGCCCGAACTCCAAGAACCGCGACACCGAGAGCTGCTGCCGGACGTCGACCATCGAGAAGTTCGACACGATCTGGCGCCAGTGCTCGACGGCGCGGACACCGGACTCCGCGCCATACGACACGAAGGCGACGGTCTTGCCGCCCCACTCGGACCCGAGGGAGTCGAAGGCGTTCTTGAACCCGCCGGGGACCGAGTGGTTGTATTCCGGCGTCACGAAGATGAACCCGTCGCACGCGTCGACGGCCTGGCTCCAGGCGGTGACCTCGGGGCTGTCATAGACCTTGTTCGCCGCGCCCGGCACTGTCGCCGACGTCAGCAGCGGCACGTTGAACGACTTCAGGTCGAGGATCGTGAACTCCGCCTCGGTGTTGCCGTCGACCTGGGCGAGAATCCAGTCGGCCACCGACTGGCCGACGCTGCCGTCGCGGATGGAACCGATGATGATGCCGATTTTCACGTGCTGCTCCTCGAGCGTGGGGGACAAGGCGCGGACGCGCCGTTGAATGGGCAACTACCAGTCGCCTCGATCCATTCCCGACCCGGCGATAGCGTGGCCACATGCGCGCAGTCCAGGTCACCCGGCTCGATGGTCCCTCCTCGGTCGAAGTCGTCGACCTCCCCACTCCCGATCCCGGCTCCCGCAAGGTGCTCGTCGACGTCAAGGCCGCCGGTATGGCGTTCCCCGACACCCTTCTCACCCGCGGCCTGTATCAGATCAAGCCCGCGCTGCCCTTCGTCCCGGGCGCCGAGGTCGCCGGAGTTGTCGCCAGCGCCCCCGAGGGAAGCGAGTTCCGAGTCGGCGACCGGGTCGCCGCCTTCCCCGGCTTCGGCGGGTATGCCGAGCACGTCGCCGTCGACCGCGCCTTCGTCTTCCCGCTGCCCGAGCGACTGTCGTTCGAGGCCGGGGCCGCGTTGCCGATGAACTACCTCACCTGCCACTTCGCCCTCGTCAAGCGCGGCGGCATCCAGCCCGGCGACAGCGTCCTCGTCCACGGCGCCGCTGGCGGGATCGGCACGGCCGCACTCCAACTCGCCAAGGCCTGCGGCGCCAGGACGTATGCCGTGGTGTCCGACCCCGGCAAAGCTGACGTCGCTCGCGCGGCGGGTGCCGACGAGGTCGTGGCGGCCGAGGGATTCCGGGACGCGGTCGCCGATCTGACCCAGGGCCGCGGCGTCGACATCATCGTCGACCCGGTCGGCGGGGATCGCTTCACCGACTCCCTCCGCTGCCTCGCCACTCTCGGCCGGCTGCTCGTCATCGGCTTCACCGGCGGATCGATTCCCGAGGTCAGGGTCAACCGCCTGCTGCTCAACAACATCAGTGTCGTCGGTGTGGGGTGGGGGGCCTACTGGATGGGGGCGGGCGGAGCGGCATACGTGAGGCAGCAGTGGGACGACCTGCTTCCCCTCATGGAGTCCGGGGCCATCGACCCTCCGATCGGCGCCCTCGTTCCCCTGGCCGAGGTCGCCGGCGCGCTCGACGATCTGGAGAACCGCCGCGCGACCGGCAAGATCGTCCTGCGCCCCTGACCCGCCTTCGCCCCAGCGGCCTCAGCCCGAGCCGCCGATGTCGACGGCATACGCCTGATAGACCAGGTCGGACCCGCGCTGGCGGTGGCGGGCGAGGTGGGCGAGGAGGTTGTTGAGGGAGTCCCGGTGCCCCGTCACATCCTCGACGCCGTCGTCGCGCTCGGCCAGGAGCCGGTCGACCTCGGCGAGATAGTGGACGTGGTCGGCCAGTTGCGCGTCCACGCCGCCAGCCAGGCGTGGGTCGCGTTCGCGCAGATCGGCATACAGTCCGCCGGGCGCCTCAGTGAGATCGACGTGGGTCTGGACGTCGTGGGCGAGTTCGGTCAGCGCCGCCCGCACCCGCCGCCGCCACAGTGACCCCAGGCCGGTCGGCAGTGCCAGGGCCTCATCGAGCGCGCGCATCGCCTCACCCAACTCGCCGCGGTGGGCCCGCACCCGTTCCAGGTATGCCGCATACGCCTCGTCCACGAGCCTGCCCCTTCGTCGCCGGGTGGTGCCCCAATGGTGACGGTCCCCGACGTCGAGTGCCAGTGCTGCGGCCCGCCGAGTTTCGATCGGTTCCCGGCGGCCGACGGCGGTCGATCGCCGCCGCGCCTTGACCGCAACGAGGCGCGACGGCGATCGATCTTTCAGGCCAGGCCGTGGCGGGCCCGGCTCGCCTGCTCCTGCTTCTTGAACTGCCCGAAGCGGGGCAAGAACTTGTCCCAGTCGATGATGTGGGCGTCGATCTCGGGGCCGTCGATGCAGGCGTGCTTGCGCACGGTCTTGCCC
>JBDIAJ010000126.1:0-11646 GCA_039812345.1 Nostocoides sp. | reverse complement strand
CCGCGCCGGTGATCGCGACGATGGCCGAGCAGCTCGCCTTCGTCGAGGGCGCCGGGGATCTCGGTGGCACGATGCGGCTCGGCGCGTATGCCGCGAAGCTCCTCGAGGGCTCGGTCGTCGCCGGGGCCTACGGCGCGGTGTCGGTCGAGGAACGGCACCGGCACCGGTACGAGGTCAACAACCAGTATCGCGAGCGGCTCGCCGAGGCGGGCCTCGTGTTCAGCGGCACCTCGCCGGACGGGAATCTCGTCGAGTTCGTCGAACTGCCCGCGGATGTCCACCCGTATTACGTCGGCACCCAGGCGCACCCGGAGTTCAAGTCACGTCCGAACCGGGCGCACCCGTTGTTCGCCGGGCTGATCGGTGCGGCCATGGACCGACAGCGCTCGCTGCGGCTGGTCGAGGTGGACCCGCCGAGGGCCGCCGACGCGGATGAGTGAGGCGGCGGCGGATGAGTGAGGCGGCGGCGCTCGAGGATCTGCTCGACCCGCAGCCCGTCGTCGGGTCCGAGGTCGTCTATCACGGGCTGGTGTGGGACGTCCGGCGGGACCGGGTCGACCTCGGCACCGCGGGCGTGGTGTCGCGTGATGTCATCGATCACCCCGGCGCGGTCGGCATCCTCGTCCTCGACGCCGACGAGCGGGTCGCGCTGGTCCAGCAGTACCGCCACCCGATCGGGTTGCGGGACTGGGAGATTCCCGCCGGTCTGACCGATATCGCGGGCGAGCCGCCGCTGCTGGCGGCGCAGCGGGAACTGGCCGAGGAGGCCGATCTCGTCGCCGCGCGCTGGAACACCCTCATCGACTACTTCACCTCGCCGGGCTACACGAGCGAGGCCCTGCGGATCTATCTCGCGCGGGAGGTGACGGACGTGCCGGCGGGGGATCGGCATACGCGCACGGGCGAGGAACTCGGGATGGAGGTCCGCTGGGTGCCGCTCGATGACGCGCACGAGGCGGTCCTGGACGGGCGCCTGCACAATCCCCACACGGTGGTGGCGATCCTCTCGGCGTATGCCGCGCGCGCCGACGGCTGGTCTCGGCTGCGCGCCGCCGACGCCCCCTGGCCCCTCTGGGAGCGCCTGCGTCCCTCCTGACTCAACGGAATCCGCCTGACGTCCCGTCGTTCCAGATGCAGGTGGAGCGCCCTGAAGGTAGGGTACGGGTGTCCCGTCTTTCGAAGGAGAAACACGTGGCTCTGCCCCCCCCCGCGAACTCACCTCTGACGGCATACGTGAAGGTCGGTCCTGTCGTGCTCGGTTGCCTGCTGGTCTCCTCGCCAGCCTGGACAGAAGGAAACTTCACCAGCCCCATCTCCCACGCCAATAATGGCTTCGGTTCTCGGACATGGACAGATCTCAACACGGATGGCGCGACCAACCGCGCCCGAATCACAGGCTGCACGAGTGTGGCCTCGATCGGAATCTACAAGGACCACCAGTGGCCGATTCCGGACGAGAAGGTCGGAGGGATTGCTGCGACGTGTGACGCGTGGGTTACCTACGCCGCGGGCACCAAGGGTGATATTCACTTCACGATCAAGAGCGGCGCGGGGTCAACCGGCACCTTCTCCGGGACGTCGAAAGTCGAATACTGAACCATGACGTCATTATCCTGGCAAGCGCTCCTGGGGGCTCTTGATCCTCGATGATTGTGACGCTCCGCTCAGTCATGTTACGTCGCGGACGGAAAGTCATTCTTGACGGCCTGAACTGGTCCGTACCCTCGACTGGACGGACGTTGCTCCTTGGTCGCAATGGTGCCGGAAAGACGACAACCATGCGCCTGCTCTCCGGCGCCATTTCCCCGAGACTCGGGGCAGTGCTCATCGACGGACATGAGACCACCTCGAAGGAATTGCGCCAGCGCGTCGCGATGATGCCTCAGCACATCACCCGGATGCCGCGGCTGAACGTTGCGGAACAGATCGCCTTCGCGGCGTGGTTGAGCGGCCGGAGCGAGAGCGCGGCGCGCGCGGCCGCCGACGAGGCGATCGCCCAGGTCGACCTCACCGGAGAACGGAACAGGGACCCGGCCCAGTTGTCGGGCGGCGAGCTTCGTCGGGTGGGCCTCGCGGAGGCACTGGCCCGTCCGTCGGAGTTGCTGCTGCTGGACGAGCCCACCGCCGGCCTCGACCCGACCCAACGGGCCCGCTTCCGAGAGGTGTTGCTGAGCCTGGATCGCCCCACGGTCATCTCGACGCACCAATTGGACGACGTCGATCAGCTTGTTGACTCGGTGGTGGTGCTCGAGGGCGGTCGCATCGTCTTCGACGGGTCCATGGACGACTTCCTCAGCCGCGGACATGGCCCCGATGTGGCCCGCAGGGCTGAGTCAGCCTTCACCTCGTTGATGAGTGGCCCGTGAGTTTCCTTCGTGCGCTGCGCTGGTCGACGGGTTGGCTCTTCATTCCGCTCATCGCGGCCGCGACCTATGCCGGTTCCGTCGCACAGCGCGAGTTCTTCGGAGACTACCCGCTGGTCGCTCTCTCGCAGGCGGCGATTTCACTGGTTGTCGTCGCGCCGATGGTTGCGGGCTGGACCGCGTGGGACTCTGCACGGGCACGTCCATGGCTCGACGCCACTTTCGGTGGTGCGCACCGCGGCAAGGCACTCGCTCGCCTGATCGGTCCGGGAGTGGTGGTCGCCCTTGTGGTCGCCCTTCTCGTCGTCGTCGATGTCACGGGATTGCCGCGTGGGCGCACCGAAGTCCTCCTTGCGTTGGCACTCCTGTCGACTCTGGCAGCGGCAGCCGGCTTCGGTGCCGCGGTGGGGTGTGTGGCCCCGGCGCTCGTGGCCGTCCCCATTGCGATGGCACTGACGTATGCCGCTGTCGCCCTCGCCGTCGCCGATCCATCGAGTTCGTTGGGGCGAACGGTCGTCACCGGCATCGCCGCCCCGTGTTGCGACAACACCCAGCAGATCAGTACCCGCGCCTTGGCCGTGTGCATCGTTGTCTGCGCTGTGCTGCTGGCGGGCAGCTTGATCACGTGCATGACGCAGCGTGGGGTGCGCGCTCGTTCGCTGACCTTGGTGACGTCGCTCGCGGTGGCGATATCATTGGGGGCCGTTGGGCAGATTTCCATGGTCACCGGCGGCCAGTTGACCTCCCGAGATACTCGCACCACGTGCCAACAGCGGCAGGGCCTCCAGATCTGTGTCTGGCCTGAACATCGCCGTCAACTTGTTCAAATCGAAGCGGGAATCGCCCAGATTCGGCAAGCCAGTGGCTCGCTGGGCATTCACCTTCCGAAAGACTGGAGCGAGGACCCGACTGGGCACGGCCTGACATTCGCATGGCACAGTGACGCCAGCCTCGATCAGCTTCGATACGCCCTCGCAATCAACGTTTCCCAGAGCGTCGGCTGCGGGGCGACCGATTATGAGCGACCCCTCGCTGCCGCGCTCGCTCAGAAGATGGGCCAAAGCGCCGACATGTCGAACCCGGACCAGGATTTGGACATCGCCCAACTACTGTCTACCCTACGCGGAATGTCGGAGACGGAGCAGGAGCGATGGGCGGCGCAGACGATTCGGGCCTGTCGCGCGTGAGCCTGTATGGCGCGGCGCGCGCGCTACCCTGGCTTTCGCTTGGGGCAGTCATTTCCTCCATCGTCCCGTCGGCGAGTCACCTCGGTGTCGGTTTTCCGGTGATCGTCGGCAGTGGGGACAGCATCATCACCTGGTCCACTCTCGCGCCCTATCTCCTGGCGCTCGGTTTCGCCTGGGCATTGGCCGCTCGCCGCACACACCTGAGCGAGCATGCCGTGCGGCGCATCGGTCTGCGCGACGCCGCGGTGCTGCTCGCTCTGAATCTCTCTGTTCTGGTCATCACCCTGGCAACTCCTGGCAGAGACCTCGCCGTTCCGCGCAACACTGCCTTTCTCACCGGCTTGACTGCCATCGCCCTCGCACTTGCGTCACCCGCCGCGGCCGGTGCGCTCCTGACCGGGGTGATGCTCGTCATGCTGACATACGGCCCATCCGCGCCATGGGCGCACTACGTCCGAATCGTCCAAGGACCCCCGTCACTACCCACGTCCCTGGCCGCTGCGCTGAGTGCGCTCATCATCGGCGCCCTCTGCCTCGCCACCGACATCGGCCTTTCGTCGCCGCGGTTGTGGACGCGCTGGCTCAGCCCCACCAGAACGAGCCGGCGATCACGGCATACACCGCGAGGAGTGATGCGCCCTCGGCCCAGGTGGATTCGCCGTCGAAGGTGATGAACGCGGTGAGGATGACCGCGATGACGACCGAGATGACGAGCATCGGGGAGAAGACGAGGGTCAGGGCCGCGAAGCCGAAGACGTGGCTGAGGATGACCAGCAGCGGGGCGAGGACGAGGGCGATCTGCATGGGGGAGTTGATGACGACGGAGAAGGCGTATTCGGAGCGGTTGGCGGCGGCCAACTGAATCCCGACGACGTTCTCGATGGCATTGCCGGCGATGGCGACGACCACGAGTCCGGCGAAGGCCTGGGAGATGTTCAGGGCCTCCATCGCCGGCTCGAGCGCGGCGACGAACCAGTCGCTGACGAAGGCGGCGAGGACCGCGGCGAGCGCGAGGAGTGCGACTGCGAGCCAGACCGGCCAGCGCGGGGCCTCCTGGTGCATGTCGACGTCCGGCTCCTCCTGCTCGCTTCCGCGCCGAAGCGACGCCGGGAGCGTCACCGCGAAGACGAGCAGGAGGAGGACGGAGGCGTAGATCGAGAAGGCGCTCTCGTGCTCGCTGACCGGTGTGTGGACATAGTGCGCGATGCTCGGCACGACCATGGCGGCCACCGAGAGCACCATGAGGACGATGATCGACTGCGCCCGTTTGGAATCGAGGTTCTGCGGGCCGTGTTTGAGCCCCCCGACGATGAAGCACAGGCCGAGGACGAGCAGGAGGTTGGCGAGGATCGACCCGATCAGGGCGGCCTGGACGACGCCGACGAGGCCGGCCTTGAGGGCGAAGAGCGAGATGAACAGCTCCGGGAGGTTCCCCAGCGCCGATTGGAGCACGCCGGTGGCGCCGGGGCCGAACCGGTCGCCGAGCTGCTCGACGGAACGGCCGACGAGGGAGGCGAGCAGCGTCACCGCCACGGCCGAGCAGAGGAACGGCAGGATCTGACCGGCGCCGACATAGCGCGTCAGGGCCGCGAGAAGAACGGCGAGCCCGCCACCGCCGAGGACGACGAGGTCGGATCGGGTCAGGGTCGGCCCGGCGGGCGCGTGTGCGGCTGCGGTCACGCTCGGCATACTGCCACTCGCGGGTCGTCGAACGCGGGCCGACCTCACTGCCGAAACCCCGCTCGGCAGCGGATGACTTCCGGCGCGCGGAGTCGTGGCGTGGCATCGGGCGGAAAACCAGTGGTCGCGGGTCCGTAGACTGGGCGGTCAGCCCCCGCCCCGATTCGAAGGAACGATCCACCGTGCTGCGCACCCACGAAGCCGGCAGCCTGCGCCCCGAGCAGGTCGGCCAGAGCGTCACCCTGACCGGTTGGGTGGCCAAGCGGCGCGATCACGGCGGGGTCGCCTTCATCGACCTGCGCGACGCGAGCGGGGTCGTCCAGGTCGTCGCCCGGGACGAGGTCCTCACCGGTGCGGCACACGACCTGCGCAACGAGTTCTGCGTCCGGATCCTCGGCGAGGTCGTCGCCCGCTCCGATCGCAATGTCAACCCCGACCTGCCGACCGGCGCCGTCGAGGTCGTCGCCGAGCGAATCGAGGTGCTCGCGCCGAGCGCGCCGTTGCCATTCCCGATCGACGAGCGCACCAGCGTCGGTGAGGAGGCACGGCTCAGGCACCGGTATCTCGACCTGCGCCGCCCGGGCGCGCACAACCCGGGCCACGCCATACGGCTGCGTTCCAAGGTCAGCGCGGCGGCCCGGAAGGTGCTGGGGGAGCGCGACTTCGTCGAGATCGAGACCCCGACGCTGACCCGGTCCACGCCCGAGGGCGCGCGCGACTTCCTCGTGCCGGCGCGGCTCGCCCCGGGGTCCTGGTATGCCCTCCCGCAGAGCCCGCAGCTGTTCAAGCAGTTGCTCATGGTCGCCGGGATGGAGCGCTACTACCAGATCGCCCGCTGCTACCGCGACGAGGACTTCCGCGCCGACCGGCAGCCGGAGTTCACCCAGCTCGATATCGAGATGAGCTTCGTCACCGAGGACGACGTCATGGAACTCGGCGAGGCGGTCGTCGCGGAGATCTGGAAGATCATCGGGGTCGAGCTCGAGACGCCCTTCCCGCGGATGACGTATGCCGAGGCGATGGCCCGCTTCGGCACCGACAAGCCCGACCTGCGCTTCGGTGTCGAACTGACCGACTGCACCACCTTCTTCGCCGACACCACCTTCCGGGTCTTCCAGGCGCCGTATGTCGGTGCGGTCGTCATGCCGGGCGGCGCCAGTCAGCCGCGCAAGACCCTCGACGGGTGGCAGGAGTTCGCCAAACAGCGCGGGCACAAGGGCCTCGCCTATGTCCTCGTCTGCGCGGACGGCACCCTCGGCGGGCCGGTCGCCAAGAACCTCTCCGAGACGGAGATCGCCGGACTCGCCGTGCACGTCGGCGCGCAGCCGGGGGACTGCATCTTCTTCGCCGCCGGCCCGGTCAAGAGCGCCCGGGCCCTGCTCGGCGCGACCCGCCTGGAGATCGGGCGCCGCTGCGGGCTCATCGCGGAGAACCAGTGGCGCTTCCTCTGGGTCAAGGACGCCCCGCTGTTCGAGCCCGCCTCCGACGCCGTCGCCGCCGGCGACGTCGCTGTCGGCGCGGGCGCGTGGACCGCGGTCCACCATGCCTTCACCAGCCCGACCAAGGAGTTCCTCGACGACTTCGAGCAGCGGCCGGGCGAAGCCCTCGCCTACGCCTACGACATGGTGCTCAACGGCAACGAGATCGGCGGCGGCTCGATCCGGATCAACGTCCGCGAGGTGCAGCAGCGGGTCTTCCAGGTCATGGGCCTGAGCCCCCAGCAGGCGCAGGAGAAGTTCGGCTTTCTCCTCGACGCCTTCAAGTACGGAGCGCCCCCGCACGGCGGGATCGCCCTCGGCTGGGACCGGATCGTCATGCTGCTCGGTGGCTACGACAGCATCCGCGATGTCATCGCCTTCCCGAAGTCCGGCGGCGGCTATGACCCGCTGACCGATGCCCCGGCGCCGATCACCCCGGAGCAGCGCACGGAGGCCGGCATCGACGCGACGCCCGCCGAGGCCACCCCCGACGCCGCCGACGTCCCCGACCCGGCGGCGAGCTGAGCCGGCCATTCCCCAGGTGACAGCGCCCGGCCCGTGCCCGTGTGGCACCGGCCGGACGTATGCCGCGTGCTGCGCGGCATACGTCGTCGACGGAGTGTCTCCGCCCACGGCGGAGGCGACCATGCGGTCGCGCTACACGGCATACGTCGTCGGGTCGGTGGAGCACCTGCTGCGCACCTGGCATCCGCGGACCCGGCCCGCCTCGCTGACCCTCCCGGCCGGGACGACATGGGTCGACCTCGACGTGCGTGCTGTCGTCGCCGGCGGGAGCGCCGACGACGCCGGCGAGGTCGACTTCGTCGCACACTGGCGCGCCGACGGCCAGAGCGGGGTGCTTCGCGAGCGGAGCACGTTCGCGCGTCGGGGAGATCGCTGGATGTATGTCGACGGGGTCACCCCGTGAGCCCGGCGCGGCACCGCACCAGCGCCGGCCTGCTGCCGGTCCGGGTCGCGCCGGACGGGGCGGTCGAGGTCTTCATCGCCCACCTGGGCGGCCCGTTCTGGGCGCGCAAGGACGCGCGGGCGTGGTCGATCGTCAAGGGCGAGTACGACCCGGGCGCCGAGGACCCCGAGGCGGCCGCCGAGCGCGAGTGGGCCGAGGAGACCGGGACCGCCGCCCCAGCCGGCCGGCGGTTCGACGTCGGGAGCGTCACCCAGTCCGGCGGCAAGACCGTCCGGGCGTATGCCGTGCAGGTCGCCGGTGACACGGATGTCGTGCTGCGGGAATCCAATCAGGTGACGATCGAGTGGCCGCCGCGGTCGGGTCGGCAGGTCACCTTCCCCGAGATCGACCGGGCCGAGTGGTGCGACCTGCCCACGGCCCGGATCCGACTGGTCGCCGCCCAAGCCGCCTTTCTCGACCGACTCGACCCGAGCCAGTGAACCTGTCGCGTCGTCCGGACCTCGACCCCCGCGCCCTGCTCACCCGCCTGGACCCGCGGCTCGCGAACGCGTCGGTCACCGAGCTCGGCGAGGGGTGGGACAACGTCGCGTATGCCGTCGACCCGCCGTCGTCGGGCCCTGTCGTGCCGCGAGGCCGACTGGTGTTGCGGGTCTCGAAGCTCGTGGACTCCGCCGAGCGACGCGCGGCCGCGGTCCGTGACGACCTGATCCTGAGCGTGCTGGCCGCGCACACGGACGTCCAGACGAATCGGCTCCTCGCCGCACTCCCGGAGGAGGGTACCCTCCTGCTCACCGCCGTGCCGGGTGTCCCGGTTGCGCAAGCACGTGCGTGACATCCCGCGAGGCTCGGGACGGCGCCGGGACGGGTGCTGGCGCAGGTCCACGCCGTGCCGGTCGAGCGTCTGGGGCAGGGGCTGGGCACCATCGATCCGGTGGGGTGGCTCGCACACAGGACGGCGGAGGTGGCCCGGGTGGCGGACCGACTCGGCGAACGGGACCGAGAGATGGCGGAGCGCTTCCTGAACCGGCCGGCGCCGCGTGACCCGCAGCGGATCGTATTGTGTCACAACGACTTGGGGGAGGACCACATCGTCGTCGACCCCGAGTCGCAGGAGCTGACCGGGATCATCGACTGGAGCGACGCCATGCTCGGCGATCCGGCCCGCTACCTCGCCCTCGTTCGGTTCGACCTCGGGGACGCGGCACGGGGCTCGCGGAGCGCCTCCGGTCGGCGAAGATCACGGCCTGGGGAGGGTTGCCCTCTCGACGCCGCTTATGTGATCTCTCGACGCCGCTTATGTGATCTCTCGACGGGGGCTATGGGACCTCTCGACGGGGGCGGGCCAGGGCGAGCCGGGGGGTGTTACGGGTGGACGGGGTCGATGTCGACGGTGAAGACGTCGTTGGCGCGGATGGGTAGCCACTCCCCGACTGGGGCGTCACCGGCGACCAGGTTGTTGGCGCCGGTCCCGATCAGGATGGTGCGCAGGTCGGCGCTGGGCACGCCCCGGTCGATCGCGGAGTTCAGCGGCACGCCCTTGCTGTTCACCGTGACCCGGGTCTGGGCCCGGGTCACCCGGTCATAGACATACAGGTCCGCGGGGATGTAGTACGGCGAGGGCTTGCGGCGCATGGTGGCCAGCAGCAGTCGTGACCCGTCGTGGTTGATGCCCTTGGCGCCGGCCAGCGCGGTCAACCCGGTGTTCTCCTGGGTCAGGACCTGCTCCACCGCCAGATCCGAGACCCGCGACACCTGCACCACCCGGACGAGTTCGCTGACGTTCCATGACGACACCACGTGCCTGTCGTCCCCGGACAGGTACACCCCCTGGGTGCCGTTGGCGAAGGTCGGGCCCACCCCCCGCGGGGCCGGAATCAACCTCCGCGCCCCGGACGCCACATCCACCACGAACGGGACCTGACCGGACGAGCCGATGTTCTCCGACCCGGTCACCACCGACCCGTCCGCGCTGACCTTGCTCACGTTGATCTCCGGCCCGTGGAACGGCAACGGGTGGAACCGGCCCGAGGGCCACTCAACGAGCCAGAAGGACGGGTCATAGGCCGGTCCCGGCCAGGTCCCGCCGACCAGCAGCCACCTCCCGTCCGCGCTCCAATCCCACGCCGCCCCCGCGAACGGGCGCGTCGCCCCCGGCGGCGACTGCTCCGGCGCCGGCGCCAACCGGCGAACCGCCCCCGTCACCAGGTCTTTGACCACCAGAGTCGCCAGGGCATGCGGCGCCTTCAGCACCGGCGAATAGGTCGTGAACGCCACCCACCGCCCCGACTGCGAGACCACCGGTTGCTCATTTACCCCACCGCGGGCGGAGACCCCGGCCGCGGTCGCCGAGACCATGGACAGGCGCTTGGTCGACCGGTCATAGGCGTACAGGCTCGGGTCGACGAACCCACCCCCGTCGGGCAGCAGCGGCCGGAACGTCTGGAACACCACGACCCGCGCTTCCGGCGACATCGCGATGTCCTGGACGAATCCACTCGGGCGGCCATTGTGCATGCGCGAGATCAACGTCCAATGCAACCGGCTGCCCTGACCACCCGCCACCGCTGCTGTCGCCGTGGTCGGTGCCGTGACCAACGCCGCCGCCCCCGACACGAGCAGGGCACCCACATCCCGTCGCCGCATCACCGTCATCTCTCAGTCCTGCCTCGAGATCCAGATATCGTCGATCCCGCCGGCGAAACTGTCACCCGGCGCGTCACACCCATTGCACGAGCCCCCAATCGTGTTCGGCGGCTTGTGACCCACCCAGATCTGACTGGTCGTCGGCGACACGATGAAGTCCGAGTAGGTCGCCGGCTCGGTGTCGCCCTTCCCGTTCGCGTAGGCGTCTTGCGTGCTGCCGATCAGCAGTTTGACGGTCTGTGATCCCGCCTGACGGGTCAATGTGCACGTCAGCGTGTAATTGACACCCGGCTGCAGGTGCACCGAACCCTGGGCCATGGGTTGTTCCGCGACGATGCTCTTCTTGCCGAGGGGGGTGCTTCCGGTGAACTCGCACCGGGGACGCATGTCCGTCTCCACCGAGATCTTCCACTGACTCGGATCCTCCTTCCGCCCCATCTGGACCACATTCGGGGACTGACTGGCCAACAGGCCCGACACTGCCGGCGTGAAGTCGACCGGCTTGATGGACACCTTCACCTGGAACTTCGCCGCCGACCCCGGCCGGTACGCCTCCACATCCTGCGAGGCGGTGGCACCCGAACTGGATATGACCAACGCACTCTTGGTCGGGTCCACCACCGCACCACACGGCTCAGTCGGCACATCCGGGTCGCAACCGGGATGACCTCCCTGATTCCAACCGGTGGGATACGTCATATCCTTGAAGCCGCGGAACTTCAGGTACCTCCCCGTCGTCGTCGTCATCGTCAACGACCCACCGATCGAGGTCACCGACGTCGACGAGAACAGCGTGCCCTTGACCTTCGCATGCGTGGAATACGCGTTGGGGAACGTCACCCCGGACACCACCTGATTGTCCAGCTTCCACCGGCCCACCGGCGTCAACACCGCCAGCTCCGACGCCGTCCCCGGATCCGCCGCCCACAAGATCGCGTTGTCCACCAACCGCACCCCATCATCGGACAACGCCGCCAACGTCTCATCCGTCAACCCCAACACCACCCGACTCGCCGGCGTCACACTCCCATCCGCCCGCACATCCCCCGCCGACATCGTGTACACCGCATGCGCCGTCGTCACCCCGGCCCGCACCGCCACCGGACTCGCCGACTCCGGCACATACTGCTCCGGCACCGCCCGGATCAACGTCGTCGACGTCGCCGGCGCAAACGTCGACGGCAGATCCGTCGCGATCGGATGCGACGAATCGATCACCAACAACTGACTCGTCTGCGTCGTCGAATACCCCGGCCCACTCGTCATCCCCAACGGCGACCACGCCCCATACTGGACCGTACCCGGTTTGGTGGACACAGGTAGGGTTGCCTTGTCTTTGAAGGAGATTCACGTCATGGGTGCTACGC
>JBDIAJ010000125.1:0-11827 GCA_039812345.1 Nostocoides sp. | reverse complement strand
ATGCTCGACAACGTCGAGGACGCGCTCCAGTCCCGGCACGAGTCGGAGATGCGCGTGCGTCAGTTCGTCGCCGACGCCTCTCACGAGTTGCGCACCCCCCTCGCCAGCATCCGCGGGTATGCCGAGTTGTCCCGCCGGGAACGCGAGCCGGTCCCCCCGTCGGTCACCCATGCCCTGGGACGGGTCGAGTCCGAGGCCCTGCGGATGCAGGGCCTCGTCGAGGATCTGCTCCTCCTCGCCCGCCTCGACGCGGGTCGTCCGCTGGACCACGATCCGGTCGACCTCACCCTCCTCGCCATGGACGCGGTGAGCGACGCTCGCGCCGCCTCGCCGGAGCACAAGTGGGAGCTCAGCCTTCCCGACGAACCCGTCGAGGTGCCCGGTGATCGGGCCCGGCTCCATCAGGTCATCGCCAATCTCCTCGCCAACGCCCGCACCCACACCCCCGCCGGCACCCGGGTCGTGACCTCCCTCAGACGTGACGGCGACATGGTGACGCTGGCCGTGACCGACAACGGTCCCGGAATACCGGACGCCTTGCAGCGCAATGTGTTCGAGCGCTTCGTGCGCGGTGACGAGGCACGCACCCGGACCTCGGGCAGCACCGGCCTCGGCCTGTCGATCGTCTCCGCCGTCGCCACCGCCCACCGCGGGCGGGTCGGCCTGCGCTCCCACCCCGGCGAGACGACCTTCCTCGTCGAACTTCCCGCCTCCTGACACTCCCGGCGACTCACCCTCGACGCCAAGCAGTGCCACAGCAGGCACACAGACCCCGAGAGGACTCTCGACACCATGGACGTCGCAACCTTCACCCCCTCCCCGGCCGTGGGCGCCGATACGCCCTCGGCCCATCCGCTCAGGCCAGCGCGCGCGGAGGGCTCCGACACGAGCACCTCCCGCGGCGGCCGCCTCGCCCACCTCTGGCGCGGCCACGAATCCGATCCGACCTGGGCCCGCCCCGCGCTGATCACCCTGCTGTTCGCCACCGCCGCCTTCTACCTCGTCGGTCTGACCGCCAACGGCTACGCCAACTCCTTCTACTCCGCGGCGGTCCAGGCCGGCAGCGCGAGCTGGAAGGCGTTCTTCTACGGCAGTTTCGACGCGAGCAATGCCATCACCGTCGACAAACCTCCGGCCGCCCTCTGGGTCATGGCGCTCTCGGTCCGGTTGTTCGGGCTCAACTCCTTCGCCATCCTCTTCCCCGAAGTCCTCATGGGGGTCGCCTCCGTCGGAGTCGTGTATGCCGCGGTCCGTCGCTACTGGAACGCCGCCGCCGGCCTGCTCGCCGGGCTCGTCCTCGCGCTCACCCCGGTCGCGGTCCTGATGTTCCGGTTCAACAACCCGGACGCGCTGCTCACCCTCCTCATGGCCGTGGCGGCCTACGCCACCCTCCGCGCGGTGGAGCACGGGAGCACCAAGTGGTTCGTCGCCGCCGGGGTCGCCCTCGGCTTCGGATTCCTCACCAAGGCCCTTCAGGTCCTCCTCGTCGTGCCGGCGCTCGGGCTCGCCTTCGTCCTCTTCGCCAACGCGCCGCTGCGGCGCCGGATCACCGGTGCCATCGCCGGCACGGTCGCGCTGCTCCTGTCGGCGGGGTGGTGGGTCGCCATCGTCGAGCTGGTCCCGGCGAGCATGCGGCCCTACATCGGCGGCAGCCAGACCAACTCCTTCCTCGAACTCACCTTCGGCTACAACGGACTCGGCCGGCTCTCCGGCTCGGAGACCGGGTCCGTCGGCGGCGGCCAGCGCGGCCCGAACGCCGGCACCGAGTCGATCTGGCGGATGTTCTCCTCCAGCGTCGGCGGTCAGATCTCGTGGCTCATCCCCGCCGCCCTGATCCTGCTCGTCGCCGGCCTGGCCCTGCGCGGCCGGGCCCCCCGCACCGATCTGCGCCGCGCCGCCTACGTCGTCTGGGGCGGCTGGCTCCTGGTGACCATGGCCGTCTTCTCGATGATGGCCGGCATCTTCCACGAGTACTACACCGTCGCGCTCGCGCCCGCCGTCGCCGCCGTCGTCGGGATGGGTGCCGCCGAGGCCTGGGAGCGCCGCGATTCCCTCCGGGGCGGGCTCGTCCTCGCCGCCGCGACGGCCGCCGCCGCCGGCTGGTCCTTCGTCCTGCTGACCCGGACCACCGCCTATGGCAACTGGTTGCGCGTGTCCGTGCTCGTCGTCGGCGTCGCCGCGGCGTTGCTGTTCCTCGTGGCCAACCGGATCCACGCCCGGGCCGTTCCGCTCGTCGCCGCGGCGGCGATCGCGGCCGGGCTCGCCGGCCCCGCGGCATACAGCATCACGACCGTCACGACCCCGCACACCGGCTCGATCGTCACCGCCGGACCCAGCACCGGCGGCGGCCCCGGGGGCATGCGCGGCGGTATGCCGGGTGGCTTCCCCGGAGGCGGCACCACCGGCACCGCACCCAACGGCGGCGGCACGACCGGCCAGTCGACGATGCCCGGCACCACCGGGAACCGCGGCGGCATGGGCGGCCTGCTCAACGCGAGCACCCCGTCGACCGAAGTCGTCGCGGCACTCTCCGCCGACGCGTCGAAGTACACCTGGGTCGCCGCGGCCGTCGGGTCGCAGAACGCCGCCGGACTCCAACTCGGCACCCAGCTTCCGGTCATGGCCATCGGTGGGTTCAACGGTTCCGACCCGAGCCCGACGCTCGCGCAGTTCGAGGCCTACGTCAAGGCCGGGAAGATCCACTACTTCCTCGCCGGGGGTGGCTTCGGCCAGCAGAACGGCGGCTCGAACGCGAGCAGCCAGATCAACACCTGGGTCGCCGCGAACTACACGTCCGTCACGATCGGCGGCGAGACGTTCTACGACCTGACCCAGCCCCTGTCCGGCACGAGCGCGACGAACTGAACCGATGTCTCGCCGAGTCCTCCGCTTCGCCCTGGTCGGCGGCGCCTCCACGGTCCTCCACCTCGCGCTGTTCGCCGGGTTCCGATCGGCCGGTATGGCGTCCGCCCAGACCGCGAACGCCCTCGCCCTCGTGCTCGCCACCCTGGCGAACACGGCGGCGAACCGGCGCTGGACCTTCGGGGTCAGCTCGGGCAGCCAGATGCGCCACCAGGCGCAGGGGTTCGTCCTCCTCGGCGTGAGCTGGGTGGTCACGGCCGGGGCCCTGGCCATCGTGCACGCACTGGTCCCCCACCCGGGGACGCTGGTCGAGACGGCGGCCCTCGCGGTCGCGACCGTGCTCGGCGCCGTCGTCCGCTACCTGCTCATGCGGGGCTGGGTGTTCCGGGAGGCCGGGACACCCGGCCCGTCGCGACGGGGCGGTGAGCGGGTGTTGACCTCGCGGTGACACGGTCCGCAGTATCCCGCGATCCGCTTTGCCCCGAGGGCATCCGGGCGGATATCGTTGCCGGGCCTGGGAGGTGTCGCCTAGTCCGGTCTATGGCGCCGCACTGCTAATGCGGTTTGGGTTAATCGCCCATCGAGGGTTCAAATCCCTCCGCCTCCGCCACGGTCGATGAGCCGAGAGGGCGAACCCCGAGGGGGTTCGCCCTCTCGGCTGATCGGGCATCGGAGAGTTTCTCCGTTCGGTTACCGGGGTTAGGTGACCTGACAGTAATGTGTCCGCCATGACCATCCCGAGGACGCGCGCCCAGGGGGAGGACCCCCGGCTCCGCGAGCGCGTCCTCCCGGCACTCCTCGCCGTGATCGAGCGGGGGGGACTTCACCGGCCCCGTCATGCGCAAGGTCGCCAACGAATGCCGGATGTCTCTGAACACCCTCTATTCGATCGTCCCGAGCAAGAACGCGCTCCTGCTGGCCCTGGCGATCCACCTCCAGACCGAGGCGCACGCTGTCGTGCTCGGGCAGATCGCACCGACGGACCGCAACATCGACATCTCGCGGCGCGCCATCCACGCCAGCTTCGATCAGTTCACCCGCCTTCCCGGACTGGCCCTGGCGGCGTTCTCGGCCGAGCCCGGTGACGCCAGCACCCCCGAGAGCCGCGACCTGATGGCGGACGAGGGTCTGCGCTCGGCGCCCGGCCTGGCACCGCCGCTGGCGAGGGACTCGGACGCCTGGCGTGCCGGCCGGCTCCAGGTGCTCACCTTCGGCTGGCTCGGCACGACGTACGCCTTCTCCCGAGGGCTGCTCACCGAGCACGAGGCGCGGGCGGCGCTGGACCACCTCGTCGACGCGGCCTACTCCCTCGGGGATCCGTCTCTCGCCTGAACCGCCGCGCCAGACGATCAGGCCCGCGAGGTCAGCTGCAGATGTCCTGGCCGGCGTTGCGGGTCTGCAGGCCGGCACCGTCCGTCGCCGTGATCGTCATCGACGGCAGCGCCGCGGTCCCGAGGCGGTTGGGCACCGCGACCGGATTGGCGGCCCCGGTCCCCAGATGGACGACGACGACGGACCCGGCGCCGGCGTCTTCGCGCAGGACCGCCCCGGGGAAGGCCGCGGCGACCGTGCGCGCCGCCTCGCCGCGCCCCTTGCCGAAGAGGACGAGCGTTCCCTTCGTCGCCCCGGGCTGTCCATTGCGGTAGCCGTCCACGATGAAGCCCTGGACGCGCAGCGCCTCGCCGGCCTGAACGGCGAGGCCGGTGACCCCGGAGTCGTTGCTGATCGCGACCGTGATCTTGTCCGGGCGGACGGTCAACGGCTCGGCGACCGGTGCGGTGGATGTGGGCGCCGACGACGATCCGGTGTCGGCGCCGGGCAGCGGCCGGTCGTCGCGGATCGCCGCCCAGAGCGTGGCCGCGGCCGCGGTCCACTGGACCCGGTTGGGATCGGGCGGATAGACCTCGACGGGGACGGTGACGAACTCGATGTTCTCGACCCCGAGGTCGCGCACGCTGCGGGCGATCGAGGTCATCGTCGTCAGACTCAACCCCGGATCGGTGGTCAGCGAACTCGTCGCGGCGTCGAGGAAGGAGAAGAGCCGGTCCGGGCGCAGCAGAAGGCGGGTGCTGGTCGCCTCCTGGGCGACCGACGAGAGGAATGTCTGCTGGCGTTTGATCCGGTTGAGATCGCTCCCGTCCCCGAGGGTCTTGCGCACCCGGACGTAGCCCAGCGCCTGCTTGCCGTCGACCCGGTGCCGCCCGGCGCTCAGCGTGAACTGCGAGTCCGCGTCGTCGATGGCGGTGGAGGTGCAGACCTCGGCACCGCCGAGGGCGTCGACCATGTCCTGGAAGCCGCGGAAGTCGACGACGACGAAGTGGTCGAGATAGATCCCGGTCAGCCCCTCGACCGTCTTCATCACGCAGCCGGGTCCGCCCTCGTTGTAGTTGTAGTTCCACTGGCGGATGACGCCGTTGGCGACGGTCGAGTCGGGGTCATTGCAGTTGCGCGGCGCCATCGTCATCGAGTCACGGGGAATCGAGACGACCAGGGCGCGGGACCGGTCGGCGGACAGGTGGACGATGAGGTTGGTGTCGGAGTGTGCCCCGCCTTCGATGGTGTCCTTGCCGTACTCCGTGGTGCCGATGCCCTGGCGGGTGTCCGAGCCCATGACGAGGATGTCGAGCGGTTTCGGCGCGCCGGGACGCACCGCGATGGTCGACGGGCGCGTCCCGAGCATCCGACTGACGTCGATCCGCGTGATATTGCCGTCGAGCCTCAGATAGGCCGCGCCGGTGAGGACGAGGATGCCCACGAGAACGGTCGCGATCGCGCCATACGCGAGGTGGCGACGGTGACGACGACGCGCCGCCCGGGCGGCCCTGCGGGTGCCGGCCAGTTCTCGTCGCGTCGGCGTCGGTACACCCGATGGCTCCAGCGCCACCTGACTCCTTCCACGTCCGCTGCGGGGTCCCCTCTCGGGGCGCACGAGTCAGCGGCCGGGAAAGTCACCACCGGACACGATCGCACCCACCGGCCGGACGGCACAAATCAGGTGAGAGTGACCGATGGCCGGTCGGGTGGAAGGGACGACGGCCCCGTCGGGAAGGACGGGGCCGTCGCTCGAGGGACGGAACCTGATACCGGGCCCAGCACCCGGTCAGGAGCCTTGTCGGATCAGACCGGGCGAACGCGGTCCGCCTGCGGGCCCTTCGGACCCTGGGTGACCTCGAACTCGACCCGCTGGGCCTCGTCGAGGGTCCGGTAACCCGTGGTGTCGATTGCGGAGTAGTGGACGAAGACGTCGGGACCGCCGCCGTCCTGGGCGATGAACCCGAAGCCCTTCTCCGCGTTGAACCACTTCACAGTGCCCTGTGCCATTTGGGTGAATCTCTTTCTTTCATGAAGCGACGGAAATGCGCGATTCACGCAATCCGAGCTGCCAGTGCCCTCCCACGCATGGGCATTCAACCCCCCACACACGGGACCCTCGCCTGGCGAGCGTCGGCCCCGGATGGACTTGCTGAGAAACGCTTTCGTGCAACCGCGGGAGACGCTAGCACGATTCCGGCGAGCGCGCGCGCCGAAAGGGGCCCAGGGCCGAGACGAATTCGTACTGGCCGGTAAGGTGACCCTCAGTTGAGCATTGAACTACTTTCTCGCCTTGTCCCCCAAGGGCTTCCACGATGTGGGAGATGGCGGCGGCGGGGCCCCTCAGGGGCTGTCGATCCGGCTCGCCGCGAGCCTGTCGGCGATGGCCGTCACGGCGAACTCGTAGCCGCGGGTCCCACACCCGGAGATGACCGCCAGCGCGATCGGGGCGACATACGACACGTGGCGAAATGTTTCCCGAGAGTAAACATTGGAAATGTGGACCTCGACAACCGGGCCGGAAACGGTCGCCAGCGCGTCCCGCAAAGCGATGGACGTATGGGTGAAGGCCCCCAGATTGACGACGAATCCCGCGGATCCGCGAAGCTCGTGGACGGCGTCGATCAGGACGCCCTCGTGATTGCTCTGCCGGCAGTCGACGTCGTAGCCGGCGTCGGACGCGGCCCGGCGGCAGCGATCCTCGACGTCGGCGAGGGTCTCGGCACCGTAGATGTGGGGCTCGCGTTCGCCGAGGAGGTTGAGGTTGGGTCCGTTGAGGACGGCGATGACTGCGGGCACGACGATCAGTATGCCGTCCGCTCTCCCGCGGCGAGAGAGCGCCGCTGGGTGCCGGAGGCGTCGAAGTTCTCCGGGGCGAGCCAGGCGGCATACGCCTCACGGATCGCCGGCCAGTCGCCGTCCGTCATGGCGAACCAGTCCGTGTCCCGGGTGCGTCCCTTGTAGACGAGTGCGTTGCGGAAGCGCCCCTCATAGCGGAAGCCGAGCCGGGCCGCGGCGCGGCGGGACGGCTCGTTGAGGGAGTCGCACTTCCACTCATAGCGGCGGTAGCCGAGGTCGTCGAAGACGTGCCTGGCCATGAGGACCATCGCCTCGGTGGCGGCGGTGGTGCGTTGCAGCGCAGCGGAATAGACGATCCCGCCGACCTCGGCGGAGCCGTTCGCCGGGTCGATCCGCAGATAGCAGGCGACCCCGAGACCCGCCCCGTCCGGCGCGAGGATCGCCAGCGGCATACCCGCCGGGAGGGCGCGCAGCGACTCGACATAGCCGGCGAACGCCGCGCGGGACATACCCGCCGGGGCGGTGTTGTAGGTCCAGATGCTCGGGTCGCTCGCGGTGACCATGGGCGCGTGGAGCTGGTCGACGTGCTCCGTGGTGAGCGGCACGAGCCGGACGTGGGTCCCGGTGAGGACGACCGGTCCGATGGCGGGGCGAGGTGACCAGCCCGGGAGGGGGTCGCCGACGGGCTGGCCGAACTCGTTCATCCGCACGCGGCCACCCAAGCACATCGCCCGGCCGGAGCGCGGGGCCGGTGTAATCTGGCGGCACTGACAGGGGAGCGCCGCAGGGCGCTGAGAGTGCGCGCCAGCGCAGACCCTCGGACCTGATCCGGTTCGCACCGGCGTAGGGAGTCGAGACATCTCCCCGGCGAGGAGGCCGGGCCCTCCACTGAGACTGGAGGACACCATCATGAGCAGGATCACCCACCGCGCGATCGCGCTCGCCGGGCTCGGCGCCGTCGCCCTAGCCGGGTGCGGGTCCGCCGCGACGTCGTCGTCCACGTCGGCGAGTTCGCCGGGCGCGGCGTCGTCCGCGTCGTCCGGCAGCGCGACCTCGGCGACCCTGAGCACGGGCACGACGATCACCGTCGTCGCCCACGACTCGTTCGCGGTGAACGAGGACCTGATCAAGGAGTTCGAGAAGACGACGGGGATGAAGGTCAGCATCGTCGCCCCCGGGGACGCCGGGACGGTCGTCAACCAGCTCATCCTGTCCAAGGACAGCCCGCTCGGGGACGTCGTCTTCGGGATCGACAACACCTTCGCCGGCCGCGCCGAGTCCGCCGGCATCCTCACGCCGTATGCCGCCCCCGACCTCCCGGCGTCGGCCTCGGCGCTCGCGGTGGACGACACCGGCCAGCTGACGCCGATCGACTACGGCGACGTCTGCGTGAACGCGGACAAGGGCTGGTTCGCCAAGAAGGGGATCGGCATACCCAAGACGCTCGATGACCTGGCCGCCCCGGCATACAAGGATCTGCTCGTCGTCGAGAACCCGGCGTCGAGTTCGCCCGGACTGGCCTTCCTCGCCGCGACCGTGGGGGCGAAGGGCGAGGCGGGCTATCTCGACTACTGGGGGAGGCTGAAGGACAACGGGGTCGAGGTCGTCAAGGGCTGGACCGAGGCGTACTCGACCGAGTTCTCCGGGTCCTCGGGCAAGGGGCCGAAGCCGCTCGTCGTGTCGTACTCGACGTCGCCGGCCTTCGAGGTGCCCAAGGGCGGGACGGAGTCGGCGACGGTGGCCCTCCTCGACACCTGCTTCCGGCAGGTCGAGTACGCCGGGGTCATCAAGGGGGCGACCAACGAGACGGGCGCGCGGAAGTTCATCGACTTCCTGCTGAGCAAGGCGGTCCAGGAGGACATCCCGGGCTCGATGTACATGTATCCCGTGCTCGACACCGCGACCCTCCCGGCGGACTGGGTGACGTTCGCCCCGCTGTCGAAGGCGCCGATCGCCGTGCCGTCGGCCGAGATCTCGGCCAAGCGGGACCAGTGGATCAAGGACTGGACGGCCAGGGTCATCGGATGAGCAGCACCCATGCCGGCCCGCTGGGTTCTCGGCGGTGACCCGGCGACGCCCGAGCTGGGGCGCCGCGTGGTGGGTCGCGGCGGGGGCGGTGCCGTTGGCCTTTCTCACGGTGTTCTTCGCGTGGCCGGTGGTGACGCTGGTCGGGCGGGGGTTCGCCGTCGACGGCCGGCTCGACGTGGGGCCGTTCGTCGAGGTGTTCCGGCAGGCCAGGACGTGGCGGATCGTCTCGACGACGCTGACGTTGGCCACTCTCGGGACGGTCGCGTCGGTGGTGCTCGGGGTGCCGGGGGCCTATGTCCTCTACGTCTGCCGATTCCCCGGCCGCTCGCTCGTCCGCGCCCTCGTCGGGGTCCCCTTCGTCCTTCCGACCGTGGTCGTCGGCGTCGCCTTCCTCGCCCTGCTGGGGCCGACCGGGCCGCTCGGGTTCCTCGGCCTCGGGCAGAGCCTGACGGCGATCGTGCTGGCGCTCGTCTTTTTCAACTACTCCGTCGTCGTCCGGACCGTCGGCGGGATGTGGTCGCGCCTCGATCCGCGTATGCCGCAGGCCGCCCGCGCCCTCGGCGCCTCGCCCGCGCGGGCCTTCCGCACCGTCACCCTGCCGGCCCTCGCGCCCGCCGTCGCCTCGGCGGCATCACTGGTCTTCCTGTTCTGCGCGAGCGCGTTCGGGATCATCATGGTCCTCGGCGGGGTGCGCTACGGCACGATCGAGACGGAGATCTGGTACCAGACCACCCAACTCCTCGACCTGGGCGCCGCGGCCGCGTTGTCGATCACGCAGCTCGTCGTCGTCACGCTGTGCCTGCTCGTGACGAACGCGACGACCGCGCGTCAGGAGCGTGCCCTCCGGCTGCGCGGGGATGCGTCGGCTGAACAACCCTGGGTATGGCGCCGGGACGCCGCCCCCGGCCTGGTCACCGCGGCCGTCGTCGTCGGCCTGCTCGGGGCCCCGCTCGGCACGCTCGTGCTGCGCTCGTTTCGCGACGGCGGGCGATGGAGCCTCGCGCACTACCGCGCCCTGACGACCACCATCGGACGCGCGTTGCCGGTGCCGGTGTGGAGCGGCATACGGAACTCGATCGTGGTGGCGCTCGAGGCGAGCCTCCTCGCGCTGGTGCTCGGGGTGCTGGTCACCCTCGTCGTCAGCCGGCGACCACGAAAGCCACTGGCGCGCCGCGGGTTGCGCGTGCTCGATTCGGTGTTCATGCTGCCGCTCGGGGTGTCCGCGGTGACCGTCGGGTTCGGCTTCCTCGTCACGCTCAATCGACCACCGCTGGACCTGCGGTCCTCGATGGTGCTGGTGCCGATCGCCCAGGCGATCGTCGCGCTGCCGCTGGTCGTGCGGTCGATGCTCCCGGTGGTCCGGGCGATCGATCCTCGGATGCGGGAAGCCGCGGCGACACTCGGGGCCTCGCCCGCGCGGGTCCTGGTGACGGTTGACCTGCCCTTCCTCGCCCGCGGCCTCGGGATCGCGGCGGGCTTCGCCATGGCCACCTCGCTCGGGGAGTTCGGGGCGACGTCCTTCCTGGCCCGCCTCGACCGGCCGACGCTCCCGGTCGTCATCTTCCGGCTCATCGGGCGTCCGGGTGAGGCGAGTTTCGGCGCCGCCATCGCGGCGTCGGTCGTCCTCGCCGCGCTGACCGCGACCGTCATGCTCCTCGCCGAACTCCTCCGGCCGCCGGCGGCGCTCCCGTGGTGACCCCGGCGCCCGGGCTGAGCGCGGAGGCGGTCGTCGTCCGGTACGGGAGCGGTCGGCAGACGACGACGGCGGTCGATGAGGTGAACCTGGCCGTCGCGCCGGGCGAGATCGTCGGGCTGCTCGGCGCGTCGGGGTCGGGCAAGTCGTCCCTGCTGCGCGGGATCGCCGGGTTGGAGCCCTTGGTGGCGGGCCGGATCCGATGGGACGGTGTGGATCTCACCGACGTGCCGGTGCACCGGCGCGGGTTCGGGGTGATGTTCCAGGAGGGGCAGCTCTTCCCGCACCGGGACGTCGGCGGCAATGTCGCGTATGGCGTGGCCAATCTCTCGCGGGCGGATCGCGAGGCCCGGGTGAGCGAGATGCTCGCGCGCGTCGGTCTGGCGGGGTTCGAGCGGCGGTCGATCGCCTCGCTCTCCGGTGGTCAGGCGCAGCGGGTGGCGCTCGCGCGATCGCTCGCCCCCGCGCCGCGACTGCTGCTGCTCGACGAGCCGCTGTCGGCGTTGGACCGGGCGCTGCGCGAGCACCTCGTCGGGATGCTCCGGGACACGCTCCGGGCCACGGGGACGACGGCGGTGCACGTGACCCACGATCAGGACGAGGCCTTCGCCGTCGCCGATCGAGTGGCGGTGATGGAGGACGGGCGGATCAGCCAGCTCGACGCCCCGGCCCGGCTGTGGCGGCATCCGGTGAGCCGGTCGGTGGCGGCGTTCCTGGGCTACGAGCCGTTCCTCGACGCCGCGGCGGCGGGCGCGCTCGGATGGCGCGCGCCGGTGCCGGAGGGGATGGCGCTCGGCATCGCCCCGGGAGGCCTGGTGGTCGTGGAGTCGGGCGAGCCGGGTGGTGGCGTTCTCGTTCCGGTCCGGGACCAGGTCGACCATCGTGGCTTCGTCGCGGTCACGATCACCCTCCCCGACGGACGACCGGGCACGGCCCGGGCCACGCGTCGGGTGGCGGGCGACGCGGCATACGTCCGGATCGACCCGCCCCGTTGCATCCTGGTCCCGGACACCCCCGTCGAGAGGTCACGTAGCGCCCGTCGAGAGGTCACATAGCCCCCGTCGAGAGTGACGGCATCCCTGGTGCGCCGGGGGGTCGATAGGGTCGGGGGATGATCACCGCCGTTCACGGGCT
>JBDIAJ010000124.1:0-11883 GCA_039812345.1 Nostocoides sp. | reverse complement strand
GACGCCGAGACCGTGGGCCGCATCGCTCTGACCGCCGGCGTCGTGCTCACCGACCTGCGCGCCGGCGGGACCGAGGGACTCGAAGAGCTGTTCCTCGCCCTGACCGCCGACCACTCTCGTGAAGGAGTCACCGCAGCATGACCACCGTCCTCGATCCCACCACCTCTCACCTGCCCCATGAACGCCTCACCCTCGCGGACGCGAGCCGGATCCCATTCGTGCGGCTCACCCGGGTCGAACTGCGGAAGATGGTCGACACCCGGGCCGGCCGCTGGATGCTCATCGTCATGGCGTCGATCTCGCTGCTGATCGCCGGCGCCAACCTCGTCTGGGGTCAGGCCGAGGACCTCGCCTTCGGGACCTTCCTCGCGCTGGCCTCGTTGCCCCTGATCATCCTGCTGCCGATCGTCGGCATCATGGCGGCGACGGCCGAGTGGTCCCAACGCACCGGCCTGGTGACCTTCACCCTCGAGCCGCGGCGCGGCCGGGTGGTCGGGGCCAAGGTCGTCGCCGCGGTCATCCTCGGACTGCTCGTCGTCGCCGCGGCGGTCGCGGCCTCGGCGCTGGCGGAGGTGCTCGCCATCGGACTGCGCGGCGCGGACCCACACTGGTCGGTCGCCTGGACGCTGTTCGGCGGCTTCCTCCTCGCGATGACCATCTTCATCGTCCAGGGTCTCGGGTTCGGGTTCGCCCTGCTCAACACCCCGCTCGCCATCGTCGCCTCGATCCTGCTGCCGACGATCTGGACGATCGCCAGCGGCGTGAGCACGCGCCTCGACACGGTCGGCCAGTGGCTCGACCTCAACCGGACGGTCACCCCGCTGAGCGACGGGGCGATGACCGGGCAGGCGTGGGCCCAGCTGGGCACGTCCGCCGTGGCGTGGATCGGCATACCGCTGGCCGTCGGGACCTGGCGAGTCCTCACCCGCGAGGTCAAGTAGCCGCGCGCCGGCGGGGCGGGGTCTGGGGTGGTGACTCTCACGCCGCCCGGGGTGTCGCGGCATCCGCGCCGGTGGAAGACTCGGCATATGTCGCGTGAGTTCACCAAAGTCGGTGTCGTGGGTCTGGGAACGATGGGGTCGGGGATCGTTGAGGTCTTCGCCCGCAATGGGATCGAGGTCGTCGCGGTCGAGGCCGACCAGAAGGCGCTGGATCGGGGCAAGGGGTTCCTGACCCACAGCACCGACCGGGCGGTGGGCCGCGCCAAGATGACCCAGGAGGCGGCCGATGCCCTCCACTCGCGGGTCACGTTCAGCACCGACCTCGCCGACTGCGCCGAGTGCCAGCTCGTCGTCGAGGCGGTTCCGGAGAACCTCCCGCTCAAGAAGACGATCCTCACCGCGCTCGACGCGATCGTCGCCCCGGATGCGATCCTGGCGACGAACACCTCCTCCCTCCCGGTCACCGAAATCGCCGTCTCCACCGCGAACCCCAAGCGCGTCGTCGGGATGCACTTCTTCAACCCGGCCCCGGTCCTGCAGTTCGTCGAGGTGATCAAGACGGTCATCACGGCCGACGACGTCTTCGAGGAGGTCAAGGCGCTCGCCGAACGGCTGGAGAAGAAGCCCGTCGTCGTCGGCGACCGCGCCGGCTTCATCGCCAATGCGCTGCTCTTCGGCTACCTCAACCACGCGGTCTCGATGTATGAGTCGAAGTATGCGACCCGCGAGGACCTCGACGCGGCGATGCGGTTCGGCTGCGGCTACCCGATGGGTCCGCTCGCCCTGCTCGACCTCATCGGGCTCGACACGGCTTACGAGATCCTCGACACGATGTACAAGCAGGGTCGCGACCGCCTCCACGCGCCCCGTCCGATCATCAAGCAGATGGTCAGCGCCGGCCTGACGGGCCGCAAGGCGGGACGCGGCTTCTACACCTATGCCGCTCCGTCGAGCTCCCAGGTCGTCCCCGACGCGCAGACTCCCACCGGCGGCGCGCCCGCGGGCGTCACCGTCCGTCCGATCGCCAAGGTCGGCGTCGTCGGGTCCGGGACCATGGCCACCGGCATCGTCGAGGTGTTCGCCAAGGCCGGCTTCCCGGTCGTCGTCATCGCCCGTGGACAGGACAAGGTCGACGGCGTCATGACCGCCATCGGCCGGTCGCTGGCCAAGGCCGTCGACCGCGGCAAGCTCGACCAGATCGCCGCCGACGACATCGCCGCCCGGGTCTCCGGTTCGACCACGCGGGACGCCCTCGCCGACGTCGACATCGTCGTCGAGGCGATCGCCGAGAACCTCGAGATCAAGCAGGAGCTGTTCGGCGACCTCGACCGGATCTGCAAGCCCGGCGCGATCCTCGCGACGACGACGTCGTCCCTGCCGATCATCGACCTCGCCAAGATCACCGAGCGCCCCCAGGACGTCGTCGGGATGCACTTCTTCAACCCGGCACAGGTCATGCGCCTGGTCGAGGTCGTGCACACCGTCGCGACCGGCGCGGACGTCGTGGCGACCGTCGTCGAGCTGTGCGGCAAGGTCGGCAAGACCCCCGTCCAGTGCGGGGACCGCTCGGGGTTCATCGTCAACGCGCTGCTCTTCCCCTACCTCAACGACGCGATCAAGATGCTCGAGGCGCACTACGCGACCGCCGACGAGATCGACACCGCGATGAAGACCGGGTGTGGGCTGCCGATGGGACCCTTCGAACTCCTCGACGTCGTCGGTCTCGACGTCTCGCTGGCCATCGAGCGCGAGCTGTATGTCGAGTTCCGCGAGCCCGGGTTCGCCCCCGCGCCGCTGCTCGAGCACATGGTCCAGGCGGGCTACCTCGGCCGCAAGACCAAGCGCGGTTTCCGCACCTACGCCTGACGCCAACGGCGCGCCCGCACCCACCCCGCCGGGTGGGTGCGGGCGGGTTAGCGTGGGGGCGTGAGCGTTCCGGTCCTGCCCGCCCGTTGCCGCATCGTCATCATCGGGGGCGGGGTGATCGGCACCTCCATCGCCTACCATCTCGGCCTCACCGGCGAGCGCGATGTCGTTCTCCTCGAACGCGATCGGCTCACCAGCGGGACGACCTGGCATGCCGCCGGGCTGATGACGACCTTCGGCAGCACGAGCGAGACCAACACCCGCAACCGGCTCTACAGCCGCGACCTCTTCGCGCGGCTCGAGGCCGAGACCGGCCTGGCCACCGGCTTCAAACCGGTCGGGCTCATCGAGGCCGCCGCCGACCTCGACCGACTCGAGGAATATCGCCGGGTCGCCGCCTTCCAGCGGCAGCTCGGCCTGGAGGTCCACGAGATCGGTCCGCGCGAGATGAGCGCGCTGTTCCCGCTGGCCAAGACCGACGACCTCCTCGCCGGGTTCCACGTGCCGGGAGACGGCCGGGTCAACCCCGTCGACCTGACGATGAGCCTGGCCCGCGGCGCCCGCGACCGCGGGATCACGATCATCGAGGGCGTCCCGGTCGCGGACGTCCTGACCCGGCCGCGCGGCCAGGTGCGCGAGGTCACGGGGGTGCGCACGGCATACGGTGACATCGACTGCGACATCGTCGTCAACTGTGCGGGGATGTGGGCCCGTGAGCTGGGGGAGCGCAGCGGCGTCGTCATCCCCAACCAGGCCGCCGAGCACTACTACCTGATCACCGAGCCGCTCGACGGGATGAGCCCCGACGCGCCGGTCTTCGAGGACCCCGCCTCCTACGGCTACTACCGCGAGGAGGGCGGCGGGATGATGGTCGGCCTGTTCGAGCCGCGGGCGGCGGCATGGCGGGTCGAGGGCATCCCGCGAGACTTCTCCTTCGGTGAGATCACCCCCGACTGGGACCGGATGGGCCCCTTCGTCGAACGGGCGATGGCGCGCGTCCCGTCCACCCTCGAGGTGGGCATCCGGACGTTCTTCTGCGGGCCCGAGTCCTTCACCCCCGACCTCGCGCCCGCGGTCGGCGAGGCGCCGGGAATCCACGGATACTTCGTCTGTGCCGGGATGAACTCCGTCGGCATCCTCTCCTCCGGCGGGCTCGGCCGGGTCCTGGCGCACTGGATCACCACCGGCCGCCCGGACGTCGACACGACCGGTTTCGACGTGGCCCGGTTCCAGCGCTGGCAGCTCGCCCCCGACCTCCGCCGCGACCGCACCGCGGAGATCCTCGGCACGGTGTATGCCGCGCACACCCCGGGCACGCAGCTGCGGACCGCGCGTGGCATCCACCGCTCGCCCGTCCACGACGAGATGGTCGCCGCGGGCGCTCACCTGCGAGACGTCAGCGGGTGGGAGAGCGCCGACTGGTATGCCGATTCCGCCCACCCCGCGCCCGTCACCCCCGGCTGGGGTCACCAGCCGTGGTTCCCCGCCTGGGCGGCCGAGCACCGGGCCGTGCGGGAGGCGGCCGGGCTGTTCGACATGGCCTTCATGGCGAAGTTCCGGGTCACCGGACGAGACGCCGGCGCCATGCTCGATCGCCTGTCCGCCGGCGCGGTCAACGGGTCCGATGGCCGGGTCACCTACACCCAGTGGCTGCGCCCGGACGGCCGGATCGTCGCCGACCTCACCGTGACCCGACGCGACCCCGAGGACTTCCTCGTCGTCGCCTCGGACACGGCGCACGGCGCGGTGGCGGGCCTGCTCGCCGGGGGTGCCGGGGACGCCGACGTGACGATCGCCGACGTCACCGAGGAGTTCGGGATGCTCAGCCTTCAGGGCCCGCGCAGCCGCGCCATCCTGCAGAGCCTCACCGACGCCGACCTGGGCGCGGACGCCGTCCCGTTCCGGGCGGTGCGGACGCTGCGCGTCGCCGGGCGCGAGGTGCTCCTCCAGCGGATCACCTACGTCGGGGAGCTCGGCTACGAGCTCTATCCCCGCGCCGAGGACACGCCGGCGATCTGGACGGCGCTGCGGGCGGCGGGATCGGCATACGGGCTGCGGTTGTGTGGGTTGAAGGCCCTGTCGAGCCTGCGATTGGAGAAGGGCTATCGGGACTTCGGGCACGACATCGATGACGCCGACACGATTCCCGAGGTCGGGCTCGACTTCGCGGTCTCGTCCCGGAAGAGCGACTTCGTCGGCCGGGACGCGGTGCTGGCGCAACGGGCGGAGCCCGCCCGGCGCCGGCTCGTCAGCGTCCTCCTCGACGACCCCGCCCCGCTGCTCTTCCATGCCGAGGTGCTCCACCGTGACGGGGTCCCGGTCGGCTACCTGCGATCGGGGTCCTACGGATGGACCCTCGGCGGGGCGGTCGGGCTGGCCGGCCTCGACGCGGGCGCGGACGAGGTCACCCAGGAGTGGCTCGACGCGGCCTCCTGGAAGGTCGATGTCGCCGGTCGGATGGTCCCGGCACGGGTGTCCCTGCGGCCCTTCTATGACCCGACGAGCGCCCGGACGAGGATGTAAGCGCTTCTCTCGAAATGTGATCTAGATCACATTCGACGGGCGGCAACCTTTTGGACCGTCCGCACGTCTAGACAGATGCGGGAAGTGTCACGGGGGCACTTCAGCCAGAGGTGGCGGCGGACTCGTCGGGGGACGGAGTCCGCCGCCACCTTCTTGTCTCAGGTGCGCTCCTGGCGCGGCACCAGGACCTCCTCATACAGCAGCAGCAGGCCAGCGGCCACCGGCACCGCCAGCAGCGCCCCGAGGACACCGAGCAACGTCCCGCCGGCCATCGCCGCGACGACCGTGATCGCCCCGGGAACATCCACCGTCCGCGCCATGATCCGCGGCGAGACGACGTAGTTCTCGATCTGCTGATAGATCACGTAGTAGACCGCGGCGATGATCGCCTTGCGCGGCTCGTCGAAGAAGGCGACGCCGGCCACCAGGACCGCGCCGATCGTCGCCCCCACCATGGGGATGAGCCCGAGCAAGCCCACCAGCACGGCGAGCACCGCGGCATACGGGATCCCGACGATGCTCATCATGACGAACGAGAGGATGCCGTTGACGGTGGCGACCGCCGCCTGCCCGATGGCATAGGCACCGGTCCGGCGCATGATCTCCTCCGACAGGGAGACGACGCGGGGGCGCCGGGACGAGGGGACCATCGCATAGGCCGCCTGTTTGACTCGGGGGAAGGCGGCGAGGAAATAGAGGGTGAGGACGAGGATCGTGAACACCTGGAGCAGCCCGTTGGCCAGCGCCGCGCCGGCACCGAGCACGCCACCGAAGACCCGGCCGACGAACGACCCGTCTGTCAGTCGCGAATTGATCTCCTGTTGCAGCTTCTCGACAATCTGATAGTTCTTGTCGAGTTTCTGCACCCAGTCCAGGTGCATGACCTGGTCGACATACCCGGGCGCGTTCTGCAGCAGCGCCGTGCCCTCCTTGACCGCCGGTGGCAGCACCAGCACCCCGAGCAGGCCGGCGACGACCAACAGGCCGGCGAACACGATCCCCACCGCCTGAGAACGGCGCAGGTGGCGACCGATCAGCCACTCGACCATCGGGTTGAGCGCGAGGGTGAGGAAGAAGGAGACGACGAGGATCGTCAGGGTCGAGGACAGTCGGCCGACGAGATGCCACAGGCCCATCGCGGCGATGACTCCGGCCGCACCGACGAAGCCGATGTAGAAGGGAGAGTGGCGGTTCAGCGGTTGCCCGGCCCGCCCGAACGGCGCCGCGCGGGTCGGCGGCGGGTCCGTGGGCTCCTCGGCGGCGTCCGCCGACCGGCCGGCCGGGTCCGCCGACCGTCCGGCCGGCCCCGCGGTGACCCTCGCCGGGTCGTCGGCAGCGGGCGCCGGCGCGCCGCCCTCGGCCGCATGTCGTGTTGTCGGGTCGTCGATCTGCCCCACCTCCCGGGTCACCCCCCACTCTAGGAGAGACCCCGGACAGCCCTGTGGGACGCGCCACGAAGGGGACCCTTATCTTGAGCCAGTCCAGGCTGGGACTAGGCTGGAGTCAGGCCCTCGGTGCTGCCGGAACCCGATCCTCGGGCATCCGCGACCCCGTCTCGACCGACCAGAGAGTGGTGGATTTCCCTTGTCCCTCATCAACACTCGCATCCAGCCGTTCACGGCGACGGCCTACCGCAATGGCAGCTTCGTCGACGTCTCCGATGCCGACATCGCCGGCAGGTGGGCGATCTTCTTCTTCTACCCCGCCGACTTCACGTTCGTCTGCCCGACCGAACTCGGCGACCTTGCCGACCACTACGACGAGCTGCACACCATGGGCGTCGAGGTCTACTCGGTCTCCACGGACACCCACTTCACCCACAAGGCGTGGCACGAGACGTCCGACACGATCCGCAAGATCCAGTACTTCATGGTCGGCGACCCCACGCACGAGATCTCCCGCAACTTCGAGATCCTCCGCGAGGGCCAGGGACTGTCCGACCGCGGCACCTTCCTCGTCGACCCCGACGGCGTCATCCAGTTCCTCGAGGTCACCGCCGAGGGCATCGGCCGCAATGCCGCCGAGCTGGTGCGCAAGGTCAAGGCCGCCCAGTACGTCGCGGCTCACCCGGGCGAGGTCTGCCCGGCCAAGTGGGAGGAAGGCGAGGCCACCCTCACCCCGTCGCTGGACCTCGTGGGCAAGATCTGATGCTCGACCCGGCACTGGTCGGGCAGCTCTCCGACCATCTGCGTATGGTGACCGCCCCGGTCACGCTGGTCAGCTCCCTCGACGAGTCGGCCAAATCCGTCGAACTCGGGGGGTTGCTCGACCAGATCGCCGGGCTCAGCGACCTCCTCACCCACGAACGCACTGGCACCGACCCCCGGCGGCCGTCCTTCCGGATCGAACGCGCCGGCACCGAGGTCGCCGTCGCCTTCGCCGGCATCCCCCTCGGGCACGAGTTCACCTCCTTCGTCCTCGCGCTGCTGCAGGTCGGCGGCCACCCGCCGAAGGTCGATCCGGAGGTGGCCGACTCGATCCGCGCCCTCCCCGGGCCGCTGCACTTCGAGACCTTCATGTCCCTGACGTGCCAGAACTGCCCCGACGTCGTCCAGGCGCTCAACACGATGGCCGTCCTCAACCCGGCGTCGGTCACGCACATCGCGATCGAGGGCGGAGTCTTTCCAGACGACGTCGCGGCGCGCGGCATCCAGGCCGTGCCGGCGGTCTATCTCAATGGGGAGGTCTTCGGGCACGGGCGGATGACCCTGTCCGACATCCTCGCCAAGGTCGACAAGGCGGGCGGCACGCGGGCGACCGCGCGCCTCGCCGAGTCCGAGCCGTATGACGCACTCGTCGTCGGCGGCGGCCCGGCCGGATCCTCCGCGGCGATCTATCTCGCCCGCAAGGGCCTGCGCACCGGCCTGGTCGCCGAGCGGTTCGGCGGCCAACTCCTCGACACGATGGCGATCGAGAACTACCCCTCGGTGGAGCACACCGAGGGCCCGCAGCTCGCCGCGGCGCTCGAACGACACGTCCGGTCGTATGGCGTGGACGTCGTTCTCGGCCGCCGCGTCGCCGCGCTGGAACCGGCGGGGGAGGCCGGGCTGCACGGCATACGGCTGGAGGACGGGCCGCTCCTGCGCGCCCGGACGGTCATCGTCGCGACGGGTGCCCGCTGGCGGACGATGGGCGTGCCGGGGGAGGAGGCCTATCGCAACAGGGGCGTGACCTTCTGTCCGCACTGCGACGGCCCGTTGTTCAAGGGCAGACGCGTCGCTGTCATCGGCGGCGGCAACTCCGGAGTGGAGGCGGCCATCGATCTGGCCGGTGTCGTCGAGCACGTCACGGTGGTCGAGTTCCTCGACGACCTGCGCGCCGACGAGGTGCTCCAGGACAGGCTGCGCGGCCTGCCGAATGCCGACATCCTCCTCGGGCGGCGCACAACCGAGGTGCTCGGCGACGGCACCCGGGTGACCGGACTCGCGCACACGGGACGGGACGGTGGCGATGCGGTGACCACGGCGGTGGACGGCGTCTTCGTCCAGATCGGCCTGCTGCCCAACTCCGACTGGGTGCGCGGGACTCTCGACCTGTCCGACCGCGGGGAGATCGTCGTCGACGGGCGGTGCACCACGTCCATACCGGGCATCGTCGCGGCGGGTGACGTCACCACTGTGCCGTTCAAGCAGATCTCGGTGGCGAGTGGGTCTGGGGCCATCTCGGCGCTCGCGGCATTCGACCACCTGATCCGGACCAGCGTGCCGGAGCCGATCTCGGCCTGAGCGTGAGGAACGCGAAACGCCGTGTGGGACAGACCCACACGGCGTTTCTCCTGCTCGGGAGGGGCAACGCGCGGCTACTCCCCGCGGAAGCGGTTGATCGCGCCCTCGTACGTCGCGCGCTTCTCCGGGTCGGTGACACCGAGCCCCGCCTCGGGGGCGAGGGTCAGCACGCCGACCTTTCCCTGGTGGGCGTTGCGGTGGACGTCCAGGGCCGCCTGGCCCACGTCCACGAGGGCGTAGGTCTTCGAGAGCGTCGGGTGGATCAGGCCGCGATCGATGAGCGAGTTCGCCTGCCACGCCTCGCGGTAGTTGGCGAAGTGGCTCGAGACGATCCGCTTGAGGTTCATCCACAGATAGCGGTTGTCGTACTCGTGCATGTAGCCCGACGTCGAGGCGCACGTCGAGATGATGCCGCCCTTGCGGGTGACATAGACGGACGCGCCGAAGGTCTCCCGGCCGGGGTGCTCGAAGACGATGTCGACGTCGTGTCCTCCGGTCAGCTCCCGGATCTTCTTGCCGAGGCGCTGCCACTCCTTGGGGTTCTGCTTGGTGCCCTCTTCGTTCCAGAACTGGTAGCCCTCCGCGCGCCGGTCGATGATGTGCTCGGCACCCATCTTGCGACAGATGTCGGCCTTGTCCGGCGAGGACACGACGCACACCGGCTCGGCGCCTCCGGCGAGCGCCATCTGGGTCGCATAGGACCCGAGGCCGCCGCTCGCCCCCCAGATCAGGACGCGGTCGCCGAGCTTCATCGCCGCCCCGTTCTTGGAGATCAACTGCCGGTATGCCGTGCTGTTGACCAGCCCGGGCGAGGCCGCCTCCTCCCAGCTCAGGTGGGCTGGCTTGGGCATGAGCTGGTTGGCCTTGACGATGCACAACTCGGCCAGGCCGCCGAAGTTGGTCTCGAAGCCCCAGATCCGCTGCTCGGGGTCCATCATCGTGTCGTCGTGACCGTCGTGGTGCTCGAGTTCGACGGACAGACAGTGGGCGACGACCTCCTGACCGGGCTTCCACAGGTTGACCGCGGAGCCGGTGCGCAAGACGACGCCGGCGAGGTCGGAACCGACGACGTGATACGGCAGGTCGTGCCGCTTGGTGTAGTCCGAGAGCCGGCCGTAGCGCTCGAGGAACCCGAAGGTCGGGAGCGGCTCGAAGATGCTCGTCCAGACGGTGTTGTAGTTGATCGCGCTCGCCATGACCGCGACCAGCGCCTCGTCGGGCGCGAGTTCCGGGACGGGGATGTCGTCGATGTGCAACGACTTGCGGGGGTCCTTGTCGCGGGAGGCGAGACCCTCGAACATCCCGGTCTCGTCCTTGTGGACGGTCGCGCCCTTGTAGGTCTCCGGAACGGCCAGCCCCGCATAGGTTTCCTGCGAACGGTCACCGGACATGATGGCTTCGAGGATCTGCTGCATACGCCCGAACCTAGTCAGCCGGGCGCTTCCGCGGCGGGTCGTGAGAGAGCGGTCACGGGTGAGCTTGCTCACCGTGATCGGCGCCCGTCGTCGTCAGTGCGCGGCGCCGGTTGCGGGCTCGACGAGCTCGACGAGGATGCCGCCGGCGTCCTTCGGGTGGATGAAGTTGATCCGGGAGTTCGCCGTGCCGCGCTTGGGGGCGGGGTAGAGCAACCGCACCCCGCGCTCGGTCAGGGTCGCGCTGACCGCGTCGAGATCGGTCACGCGGTAGGCCATCTGCTGGATCCCGGGGCCGGAGCGGTCGAGGAACTTCGCGATCGTGCTCTCGGGGGAGAGGGGGGCGAGGATCTGGATGCACGTGCCGGAGTCGCCGACGCCCATCATCGCCTCGCGCACCCCCTGCTCCTCGTTGACCTCCTCGTGCAGCAGCGCCATTCCATAGGTGTCGCGATAGAACGCGACCGCCGCGTCGAAGTCGGGAACGGCGACGCCGACGTGGTCGATGGCGGTGAACAGGTTCTCACTCATGCCGAGAGCGTATGGCGCGCGCTCACCCGCGCGCCTCGCTGGCGAATTGTCGTCTTGGTCACCAGCGCCCGCACTCCCGCGCCGCGGACGGGGCTGAATCGGCCTCTCCGACGAGGGGCGTGGGGTCAGAGGGCGTCGCGCAGGGCGCGCATCCGGGCGTGGGTCCGGTCGGCGACGTCGGCGAAGGCGGCGACGCCGGCCGGGGTCGGCTCGGCGACGACGCCCGGCGGGGCGCCGACCGACCGGGGGATGTCGGCGCCCGCGGCCATCGCGCCGGTGAACGCCGCACCGAGACCGGAGGCGTCGGCGACGTCGACCGCCGCCAACGGCCGGTCCAGGGCGTCCGCGAGCAGTTGCCTCCAGCGCGGGTCGGCGGTGCCGCCACCGGCCAGGCGCACCGGCCGTCGATCGCCCGCGGTGGCGCCGGAGGCGACCAGAGCGGCATACGCATCGTGGACCGTGACCGCGACGCCGACGAGCGCCGCGCGGGCGAGGTGCTCCCGGGTGTGTTGGCGGCTCAGGCCGGTCCACGCACCGCGCAGGCCGCTGTCGAGCCACGGCGTTCGTTCCCCATGGAGATAGGGGAGGAAGACCGGGTCGTCGTCGCGCGCCGGGAGCGCGAGCGAGGCGTTGAGGTCGGGGAAGGGCATCCCGAGCAGGGCGCTGACCCACTCCAGCGTCGAGCCGCCGTTGAGCCCGGCCGCCATCGCATACCAGCCCCGCTCGCGCGCGTTGCGATAGGTGTGAGTCGTCGGGCGCGCCGGCAGCTCGCCCGGGAGCTGCGGGAGTGCCGTGACGATCTGGACGCCGGTGCCGACGGTGAGCTGGACCTCCCCGGGACGGTCCAGGCCCGATCCGAGGACGGCCGCCGCCGTGTCCGCGGCC
>JBDIAJ010000123.1:0-11912 GCA_039812345.1 Nostocoides sp. | reverse complement strand
CGCCAGGCTGGCCCGTATGCCGCCCGCTCACCCCGCGTCCGTCACGCCCGGGCCCGCTCGCACCCTCGCCCGCGCGACCACCCGGCGTGGCGATGTCGCGCTCCGCGCCCGCGACCTCGGGGCGGGGGAGACGGCATACGAGTTGATCGTCGGCGGGGTCTTCGCCATGGACACCGTCGATGTCTCCACCGAGATCGAGTTGGCCCGGCTCGGCCTGGCCGCCGCCGCGGATCCGCGACGTGTGCTCGTCGGTGGGCTCGGCCTCGGCTATACCGCGCGGGCCGTCCTCGCCGACGCGCGGGTGACGAGCGTCGTGGTCGCCGAGATCGAGGACGTGCTCGTCGGTTGGGCGCGCGCCGGGCTGGTGCCGAGCCTGACCCAGGTGATCGACGATCCCCGGGTGCGCCTCCATACCGGCGACGTCGCCGAGCTCTTGACCGGCGAGGCGAGCTTCGACGTCATCCTGCTGGACGTCGACAACGGGCCGTCTTTCCTTGTCCACCAGGGCAATTCCAGTCTGTATGCCGATTCCACCCTCGCCCGCGCCTACGCCCGGCTGGCGCCCGGCGGGGTGCTGGCCATCTGGGCTGCCCAGCCGGAGCCGGACCTGCTGGCCACGCTGGCGGGACTGGACGTGCACGGCCGTCGACCCCAGACCCGCGAGATCCGCCGGACGGTCGAGCGCGAGGGCCGCAGCCTGGAGTACGCGACCTATCTGGCCGTCCGCCCGCCCGACCCGGCGCCCACCGATGTCTCAATAGGCTGACGCGATGAAGTTCACCGATGGGTATTGGTTGCTTCGCCCGGGCGTAACCGCACTTCACCCCCTCCAGGTGCGCACCACCGTCGCCGAGGGCGACGATCTGGTCGTGCACGCCCCCACCCGACCGGTGGCGGAGCGCAAGGACACCCTCAACCAGCCCAGCCTGACGATCCGCTGCACCGCGCCCGCGCCGGATGTGATCGGTGTCGAGATCGCCCACTTCCTCGGCGGCCGGCCGCGCCGGCCGGAGTTCGCGCTCGCGAGCGAGCCGGGCACGCCGGTGTCCATCGAGATCGACGACGAGCAGGCGGCGATCACCTCGGGGAGCCTGACGGCGCGCCTGCGCCGCGGCGCGACCTGGCGCCTGGACTTCCTCGCCGGCGATCACGTGCTCACCTCCTCTCTCGCCAAAGCCGCTGCGGCGCTGACGATGTCGGACGGCACGGCCTATGTGCGCGAGCAGTTGACGCTGGGCGTCGGCGAGTGCGTCTACGGGCTCGGCGAGCGCTTCGGCCCGCTGGTCAAGAACGGTCAGAGCGTCGAGATGTGGCACGCGGACGGCGGCACGAGCAGCGAGCAGGCCTACAAGAACGTCCCCTTCTATCTGACCAACCGCGGCTACGGCGTCTTCGTCGACCACCCCGGCGCGGTGTCCTTCGAGATCGGGTCGGAGGCCGTCGCCCGCGCGCAGTTCTCCGTCGCCGGACAACGCCTGCGGTACTTCGTCATCCACGGCCCGACGCCGGCCGACATCCTGCGGAAGTACACCGCGCTCACCGGCCGCCCCGCGCTGCCGCCGGCCTGGTCTTTCGGTCTGTGGCTGAGCACGTCCTTCTCCACACCGTATGACGAGCCCACCGTCACCGGCTTCATCGACGAGATGGCCCGGCGCGAGTTGCCGCTGTCCGTCTTCCACTTCGACTGCTTCTGGATGCGCGAGTTCCAGTGGTGCGACTTCGTCTGGGACCCGGACACCTTCCCCGACCCCGCCGGGATGCTGGCCCGCCTACACGAACGTGGCCTGCACACCTGCGTGTGGATCAATCCGTATGTCGCGCAACGCTCCTCGCTCTTCGCCGAGGGTGCGGAGCAGGGATTCCTGGTGCGCACGCGCGACGGTGACGTCTGGCAGACCGACCTCTGGCAGGCCGGCATGGGCATCGTGGACTTCACCAACCCGGCGGCCCGGCAGTGGTTCGCCGACAAGTTGCGGCCGCTGCTCGCGATGGGCGTGGACGCGTTCAAGACCGACTTCGGCGAACGCATCCCGACCGACGTCGCCTGGCACGACGGCTCCGACCCGGAGCGGATGCACAACCACTACACCCACCTCTACAACGAGACCGTCTTCGGTCTCCTCTGCGAGGTGCGCGGGGAGGGGGAGGCGGTGGTCTTCGCCCGCTCGGCCACCGCCGGCGGGCAACGGTTCCCGGTGCACTGGGGCGGGGACTGCGAGACGAGCTTCACCTCGATGGCCGAGACCCTGCGCGGCGGATTATCGCTGGCCGCCAGCGGTTTCGCGTTCTGGAGCCACGACATCGGCGGCTTCGACGGCGACCCGGACCCCGCCGTCTTCAAGCGGTGGATCCCCTTCGGCCTGCTCTCGACCCACTCGCGACTGCACGGCAATCACAGCTATCGCGTGCCGTGGGCGTTCGACGAGGAATCGGTCGACGTCCTGCGGACCTTCACCCGGCTCAAGCTGCGCCTGATGCCCTACCTCTTCCAGCAGGCGGTCGTCGCCGCGCGCACCGGCGTGCCGGTCCTGCGCCCGATGGCACTGGAGTTCCCCGACGATCCGGCGTGCACGCACCTCGACCGGCAGTACCTGCTCGGCGAATCCCTGCTCGTCGCACCGGTCTTCGACGCCGACGGCACCGTGGACTACTACCTGCCGGTCGGGACGTGGACCCACCTGCAGACCGGCGTCACCCGCGAGGGACCCGGTTGGGTGCGCGAGACGTGCGACTGCCTGACCGTTCCCGTCTACGTTCGCCCCGGCACCGTGCTCCCCTGGGGCGCCCGCGAGGACCGGCCCGACTACGCGTATGCCGAGGGCGTGACACTGCGGGCATACGGGCTGGGGGAGGCAGCGCGCGCGGAGGTGACGATCCCGGCCCTGGACGGCACGCCCGCGGCTGTCATCGCGGTCACGCGCCGGTCCGGGCGCCTTGAATCCACGCTCGTCGAAGGCCAGGCGAGGTGGACGCTCGTCGATGACGTCGCGAAATAGCCGGAAGAATTTCTCACCACCTTGTCGATTGCGTGTCTGCCCGCCCGTCATCGTGGTGAGGACGCGCCCCGCGACCCCCGCCGAAGACCCACCACGGAGGACCCGATGAGTCGATTCCTGATGTTGTTGCCCGCGCCCGAGGCGGAGTGGGCGCAGTTGCCGCCCGAGGAACACGCCAAGGGCGCTGAGGCCCACCGCCGCTTCAACCAGCGGCTGCGCGAGGGCGGCCACGAGGTGATCGTCTCCAGCCCATTGACGCCGTCGGCCGAGGCGACGTCGATGCGGCCGGATGGGCAGGGCGGCACGCTGATCACCGACGGGCCGTTCACCGAGTCCCGCGAGCAGATCGTCGGCTTCTATCTGATCGAGAGCCCGGACGAGGCGGCCCTGCGTGAGATCTGCGCCGGGCTGGCCAGCACCGGTGACCTGATCGAACTGCGCCGGCTCGCGGGGGACTGAGCCATGACGACAACGGAGACGATGACCGCGACGCCTCACACCACACCACCCGAGACCAGGGCGCCCGAGCAGTACGCCGTCCTCATCATCGGTGACGCCGACCGCTGGTGGACGACGATGAGCCAGGAGGAACGCAGCGCCGGCTACGCGACCTACGGCCGGTTCGCGCAGGCCCTGGCGGCCCGCGGTCACCGCGTGCTCGGCGGCGGCATCGAGGTGCGCCGCGTGGTGCGCGAGGAGGAGCGCGTCCGATGAAGCGCTACGTCTTCCTGCTCGGCCATGGCCTCGGCGCGTGGGACCAGCTCACGCCCGCCGAGCAGGAGGAGGTGTATGCCGCCCACGAGCGCTTCCACGCCTGGACCGACGAGCGCGGCTACCGGCGCATCTCGGGCGCCCCGCTGGAAGAGACCCCGATGGCGACCACCGTGCGGCACATCGATGGCCGGCGGGTCGTCACCGACGGCCCCTTCGCCGAGACGGCGGAGATCCTGGTCGGCTACTACGACGTCGAACTGCCCGACCTCGACACCGCCATCGAGGCCGCGTCCTGGCTCCCACACCGGTATGCCGTCGAGATCCGCCCGGTCGAGGACCAGAGCGGCGCGTGACCACGCACCCCGAGCGGCCTGCCGAGGCTGCTCTCACCGAGGTGGTGCGCGAGGAGTGGGGTCGCCTGCTCGCCCTGCTCATCGCGCACTCCCGGCGGCTCGACCTCGCCGAGGATGCCCTCGCCGACGCCGTCGAGGCAGCGGCCCGGACCTGGCCGCGAGATGGCGTGCCCACCAACCCCGCCGGGTGGCTGCATACGAGCGCCCGTCGCGTGCTTATCGACCGGCTGCGCGCAGCGGAAACGGCGGCGCGGGCGACCCCGCTCCTCGTCGTCGACGAGCGGCTCCGACCACAGGAAGGCGTGCTGATGAGCGACGAGAACGCCGTCGCCGACGACACCCTTCGCCTGGTGCTGATGTGCACCCACCCGGCGCTGGCGCCCGAGGTCGCCGCCGCCCTGGCCCTGCGCTTGGTGATGGGCGTCCCCACGGGTGACCTCGCCCGGCTCTTCCTGGTCAGCGAACCGACCATGGCCGCCCGATTGACCCGCGGCAAGAAGAAGATCGTCGCCGCCGGCATCCCCTTCGCCCTGCCGGCGCGAGGCGACCTCCCCGACCGCCTCGACACCGTCGCGCAGGTCGCCTTCCTCGCCTTCACCGCCGGGTATGCCGCGGGGTCGGGCCCCGATCTGATGCGCACCGAACTCGCCGGCGAGGCGATACGCCTGGTGCGCACCGTCCGCGGGCTGGTCCGGGCGACGCCCTCGCTCGATGCCCTCCTCGCCTTGATGCTTCTGCAACACTCGCGGCGCGATGCCCGGGTGGACCAGGACGGGGAACTCGTCCTGCTGCCGGATCAGGATCGCTCGCGCTGGCACCACGCCGAGATTGCCGAGGCCGCCGGCCTGCTCGCCGACGTCGCCAATCCCCTTCAGGCCACGGCAGCGAATCGGCCCGGCACCACGAACCGGCCAGCGGTGCCGGGGCAACCACGGATGCCGAACAACGACGGCTCCGGCTCGGGTGCGCTCGCCGAAAGCTTCCGGCGGCAGGCACTGATCGCCGCCGAGCACGCGCTGGCACCGGTGGCCGCGGCCACCCGGTGGGAGCGGATCGTCGAGCACTACGACGCATTGCTCCTCGCCTTCCCCTCGCCGGCCGTGCGGCTGGGGCGGGCCGTCGCGCTCGCCGAATCGACCGGCCCCGAGGCCGGCCTCGCTTCGATCGCCGACCTGAGCGACCGGGACATTCCCGGGCACCGGCTGCCCGCGGTTCGCGCCGAACTACTCGCGCGCGCGGGCCGCGCCGAGGCCGCAATCAAGGCTTTCGATCAGGCAATTGCGTTGTGCAAGAACGCCACCGAGTATCGACACCTGAGCCGACGGCGTGCCGATCTGGTGCCGCCGCGCTGACGGGCCGGCTGCAACCGGGACCTCTCGGCCGGCGCGCGCCGTCGTCCTGCCGGACGGGTCGCTTGCCGCTGACATCTTCCCCTTGCGCGTGTGCTGTGGATATCTTTAAGAGGTGAACGCAGAGAGCGCCGCCCCCGGGTCGCAGAGCTCGCTGCGTGAACGCAACCGCTTCCGGATCCTCGATGCGCTGACCGAACTGGGCGCCCTGACCCAGATCGAGATCGCCGAGCAGACGGGCCTGAGCCCGGCCACCGTCTCCAATGTCGTCAAACAACTCGGCGCCGCGGGCGTCGTCGACCTGACCCCGAGCGTCCGCAATGGCCGACGGGCGGTCAGCGTCTCGCTCGCGACCCCCGGCGGCATCCTCGGGGCCATTGTCTTCGGCGATCGCGACGTGCGGGCCGCCGTCGCCGGCACGCCCGACCGGATCCTCGCCAGCAGCCGGATGCCGCTCCCCGCCGACCATGCCGCCGACGAGGGGCTCGAGCGGGGCGCCACCCTGCTCTTCGACCTCGTCGAACGCGCCGGGCACGACCCCCACGAGCTCGTCGCCGTCGGCCTGGGCATCCCCGCCCCCATCGACTCGGTCTCCGGGCAGATCGGCGCCGTCGGGATCCTGCCCGGCTGGCGCGGAGTGCAGATCGCCGACGCCGCCGCGGTGGCCCTCAACGCCCCGGTCCTGCTCGACAACACGGCCAACCTGGCCACCCTCGGCGAGGTCAACTCCGGTGCCCTCCAGGGGATCTCGGACGCCGTGCACGTGAAGATGTCGTATGGCGTCGGAGCCGGCCTGATCGTCAACGGCCAGCTTGTCCGGGGCAGCGCCGGCACCGCCGGCGAGATCGGACACATCTCCATCGACGACCGGGGCGCCGTCTGCCGGTGCGGCAATCGCGGCTGTCTCGACACGGTCGTCGGGTCGGCCGCGATCCTCGAGGCCCTGCGCCCGTCGCATGGTGCGATCACCCTTCGCGATGTCATCGGCCGTGCCCTGGCCGGCGACCCGGGCTGTCGCCGGGTCCTGGCGGACGCGGGGGAGTCCCTGGGGCTGGCGCTGTCCGCCGTCGTCAACCTGCTCAACCCGGAGGTCGTCTCGATCGGTGGTCAGATGGCCCGCCTCGGCCCCCTGCTCATCGAACCGGTGCGCCGAGCCATCGAGCGCTGCGCCCTGCCGAGCGCCGCCTCGTCGGTCACGGTGCGCACCGCCGATCTGGGCGACGAATCCGATGTCGTGGGCGCCCTCGTGCTCGCCCGCGAGGTCCAGGACACCGCCCAGCGGGCGGCGCTCGTCGCCACCTGACCCACCGGCGCCGGCGAGTCATCAAATTTGTTGACTTCAAGTCTTGACTTCAACGTCTGAACTCAGATTCAATGACAGGCGAGCTGCGACAGTTCGTCGCAGCACGACGAAGAAGTCAGGAGTCTGAATCCATGAGCGCACTTCGTGGCGCGCGGGCCGCCGTCGGCGTCCTCGCCCTCGGTCTGGCAACGTCCGCGCTGGCGGCCTGCGGCACCAACAGCGGAAGCACCTCGTCCACCAGCGCGGCCGGCTCGAGCTCCGCCTCGGGGTCCGCCACGGCCTCCGACACCGGCAGCGCCACGAGCGCCGCCGCGGGGGGCAAGATCGCCCTGCTCCTCCCGGAGTCCAAGACCACGCGGTACGAGGCCTTCGACCGGCCGCTCTTCGAGGCCGCCATCAAGGCGTCCTGCTCCGCCTGCGAGATCCTCTACTCCAACGCCGACCAGGACGCCGCCAAGCAGCAGCAGCAGGCCGAGGCCGCGCTGACCCAGGGCGCCAAGGTGCTCGTCCTCGACGCCGTGGACGGCAAGTCCGCCGTCACCATCGTCTCGACCGCCAAGGCCCAGGGCGTCCCGGTCATCGCCTACGACCGGTTCGTCGCCGGCAGCGACTACTACATCTCCTTCGACAACAAGAAGGTCGGGGAGTTGCAGGGCACCGGCCTGATCACCGCGATGAAGGCCGCCGGCAAGACCAGCGGCGACATCGTCATGATCAACGGCTCGCCGACCGACGCCAACGCCGCCGACTTCAAGGCCGGAGCGCACAGCGTCCTCGACAGCAGCGGCTACAAGATCGCCGCCGAATACGACACCCCCGACTGGAGCCCGGACAAGGCCCAGGCCTGGATGGAGTCCCAACTGTCCGCCGTCAAGGCCGGTCTCGTGGGCGTGTATGCCGCCAACGACGGCACCGCGGGTGGCGCCATCGCCGCGCTCAAGAGTGGCGGGGTCAAGCCCCTGCCGCCCGTCACCGGCCAGGACGCCGAACTCGCCGCGATCCAGCGGATCATCGCCGGTGACCAGGCGCTGACCATCTACAAGGCGATCAAGCCGGAGGCCGAGGGTGCCGCCGCGGCCGCGCTCGCGCTCGTCGGCGGCCAGAAGCCGGCCTCCACGGCCGACAAGGACGGCGTCCCGGCGACCCTGCTCGAGCCCGTCGTCGTGACCAAGGACAACATCATGGACACGATCGTCAAGGACGGCTTCTACAAGGTCAGCGACATCTGCACGGGCGACTACGCCGCCGCCTGCACCGCCGCCGGCATCAAGTAACCCCGCCCGACCCGACGAAGTGAGTCACCGATGACCACCACCTCCCCAGCTGCGCCGGTCCTGTCCATGCGCGGGGTCTCCAAGCGCTTCGGCGCCGTGCAGGCCCTCAAAGACATCGATTTCGACGTCAGCCCCGGGGAGGTGGTGGCCCTCGTGGGCGACAACGGCGCCGGGAAGTCGACGCTGGTCAAGGCCATCGCCGGCGTCTACCAGCCGGATGACGGCGAGGTGACCTTCGACGGCCGCAAGGTCGAGATCACCTCGCCCTCGGAGGCCCAGAACCTCGGGATCGCCACCGTCTTCCAGGACCTCGCCCTGTGCGACAACCTCGACGTCGTCGCCAATCTCTTCCTCGGCAGCGAGGTGACCGGCCGCGGCATGCTCGACGAGGTCGCCATGGAGAAGGAGTCCTGGCGTCTGCTGCGCGAGCTCTCCGCCAAGATCCCCAGCGTCCGCATCCCCATCGCCAGCCTCTCCGGCGGCCAGCGGCAGACCGTCGCCATCGCCCGGTCACTCCTCGGCAAACCCAAGGTGGTCATGCTCGACGAGCCGACCGCGGCCCTGGGTGTCGCCCAGACCGCCGAGGTGCTCAACCTCGTCGAACGCCTACGCGAGAACGGGCTCGGGGTCATCCTCATCTCGCACAACATGTCCGACGTCATGGCCGTCGCCGACCGGGTCGTCGTGCTGCGGCTCGGCCGCAACAACGGCGAGTTCCGGGTCGCCCAGACCACCAGTCAGGAGATCATCGCCGCGATCACCGGCGCCACCACCAATGCGGTCTCCCAGCGCGCCGCCCGGCGCGATCCGGGTGCCGCGCTGCCGCAGACATACGAACCCCAGGACGCCGCCGAGGAGCAGCAGTGAGCACGCCCACCACCGACCCGACCGCGGCCCTTCCCGCCGACCGCCAGGACGAGCGCTTCCTCGCCGACGAGGGGCTGCGCGGCTGGCTGACCGGCTCGATCGCCCGGCTGCGCTCCGGTGACCTCGGCTCGATGCCGGTCGTCATCGGCCTGGTCATCATCTGGGGGGTCTTCTACTCCCTCAACCACGCCTTCCTCTCCAGCCGCAACCTGGTGAACCTGACCCTCCAGATGGTGCCGACGGGCACCATCGCCATCGGCATCGTCCTGGTGCTCCTGCTCGGCGAGATCGACCTGTCGGTCGGCTCGGTCAGCGGTCTGTCCGGCGCCGTCCTCGCCGTCGGCTTCGTCAACCACGGCTGGGCCGCCGGCCCGGCGATCGGCCTCTCGCTCCTCTGCGGCATCGTCATCGGCTGCCTCTATGGCCTGCTGTTCAATCGGTATGGCGTGCCGAGCTTCGTCATCACCCTGGCCGGCCTGCTCGCCTTCCTCGGGTTGCAGATCAAGGTGCTCGGCAAGGACGGCACCATCAACCTGTCGTTCAACTCCGACATCGTCCAGTTCGCGTCCCAGAAGTTCGTCCCCGACCTGGTCGCCTACGTCCTCGTCCTGCTCGTCGTCGGCGCCTCCCTCGCGGCGAAGGTCGCCGTCGGTCGCCGGCGCGTCGCGGCCGGCCTGTCCGCGCCGCCCACCAGCGTCGTCGCGGTGCGCTCCGCGCTGCTGGGCGCGATCCTGCTGCTCGCGGTCTACATCCTCGGCCGCGACCGGGGCGTCTCCTACATGGTGCTGACCTTCGTCGCCCTCGTCGTCCTGATGGACCTGCTCATCCGGCGCACCACGTGGGGACGGTCGGTGATGGCGGTCGGCGGCAACGTCGAGGCCGCGCGCCGGGCCGGCATCAATGTCCGGCGGGTCTACCTGACCGTCTTCGCCGCGTGCTCCTTGTTCGCCGCGCTCGGTGGCATCTTCGCCGCCGCACGACTCGCCTCGGTCAGTCAGAGCAGTGGCGGGGCCGACACCAACCTCAACGCGATCGCCGCCGCGGTCATCGGCGGCACGTCACTGTTCGGTGGGCGCGGCTCGGCCTACTCCGCCCTGCTCGGCATCCTCGTCATCCAGTCGATCTCCAACGGGCTGGGGCTGCTCAGCCTCGACACGAGCTATCGCTTCATGGTGACCGGCGGTGTCCTTCTGCTCGCGGTCATCATCGACAGCCTCTCGCGCCGCAGCCGGGCGGCCCACGGCCGGGCCTGACAGCTCCCACTCACCTTCCGCGGGTGTGCGATTCGGTGGAATCTCACACCCGCGGACGGGTGCCGGGAGTGCGCTCGGCGAGCCGGGCGCGATAGTTTCTCCTGGTGGCAACCTCGACCCTCCCCGCACGCGAGCCGATGGTGCGCTCGTCCATCGGCATGAAACTGCTGATGGCCGTCACCGGCCTCCTCTTCGTCGGTTTCGTGGCGGCGCACGCCTACGGCAACCTCATGGTCCTCGCCGGGGCGGACCAGTTCAACGCCTACGCCCACCACCTGCGCACCTTCGGGCAGCCGATGCTCCCCTACGAGGGCCTCCTGTGGATCCTCCGCGTGGGCCTTCTGGTCGCCCTCGCGCTGCACGTCTGGTCCGCGCTCACCCTATGGTCACGAGCCAACGGCGCCCGCACCACGCGGTATGCCGTGAAGAAGGCCGCCGCGTCCTCGCTCGCCTCGCGCACGATGCGCTACGGCGGGATTGCGCTGTTCCTCTTCATCGTCTTCCACATCCTCCACCTGACGACGCACACGATTCATCCCCAGGGCAAGGTGGCGACGCCATACGAGAACGTCATCGGCAGCTTCCAGCTCTGGTGGGTCACCCTGATCTATGTCGTCGCGATGATCGCGCTCGGGTTCCACCTCTTCCACGGCGTGTGGAGCGCCGCGCAGACCCTGGGGCTGACCTCGACGACCGCGGCCCGGACCCGGGCGAAGCTCGTCGGTCACCTCGTCGGGGGGCTGATCACCCTCGCCTTCCTCATCCCGCCGCTGTGCATCCTCTTCCGGATCGTGAAGTGAGTGACATGACCGACCTGATCACCCCCCAGGGCGTCGACGCCGACTACTACCGCGTCGGCGAGTCCGTCGCCGATGCCAAGGCGCCGGCCGGGCCGATCGCCGAGAAGTGGACCAAGCGCAAGTTCGACGCCTCCCTGGTCAACCCGGCCAACCGGCGCAAGCTCTCGGTCATCATCGTCGGGACCGGCCTGGCCGGCGGCGCCGCCGGGGCAACCCTCGGTGAGGCCGGCTATCACGTGAAGTCCTTCTGCTTCCAGGACTCCCCGCGCCGGGCCCACTCGATCGCCGCCCAGGGCGGCATCAATGCGGCGAAGAACTACAAGGAGGACGGCGACTCGATCTACCGTCTGTTCTACGACACGGTCAAGGGCGGCGACTACCGGGCCCGGGAGACCAACGTCTACCGCCTCGCCGAGGTCAGCGCCAACATCATCGACCAGTGCGTCGCCCAGGGCGTGCCGTTCGCCCGCGAATACGGTGGCCTCCTCGACAACCGCTCGTTCGGCGGCGTCCAGGTCTCCCGGACCTTCTACGCCCGCGGGCAGACCGGCCAGCAGCTGCTCATCGGTGCCTATCAGGCGCTCGAGCGGCAGATCGCCGCCGGCACCGTCGAGATGTTCACCCGCCACGAGATGCTCGAACTCATCGTCGCCGACGGGCGCGCGCGCGGCATCATCGCCCGTGACCTCGTCACCGGTGAGATCGAGACGCACTTCGCCGATGCGGTCGTCCTCGCCTCGGGCGGCTACGGCAACGTCTTCTTCCTCTCGACCAACGCCATGGGCTCCAATGTCACGGCGAACTGGCGGGCCCACCGCAAGGGTGCCTACTTCGCCAACCCGTGCTACACCCAGATCCACCCCACCTGCATCCCGGTCAGCGGCGACCACCAGTCGAAGCTCACCCTGATGTCGGAGTCGCTGCGCAACGACGGTCGCATCTGGGTGCCCAAGCGCCGGGAGGACTGCGAGAAGGACCCACGCCAGATCCCCGAGCAGGACCG
>JBDIAJ010000122.1:0-12029 GCA_039812345.1 Nostocoides sp. | reverse complement strand
CGAGGGCGCCGACCGCGGCGACCGATCGGCATACGAGGCTTGGATGTGTTGTCCGGGAACGTGTTCCGTTGATGTCCATGGCTCGACGCTAGGCCTCGTGCCCCGGCTCGGGCGAGGGTCCCGGCACCCCTGTCGGGGGTGGTGGTAGGTCCACCCACGGCGCGTGCCAGACTGGCCAGGTCCGATGCCGGACAACCCGGGCTCGGCGACGATCGAGCGACCCAGGCCGCGCGCCAGCGCGGGCGGGTCGAGCGGTTGCGGAGCAGAACCCACAGGACTCACGCAACAGGGGATGAGACGCCGTGACGTCGACCAGGGAAGCCGCCGAACGATTCCTCGAGGCACGCCGGATCGCGGTGACCGGAGTGTCGCACGCGCCGAAGGGGCATGGCAGCAACGCCGTATTCAACCGGCTCAGGGAGCGGGGGTACGAGGTGTTCGCCGTCAACCCGAACGCCTCCGAGGTCGACGGCGTGCCGACCTACCCCAGCCTCACCGCCATCCCCGGCGGTGTCGATGCCGTCGTGATCGGAACCCGCCCGGAGCGGGCCCTGGACACGGTGACGGAGGCCGTCGGCCTCGGCATCACCGAGGTCTGGATGCATCGCGGCTTCGGCGCGGGCAGCGTGTCGCCGGAGGCCACCGCATACGGTCGCGAGCATGGGGTCACCGTCATCGACGGGGGGTGTCCGCTGATGTTCGGCGCGACCTCGGACGGCGGGCACCGGTTCATGTGCCTCCTGGGTCGCCTCACCGGCAGCGTGCCGCGCCGGGTCTGACCCGTCCGGTCCCGACGCTCAGGGCGCCGCGGTGACCCCGAGTTCGGCCAGCAGGCCGCGCACCCGGCCCTCGATGTCGTCACGGACCGCGCGGACGACGGGCAGGGGCGCGTCATGAGGGTCGCGCACGTCCCAGCTGACCCGCGACTTGGCCTGGACATCGATCTCGGCGCCCATGTCGACGAGCACGTCCGGCGCGTGGACGGGGTCGCCGAGCGGGCCGCTGCGGAAGAGGGCCTCGAGGTCGATCCCCTTCTCCGCCATGACGTCGGCCGCCAGCGGGTCGACCTCGGTGGCGACCTGCCGCCCGGTCGCCCGGACGTGGACATGCCGGCCGCCGAGGTGATGGGCGAAGGCGGCCGCCATCTGCGACCGGCCCCGATTGTGCTCGCACGCGAACAGGACCGTCGGGACGTGATGCAGCCGCTCGCCGTGCCCGGTCGCGGCGGCCCGCAGCAGGTCGGTCGCCCGCTTGGTCACGAGGATGCCGAGGAACTCAGGATGCCGGGACTGGGGTTCGAGTTCGCCGCGAGCCTGGGCGACCGCCGCCTGCGCCTCGTCAGGGGTGACGGTGTCGGAGAACCGGTGCGCGAGGTCGGTCGCCATCTGTCCGTATGCCGCGTCGTCCAGCGTGTGCATCGTCGCCACCTTCGTTCCCACATCGGTCACCAGCCGTTCCGCTGGGTTTGATCTTAGGTGCGCCCGTTCGTCAGCGTGCGGCACATCCTGGGGGCCCCGCGGCGACAAACGGGACCTGCGGCGGATGACGGGCCGGCCGCGGGCACCGATCAGGCCGGCATCGACCCGGGCCAACCGGCAGCCGGTGTCGGGGCGCCGTCTCCGGTGGCATCGCGACCCGTGCCGACGTCGAGGTCGACACCACCGATCGGCTCGGTCTGCCAGCGCTCGACCCGCCAGCCGCCCCCCACCGATCCGTCCAGGATGACCATCCCCGTGTTGTGCACCCGAAGCGCCGAGAAGTCGGCGCTCGGCGACCCGCCGCCGGCCCGCATCAGCGCATACGACCGGATCGCGGCCCCGTGACTGATCACGGCGACGGTCGCGTCCGGCTCGTGGGCCGCCCCGACGGCGGCGAGGGCCGCGTCATACCGCGCGAGGAAGGCGTGTCCGTCGGTGCTGCCGGGCATGATCCGGTCGAGATCGCCGACGGCCCAAGCGGCGACCGTGCCGACGTAGGCCTCGATCGACGCGGGGTCGGCGGCCATCTCCAGCGCGCCGGCCTCGATCTCCTCGATCCCCTCGACGACGCGCACCTCGAGTCCCCGCGCCCGCGCCAGCGGCGCACCGGTCAGCTGCGTCCGCGTCAGGGCCGACGCATAGACGGCGGCCACCGGTTCACCGGCGAGCGCCCCCGGGACCGCCGCCGCCTGCCGCTGCCCCAGCGGGGTCAGCAGCGCTCCGGGGCGCCCGGTGTCGAGCGCCCCGGAGACATTGCTCGGCGTCTGCCCGTGCCGGATCAGCAGCAGGCGCATCGGCTCAGGGGATGAGCAGGGCGATGATCTGGGACGCGGCGTCCTTCGCCGGCGTCGTCAGCGCGTCGATCCGCACCTCGGGCGCCGTCGGCGGCTCGTACGGGCTGTTCACCCCGGTGAAGTGCACCAGCTCCCCCGCCCGAGCCTTGGCATAGAGGCCCTTCTCGTCGCGCTTCTCCGCCTCCTCGAGCGGCAGGTCGACGAACACCTCGACGAACTCGCCGTCGGCCACGAGGTCACGCGCCATCCGCCGTTCGGAGGCGAACGGCGAGATCGACGACACGATGACGATCAGGCCCGCGTCGGTCATCAACCGGGCGACCTCGGCGAGGCGCCGGGCGTTCTCGACCCGGTCGGCGTCGTCGAACCCCAGGTCCTTCGACAGGCCGTGCCGGATGTTGTCGCCGTCGATGAGGAACGTATGCCGATTCATCCGCGCGAGCTGCACCTCCAGCTCGTTGGCGATCTCCGACTTCCCCGCGCCCGAGAGCCCGGTCAGCCAGATGACGGCCGGCTGCTGGTTCTTGACGGCCGCGTGGTGGGCACGCGTGATCTCCAGCGGCTGCCACGTGACATTGCGCGCCCGCCGGAGCGCGAAGTGGATCATCCCCGCGGCGACGGTCGCATTGGTCATCTTGTCGACGACGATGAAGCCGCCGAGGTCGTGCGAGAGCGCATACGGCTCGAAGACGACCGGCCGGTCCGTCGAGAACGACACGACGCCGATCGCGTTGAGCCCCAACGTCTTCGCCGCGACGTGCTCCATCGTGTTGACGTTGACCTGATACTTCGGCCGCTCGAACTGGGCGGTGACGGTCGTCGTCCCGAGCTTGATCCAGTAGGGCCGGCCCGGGAGCATCTCCGCGTCGTCCATCCAGACCAGGTGGCATTCGAAGTGATCCGCCGCCTCGGCGGGGGCCGAGTCGAGCACCAGCACGTCACCGCGGGAGCAGTCGATCTCGTCCTCGAGCGTCAGCGTCACCGCCTGGCCGACGACGGCCTCGTCGAGGTCGCCGTCGAAGGTGACGATCCGCGCCACGCGCGACGTCTTGTTGGACGGCAGGACCCGCACCGGGTCGCCGACCGCGATGGCGCCATTGGCGATCGTCCCGGCGAACCCGCGGAAGTTGAGGTCGGGCCGGGTGACGCGCTGGACCGGCATACGGAACGGCCGCTGCTGGTCGACCGTCTGGTCGAGCTCGACGGTCTCGAGATGGCTCATCAGCGTGGTGCCGGAGTACCACGGCGTGTTGGCCGAGTTCGTCGTGATGTTGTCGCCGAGGAAGCCGGAGATCGGGATCGCGGTGAAGTCGGCGATCCCGATCGAGTCGGCGAACGCCCGGTAGTCCGCGACGATGTCGTCGAACACCTGCTGCGAGTAGTCGACGAGGTCCATCTTGTTCACGGCCAGGACGATGTGCCGTATGCCGATCAGATGCGTCAGGTAGCTGTGTCGCCGGGTCTGCGTCAACACGCCCTTGCGCGCGTCGATGAGGATGACCGCGAGTTCCGCGGTGGAGGCGCCGGTGACCATGTTGCGGGTGTACTGCTCGTGGCCCGGGGTGTCGGCGACGATGAACTTGCGCTTCTCGGTCGAGAAGAACCGGTAGGCGACGTCGATGGTGATGCCCTGCTCCCGTTCGGCGGCGAGGCCGTCGACGAGGAGGGCGAAGTCGATCTGCTCACCCTGGGTGCCGACCTTCTTGGAGTCCGCCTCGAGCGCGGCGAGGTGGTCCTCGAAGATCATCTTGCTGTCATAGAGCATCCGCCCGATCAGCGTCGACTTGCCGTCGTCGACCGAGCCGCAGGTGATGAACCGCAGCATGGTCTTGTGCTGGTGGGCGTCGAGATAGGCGTCGATGTCCTCGGCGATGAGCGACTCGACCTGGTAGATCGGCTCGTCGGTGGTGGTCATCAGAAGTAGCCCTCCTGCTTCTTCTTCTCCATCGATCCGGCGGAGTCGTGGTCGATCGCCCGACCCTGCCGCTCGGAGGTCGTGGTCAGCAGGATCTCCTGGATGACCTCGGGCAGCGTGTGTGCCTGCGACTCGACCGCCCCGGTGAGCGGATAGCAGCCGAGCGTGCGGAACCGGACGCTGCGCATCTCGGGCACCTGGCCGGGGGCGAGCGGCATCCGGTCGTCGTCGACCATGATCAGCAGGCCGTCGTACTCGACGACGGGACGCTCCGCGGCGAAGTAGAGCGGGACGATCTCGATGCCCTCGAGGTGGATGTACTGCCAGATGTCGAGTTCGGTCCAGTTGGACAGCGGGAAGACCCGCATCGACTCGCCCGGGTGCTTGCGGGCGTTGTAGAGCTTCCACAGCTCGGGCCGCTGGTTCTTGGGGTCCCACTGGTGGCGGGAGTTGCGGAAGGAGAAGACCCGCTCCTTGGCCCGGGACTTCTCCTCGTCGCGCCGGCCGCCGCCGAAGGCCGCGTCGAAGCCGTACTTGTCGAGCGCCTGCTTCAGGCCCTCGGTCTTCCACATGTCCGTATGCAGCGGCCCGTGGTCGAAGGGATTGATCCCCTTCTCCCTGGCCTCCGGGTTCTGATAGACGAGCAGTTCCATCCCGGCCTCGCGGGCCGCCTTGTCGCGCAGCTCGTACATCGCCCGGAACTTCCACGTCGTGTCGACGTGCAGCAGCGGGAACGGCGGCGGCGCCGGATAGAACGCCTTCCGGGCGAGGTGGAGCATCGTCGCCGAGTCCTTGCCGATGCTGTAGAGCATCACCGGGTTCTCGACCTCGGCGACCACCTCACGCATGATGTGGATGCTCTCGGCCTCCAGCCGCTGCAGGTGCGTCAGCGTCGCGGGTCCGGTTCGCGCCATGAATGGATCAGCCTTCCCTGGGAAATGTCGGAGTGCGGTCCACGGCCCCCCCGACCGGGACGGCTCGACGACCAAGCGCCGGCGCCGCACACACGATCGCCCAGGCTACCAGTTGGCGATGGGCGCGCCCGAATCGGCGCCCCCGGGGCGCGACCCCAGCCACGCAGGTCATGCTGGTCACGCGCGCGGGCGCGCCACTGCGGCGGGCGATAGGTTGACCGGTATGCCGGTGACCCGCCTGATGCCCGACGAGATCGGGGACGACCTGATCGCCCTCGTGCGCGAGATCGCCGACAAGGAGATGCGACCGCGGGTCGACGCGGCCGAGGCGGCCGCCGCGAGCGGGGCCCAGCTGCCCCGCGACATCTTCGCCACGCTCGGCGCGGCCGGCCTGCTCTCCCTCCCGTATTCGGAGGAGTTCGGCGGCGGCGCCCAGCCCTACGAGACCTACCTCCAGGTCGTCGAGGAGATCGGCAGCGCGTGGATGTCCGTCGCCGTCGGCACCTCGGTGCACTCGCTGACCTGCTTCCCGGTCGCGACCTTCGGCTCCCCCGAGCAGCAGGCCGCCCTCCTCCCGGGCATGCTCTCCGGTTCGCAGCTGGGGGCCTACTGCCTCTCCGAGCCGCTCGCCGGGTCCGACATCGGGTCGATGACGACACGTGCGGACCGGGACGGATCGGCATACGTCCTCAACGGGACGAAGTCGTGGATCTCGCACGCCGGGCACGCGGACTTCTACACGACGTTCGCGCGGACGTCCGCCGACGGGGGGCGCGAGATCTCCTGCTTCGTGGTCCCCGCGGACACGCCGGGGCTGTCCTTCGGGGTGCCCGAACGCAAGATGGGGCTGCACTGCGACACGGTCAGCGAGGTTCTCTTCGAGGACGTCCGGGTCGACGCCGATCGGCTCGTCGGCGGCGAGGGCCGCGGGATGTCGATCGCCCTGGCCGCGTTGGACGCCGGTCGCCTCGGGATCGCCGCCGCGTCGACCGGCCTGGCCCAGTCCGCGCTCGACCTCGCCGCGTCGTATGCCGTGGACCGCCGCCAGTTCGGGCGCCCGGTCGCGAGCAATCAGGGTCTCGCCTTCGTCATCGCCGACATGGAAGCCGCCGTCAGCGCCGCCCGGGCCGCTTATCTGTATGCCGCGCGCCTCCACGACGCCGGCCGGCCGTTCAGCAAGGAGGCGGCCGTCGCCAAGCTCGTCGCCACCGACGCGGCGATGCGGGTCACCACCGACGCGGTCCAGGTGCTCGGCGGGGCCGGCTTCACCGTGGACTTCCCTGCGGAACGTTACTTCCGCGAGGCGAAGGTCACCCAGATCTTCGAGGGGACCAACCAGATTCAGCGACTCGTCATCAGCCGGCACGTCCTCGGCCGCTGACGCCGCCCGCGCGAGGGCGCGACCGAACCGAAGGAGAACCACCCATGCAGTTGTCCGAGAACACCGTCGCCCTGGTCACCGGGGGTGCCTCCGGGCTCGGCGAGGCCACCGCCCGCCGGTTGCACGACGACGGCGCGAGCGTCGTCATCGTCGACCTGCCGACGTCTCGCGGCGAGGAACTGGCCCGGGAGCTCGGCGAACACGTCCGGTTCGCCGCCGCCGACGTCCGCGACGAGGAGCAGGTCGCCGCCGCGATCGGGGTCGCACGTGAGCTCGGTGAGCTGCGGATGGCGATCATGTGCGCGGGCGTCGCGACCCCCGGGCGCGTCGTCGGGCGGCACGGCCCGCTCCCGCTGGAGAGCTTCCGAACGGTCATCGACATCAACCTCATCGGGACCTTCAACGTCCTGCGCCTCGCCGCGGCGTCGATGGTCGGCAACGAGCCGCTCGACGGCGACCGGGGCGTCCTGGTCATGACCGCGTCGATCGCCGCCTATGACGGGCAGGTCGGCCAGGCGGCCTATGCGTCGAGCAAGGGGGCGATCGTCGGGCTGACGCTCTCGGCGGCCCGGGACCTCGCGGACAAGCAGATCCGCGTCGTGACGATCGCGCCGGGGACGTTCGCGACGCCGATGATGGACGGGCTGCCGGGCGAGGTCAAGGATCTGCTGGCGGCCCAGGTGCCGCATCCGTCGCGGCTCGGCGACCCGCGGGATTACGCCAAGCTGATCGCCCACATCGTCGACAACGCCATGCTCAACGGCGAGGTGATCCGGCTCGACGGCGCCCTGCGGATGCCGCCCCGCTGATTTCCACCCCGCGGGGGCGCCGCTGAGCACGAATCCCCACCGGTGGACATACCGGGTATACGGTGCGAGGATCGGCGCCATGGGAACCGCCAGGGCAACACGGGCAGTCATCGCGGTGGCCGGCGCCGCCGCCGTCGTCCTCAGCGCCGGGGTCGGCGCCGCGGGGGCGAGCGATCGGCATACGGACCGAGCGGTGGTGGCCACCCCGGATCGGATCGTCACCCTCCCCACCGGTGACCGGATCCGCGTCGGCACCAGCCCGTCGGGCGCGCCGACTTACGCCCCGGTCGCGCCCGTCCAGGCGCGGGCGCTGCGGCTGGGCGCGAACCAGTACGTCTTCCCCCGCAGCATCGACGCCGTTCTCGGCACCGTCCTCGATCCCGAACTGTTCAACCTCAGGACGATCGTCGACGACGCCGGGCGCGTCCCCGTCACCGTGACGTATGCCGATTCCGCCGTCCCCACGCCGGTCCCCGGGGTGGAGATCACCTCGCGCGCCGGCCGCACCGGACGTGGCTATGTCACCGCCGCGAGCAGCCGCGCCCTCGGTGCCGCCCTCGCCCACACGCCGGCGGCGACGCTCTTCGCCCGGGTGGCCGCGGTGCGAGGGGGCGGGGGGAGCGCGCCCGCGCGGTATCCGATGCACACGCTCACCCTCGAAGCGATCGGCCGGGACGGAAGGCCGGCCACGAACTCGCTGATCGGCTACCTCAACACGACCGACCCCGGGCGGGCGTCCGGCTTCGCCTTCGCCCACCAGGGCGTCGCGAAGATCTCGGTGCCCGCGGGGACCTACGAGGTGAGCACGGCGGCGCCCTCCGCCGACTGGAGCTCGTTCTACTACGCCGCCACCCCGCAGTTCCGGGTCGCCGGCCCCACGTCCGCGACCGTCGATCTCCGGTCGGCGACGACACCGTTCACGACCCGGCTCACGGCTCCGACGGCCGACCCGATCGACATCACCGACGTGACCCGGGCCGTGGGCCGCTTCTCCGTCGGAACGTCGGTGCTGGCCACGACGAAGGTCTACCTCTCCCCGACGACCGGCCCGATGCGCGGGAGCCTGACCGTGACCCGCTCCGAGGTCGCGACCGCCCCGTCGGGGATGCGGGATGGCCGCTACACCCTCCTCTTCCGGCACGACGGACCGATCCCGGCGGGGCCGCTCACCGTCATCCAGCGCAGCGCCGATCTCGCCCGGATCACCGACACCTTCTTCACCCCGCCGTCCGACTCGGCGAGCTTCCTGCGGGCCACCCTCCCCAAGAACGCGGGCGGATGGAGCATCGGCACGCCGCTGCCCGTGCCCGGCACGATCCCCGAGCTCGTCACCGCGGGCCCGGACTTGGCCACGACCGCCGACTTCGCGCTCGCCGTCGATCCGGTGACCTTCCAGTCGACGGGGCAGATCGAGTCGGAGTGGCGGGACATCCCGCGCGCCCAGGTGCGCACCGAGGAATGGAACCGCGGGCCGGTCCACCCGACGAGCTTCGACGACCGTGCCCTCTGGAACGGCGACCCGATCCGCTGTGACTGGTGCGTGCGGGGCGACCAACTCGTCCTCGCGACCCTGTCCGGTGGCGACACCGACCGCTGGCACGTCCCCTATCCGATGCTGCTCGCCGACGGCTCGTCGAATGTCGCCTGGTCGGTCGCCGCGGACGGGCACGCCGTCGCCTCGGGGACGGACTTCCTCGGCGTCGGCGGCGCGCTGACCCTACCCGCCGGCACCAAAGTGGTCACGGCGACCCAGACGATGGTGCGCCCGGCGCCGTACACGAGCGGGACGCGCAGCGTCAGCTCCTGGACGCTGCCGCTCGCGGCGACCCGCCCCCTCCCCGCGGGATATGCCTGCGACTTCGGCGACGGCTGCCGGGTCCTGCCGTTTCTCTCCACGGCATACGACCTGCCGGTCGATGTCGGCGGCGTCGTGCTCGGAGGGTCGCGGACCCTCGGGATCGGCGTCCACCAGGCCGGACGGGTCACCCCGGTCGGCATCACCTCGGTGACGGTCAAGGTCGACTACGGGTCGGGCTGGCGCGCGGTTCCGGTGACCGCGCTCGGCGGCGGACGGTATGCCGCGTCGCTCACCGTCCCGTGGCGCTCCCCCAGCCGCACGTCCGCGGACCTGCTGGTCACCGTCCACGGCGCCGACGGGTCCCGATTCACCGACCGGATCAGCGACGCCTTCCTCCTGCAGTACCCGGTTCCCTGACGTCCGCGCCGGTCCGCCGGACGAGCGTGACCAGCGGCTCACCGGTCCGGCTTGACGTGGAGGCGGTTTGGGGCGTTCCATTCCCAGCACAGCCCCTCGTCTGACCTCGGGAACGTCCTCCATGTCCGCTCGTCCGCCCCGCCGCGTCCGCGCGGGAGGTTTCGCCCTGCTCACGGGCCTGGCCGCCGTCGCTTCCGCCCTGGCCGCGCCAGCCGTGGCCGCGCCAGCCGCGCCAGCCGTGGCCGCGCCAGCCGCAGCCGCGGCCACGGGCAGGTCAGCGGCGCCGACGCCGACGCCGACGCCGACGCCGACGCCGACGAGCCGGATCCGCGTGCCCGGCTGCGCCGCCCCGACCGCGCCGGGTCGAGTCCACTGCGACTCCCGCTTCCGCACCCCGGCGACCACGACGCTGCGGTCGGGACGCCCGGACGGTTACGGCCCCGCGGACTTCCGCGCGGCATACGGCCTCCCCTCGACCGGGGCCCGCACGACCGTCGCCGTCGTCGTCGCGTATGACGTGCCGAACGCCGCCGCGGACCTCGCCGTCTATCGCCGCACGATGGGCCTGCCCGCCTGCACGACGGCGACCGGCTGTTTCCGCAAGGTCAACCAGCGGGGCGTCAACGCCCCCCTCCCGACCCCCGACTCCGGCTGGGCGGTGGAGGGGTCGATGGACATCCAGCTGGTGTCCGCGACCTGCCCGACCTGCCGGATCCTCCTCGTCGAGGCCGACGACCCCTACGACCTGTCGATGGCCGCCGCCACCCGGACGGCGATCCGGCTGGGCGCCACCGTGCTCTCGCACAGTTACGGCGGGCCGGAGTACGGCGGGATGTGGCGCTACCAGGACGCCTATGAGCGCCCGGGGACGATCTCGGTGGCCTCGACCGGGGACATCGGATTCACCCAGGCCCAGACACCGGCGGTCTTCGGGCGGGTGCTCGCCGTCGGCGGCACCACCCTGCGCCGGGCGGCCGGAACGCCGCGCGGCTGGGCCGAGCGGGTCTGGAGCGGTTCGGGGTCGGGCTGCTCGGCATACGTCCCGAAGCCGGTCTATCAGCAGGACCCGCACTGCCCGATGCGGACGATCGCCGACGTCTCCGCGGTGGCCGACCCGGACACCGGCGTCGCGGTCTACGACAGCTACCCCAACCCCTTCGGCCTGCCGCCGGGCTGGCTCGTCGGCGGCGGCACCAGCGCGAGTGCGCCGCTCGTCGCCGGGATGATCGGGCTCGCCGGCGACGGGAGCACGTACACCCCCGCCAAGGCCTACGCCACCCGCACCGCCTTCTGGGACGTCGTCGGCGGCAGCAACGGCTTCTGCGGCCGCGACTACACCTGCACCGGCCTCCCCGGCTATGACGCCCCCTCCGGCCTCGGCACCCCCAGGGGCGTGCGTGGCCTCTAGTCTTCCGCCCGATGCCACCTTCTCGTCCTCGCAACGGAAGCCTTCCGCTGCGACCATGGGGTTTCCGATGCGCACTCTCCTCGCTCTCGCCCTGATCGCCTCCGGCCCGGTCGCCGCGGCCGCCGCTCACCCCGCGCAGTCGGCCGCTCACCCGGCGGCCCCCACAACGGCCGCCTCGGCCCCCGCCCCCGCCCCGGCCGCGACCACCGTCGACCTGCCCACCGGCGACCGGCTGACCCTCACCGACACCGCGCACGGCCCCGTCGTCGACGCGGTCGGCACCCTCACCGGCGGCGGCGTCACCGTCTATTCGGTCGGCCGGTCCACTTACGCCTTCCCCCGCAGTGTCGAATCCCTCGTCGGCACCGTCCTCGCCCCGAGCCTCTTCGACCTCCGCGCGCTCGCCGCGGACCCCGCGGCCCCGATCCCCGTCCGGGTGACGTATGCCGAGCCCTCCTCCCCCACGCCCGTCGCCGGCGTGGAGATCACCTCCCGCACCGGGCGCACCGCCCGCGGCTATGTCACCGACGCCAGCCGCGCGGCCTTCCGCACGGCCCTTGAGACCGCCTCCGCCGCGTCCCTGCTCGCCAACGTCAAGGCCATCGCCGGCACCGCCGGCCGCCCCGTGACCCCGAACTGGCCGATGCACACGCTGACCGTCGACACCGTCGGCACCGACGGCCGCCCCACCGCCGCCTCGGTCGCCGTCCTCAACCTCGACGACCCCTACAAGCCGAGCCTCTTCGCCCCCGCCAACGGCAACGGCGTCATCAAGGTCAGCGTGCCCACCGGCACCTACGAGGTCATCGCATCCGCCACCAACCGCGCGCGCACCGACACCTACCTCGCCTCCACCCGGCAGTTCACGGTCGACCAGTCCGGGTCCGTCACCCTCGACCTGCGCACCGCGACGACCCCCCTGACCACCACGCTCGATCGTCCCACCCGCGCCGACACCGTCGTCACCGAACTGACCCGCACGATCACCCGGGGCGGCCAGATCGCGAGCAACCGGATCGAGGTCATCGAGACCGGCGCCACCCCCTCGCGCTTCCACCTCACCCCGACGATCGGCCGACTCCTCGGCACCCAGAGTCTCCAGCGGTTCGTCAGCG
>JBDIAJ010000121.1:0-12163 GCA_039812345.1 Nostocoides sp. | reverse complement strand
GACGGGGGTTATTCGACCTCTGGACGGGGGCTATTCGACCTCTCGACGGGGGTTATTCGACCTCTCGACGGGGGCTATTTGATCTCTCGACGGGGGTGAGGGCGACGGTGAGGAGGAAGACCGAGTCGTCGAGGGCGTCGACGGCGTGCCGCTCGGGCGGTATGGCGACCACCTCACCAGTGGAGACGAACCACTCGCGCTCGGTCCCGGCATACAGGCGCACCCGACCGCGCAGGACGTGGAGGGTGGCGGCGGGGGGTGACGCGTGCTCGGCGAGCCCGCCGCCGGCCAGGATGGCCATGAGGACGGCGCGCTGCCGGTCGCCGTGGATGACCGACTGACTCGCCTTGCGCTGCAGGTCGACTCGCGCCCGCTCGAGCAGGGCGTCACCGAGGGCACCGAGGTCGTGAACGTCCTGCTGCCACTCGCTGTCGGCACTGATGGCCTGCCAGGGTTCGCTCATCGGGTCTTCTCCTTCGAGGATTTCAGGCCGGGCTTGTCCCAGGTGCCCTGGGGTGCCCGCACGCCACCGGACACTCCCGGGCGGGCGTCGCGGCTGCGATAGACGATGTAGGGCCGGGTGAGGTAGCCGACCGGCGCGCTGAAGACATGCACCAGCCGGGTGAACGGCCACATCGCGAAGAGCAGGAACGCCGCGACGGCGTGGATCTTGAAGCCGATCGGCGCGGCGGCCATCAATTCCACCCGGGGGCGGAACTCGAAGATCGAGCGGAACCAGACCGAGACCCCGGAGCGGTAGTTGTACTCCCCGCCGAATTGCAACCAGCTGCCCGCGATGGTGTTCCAGATGCCGAGGACGATGACGACGGCGAGCACGGCATACATGATCTTGTCGTTGACCGTCGTCGCGCTGAACACCGGCCCGGTCGTGCGGCGGCGATAGACGAGGATCGCCAGGCCGACGACCGCTGCCACCCCGGCGGGAATGCCTCCGGCGAGTGCGAGCACGTGATACGTATGCCGCGAGATCCCGACCGCGTCCGTCCAACTCTGCGGGACGAGCAGGCCGAGGACGTGGCCGGCGATGACCCCGAGCATGCCGAAGTGGAACAGCGGACTGCCGATCCGCAGCAGCCGGTCTTCATAGAGCTGGCTGCTGCGGGTGGTCCACCCGAACTTGTCGTAGGTGTAGCGCCAGTAGTGACCGACGACGAAGACGGCCAGGCACAGGTAGGGCAGGATGCCGAACAGGAACGCGTTCATCGTTGTGCCCCAATCGGAATCGATACCTCGAGATCAATCGGCTCGGGGCGGGGGTTCAGACGCGGGTCGAGGGCGTAGCCGCCCAGGTCGATGCCGACCTGCTCGGTCGGTGGGCCCTGCGCGATGAGCCGGGCGAGGGCGTCCTCGTCGTCGGCGTCGAACACCGGAAGGGTGCTCCGCAACGCCTCGATCACCGGCAGCCACGCCGAATCCCGTCGACGCAGACCGCGGTGGAGCAACTCGATGCCGACGCGGTGGTCACCGAGCAGCTTCCATGCAGCGTCGAGGTCGACGAGGGCGCCGAACTCGAGGACCACCCCGAGGTGGTCGGGCAGTTCCTCGTGCGCGAAGGTCGCGCCGGCGTCGCGGTAGACCTGCTTGAATCGGACCAGTTCGACCCCGCGCCGGCGGGTGTCACCGCACGTGTAGTAGGTCAGATGCAGCGCGCAGCGGCGCGTGACGTCGAAGGTGTCGACATAGTCCGCCTGCAGCGGCCGCAGGTCGCCACTCGCCAGCCGATCCACGTATGCCGTCAGCTGCGTCCGCGCGTCCGGCGCGGTCTCGGCGATGGCCCGACGAAGGGCGGGCACGCGGCATACGAGCTCGGGGGTGGGGTAGTCGAGAAGGATCGAGACCAGTTGCCAGGTCGTGCGAATCTCCTTGGGGGACAGAGTCGGTGAGGTGCGACGATGCCGGATCCAGCGCATGGCTCAGTCCTTCCGCTCGCCGGGGAAGATGCCCTCGGGCAGGCCCTTCCCGTCCCAGTTGAGCAGGTTGACGCGTCCGCGCAGCGGGTTCTCGGCCGCGAGGTCCGCCAGGGAGTCGGCCTGCTGGGCCTCCTGGAGCACCCGGAAGTTCTCCACCGCCACCGGCGTCATCGAGCCTCGACCGGAGCCTTCGCCGAAAGACCCTTGTCCGCCACCGTATTCGGTGACCGGACAGTCGGTCGCCAGCTCTTCCAATGCGTGCGCCTGCTCGGCGTGCGCGGGCGGGATGACATAACGATCGGCATACTTGGCGATCGCCAGGAGTCGGAACATCTCGTACATCGCCTCGCCGCTCATCCCGACCGTCGCGGGGATGGCGTCCTGCGGGTCCCGGCCGAGGTTGATGTCGCGCATGTAGGCGCGCATCGCCGCGAGCTTCTTCAGCACCGTGTTCACCGGCGCGACGTCGCCGGCGGTGAAGAGATTGGCGAGGTACTCCACCGGGATCCGCAGGGTGTCGATCGCCGCGAAGAGGTTGGCCTGGTCCTCGGCGTCGTGACCGGTGTCCTTGATGACGTCGACGACGGGGGACAGCGGCGGGATGTACCAGACCATCGGCATGGTCCGGTATTCCGGGTGGAGCGGCAGTGCGACCTGGTAGTCGAGGATGAGCCGCTTGACCGGCGAGCGCCGCGCGGCGTCGATCCAATCGGCCGGTATGCCGGCCTGCTCGGCCGCACGCCGGACCGCCGGATCCTCCGGGTCGAGGAAGACATTCCGTTGCGCGGCATACAGATCCGTGTCGTTCTCGACGCTCGCGGCGGCGAGGACGGCGTCCGCGTCATAGAGCATCAGGCCGATATAGCGCAGCCGGCCGACGCACGTCTCGGAGCAGACGGTCGGGATGCCGACCTCGACCCGCGGGTAGCAGAAGGTGCACTTCTCGGCCTTGCCGGTCTTGTGGTTGAAGTAGACCTTCTTGTAGGGGCACCCGGAGATGCACATGCGCCAGCCGCGGCACTTGTCCTGATCGACCAGGACGATGCCGTCCTCGGTGCGCTTGTAGATCGCCCCGCTCGGGCAGGACGCCGCGCACGAGGGGTTGAGGCAGTGCTCGCAGATCCGTGGGAGATAGAACATGAAGGTCTGCTCGAACTCGAATTTGACCTTGTCCTCGATGCCCTCGAGCATCACGTCCCGCGGGGCGTATTGCGGGGCGCCGCCGAGGTCGTCGTCCCAGTTGGCCGACCAGGCCACGTTCATCGTCTTGCCGGAGATGAGCGAATGCGGCCTCGCGACCGGGAAGGTCTTCTGCGCCGGGGCGTTGAGCAAAGTCTCGTAGTCGTAGGTCCACGGCTCGTAGTAGTCCTCGATGCTCGGCATCTTGGGGTTGCTGAAGATGTTGAGCAGCTTCTGCATCCGCCCGCCGGCGCGCAGGGTCACGCGGCCGTTGGGTTTGCGCACCCAGCCGCCCTTCCACTCCTCCTGGTCCTCGTAGCGGCGCGGGTAGCCGAGGCCGGGCCGGGTCTCGACGTTGTTGAACCACACATACTCGGTGCCGGTCCGATTGGTCCACGCCTGCTTGCAGGTGACCGAGCAGGTATGGCAGCCGATGCACTTGTCGAGGTTCATCACCATCGCGAGTTGGGCCATCACGCGCATGTCAGTTCTCCCCGTCCGTCGGCGTGCTCGGGCGTGCTTGACTGCGGGTATGGTCGCCGGCGCGCACGTCCTCGCCGGGCCGCAGGACGAGGCGGCCCTGCTGGCGTGGATCGGCCGTCGGTATGCCGTGGACCTCTACCCGTGGGCGCCGCTGCCGGCCGATCCCGCTCCGGTCCACTGGGCCGACACTCGGCCCGGGGACACGCTCGCGGTGCATGCCCCGCAGTTGGGACCCCTTCGGCTGGTTCGGCCCGGCCGCGACGGGTTCGACACCAGCACCCGTGCGGGCGCGTGGGCGCACGTCACCTGGCAGCGGCTCTCGCCGGCTCCCGGGCTGGGCCTGATCGACCCCGAGGCGAGCCCGGTTCTGCTCTGGAGTCGGGGCGAGGCCGGCGAAAACGTCATGTGCGGCGGCGAGATCGGCTCGCAGGCCGAGGCCATGGACACGGTCGGCCCGGGGTATGTCGCCTGGGCCACCTCGGTGATGGGTCGCGTGCGCCGCACCGGCACCCCGGTATGGGGCCTGGCCAAGGCGGCCGTCCGGCCGGACCTCGACGTCCACTTCCCGCACGTCTCGACGGTGTACGCGCTGCCGGAGGCCCTCGCCCGGCTCGAGTCCGGCGGCTGGCGGGCACGTCAACGCCCCCATCAGTAGGTCACCCGCTGGTCGGTGCGGCGCCGGATCATCGTCACTTCGTCACGGTTGGAGCCGATCGGGCCGATGTAGTTGAAGAAGTAGGCCAATTGGGCGTAGCCGCCGACGAGGTGCGTCGGCTTGATCATGATCCGGGTCAACGAGTTGTGGATCCCGCCGCGTTTGCCGTCCCGTTCGGTCAGCGGGACGTCGATCAGCCGATCCTGGGCGTGGTGCATGTAGACCGTGCCCTCCGGCATCCGGTGGCTGACGATCGCGCGGGCGGCCACGACACCATTGCGATTGACCGCCTCGACCCAGTCGTTGTCGGTGATCCCGACCTTGGCGGCGTCGACGTCGGAGATCCAGATCGTCTGCCCGCCGCGGGAGAGGCTGAGCATGAACAGGTTGTCCTGGTACTCGCTGTGGATCGACCACTTGTTGTGCGGCGTCAGGTAGCGCACCGACACGCCCTGGGCATCCAGGGTGCCGACCGGCTTCTCCGAGAACAGGATCGTCATGTTCAGTGGCGGCCGATAGACGGGGAGGGACTCGCCGAGACCGGCGACCCAGTCGTGGTCGAGATAGAAGTGCTGACGGCCGGTCAGGGTGTGGAACGGCTTCGAGCGCTCGATGTTGATCGTGAACGGGCTGTAGCGCCGCCCGCCGGACTCCGAGCCCGACCATTCCGGCGAGGTGATGACCGGGATCGGTTGGATCTGGGTGTCGGCGAAGGTGATCTGCTTGCCCTCGTGCTCGGCGGCCAGGTCGTGCAGCTGGGTGCCGGTGCGCTTCTCGGCGTTCGTGAAGCCGAGGGTGGCGAGGTGGCCGTTGGTCGTGCCGGACAGGTGGAGGATCGCGTCCGCGAACTGGATGTCGGTCTCGACGAGCGGCTGGCCGGCGCCGACGCCGCTGTGCGCCGTCCCATTGCGCTGCCGCAGGATGCCGACCTCCCGCGTCACGTCATACGGCACGCCCTTGGTGACCATGCCCAACTTCTCCAACAGCGGGCCGATCGAGGTCATCTTCTCGTATGTCGCGGGGTAGTCCCGTTCGGCGACGACGAGGGCCGGCATCGTCTTGCCCGGGATCGGTTCGACCGCACCCGTGCGCCAGTCGAGGACCCGGCCGTGCACGGTGGCCATCGCCTCGGGCGTGTCGTGCCAGAGCGGTTTGGCGACGACGTCCCTGCGGACCCCGAGATGGTCGGTGGCCAGCTCGGAGAACCGCTTGGCGATCGCCTTCCACGTCTCCCAGTCGGTCTTCGCCTGCCAGGGCGGCGCGATCGCGGGGTTGAAGGAGTGGACGAACGGATGCATGTCGGTGGTCGACAGGTCGTGCTTCTCGTACCACGTCGCCGCGGGCAGGACGACGTCCGACAGCAACGTCGAACTGGTCATCCGGAAGTCCAGTGTGGTCAGCAGGTCGAGCTTGCCCTCGGCGGCCCGCTCGGGCCAGGCGACACCAGTGGGCCGCTTGTCGGGTGGCGCCTCCACGGCCGTGCAGGCGTCGTCGGTGCCGAGCAAGTGGCGCAGGAAGTACTCGTTGCCCTTTGCGCTGGAGCCGAAGAGGTTGGAGCGCCACAGGCTGAGGACGCGCGGGTGGTTCTCCTCGGCCTCCGGATCCTCGACCGCGAACCTCAGCTCGCCCGACTTCAGCTGTTGCACGATGTGATCCGCGGGGGTCAGGCCGGCGGCCTCCGCCTCGTCCGCCAGGGTCAGGCTGGACCTGGTGAACGTCGGGTAGCTCGGCGCCCAGCCGAGCCGGGCGGACTGGGCGATGAGGTCGATGATGCTCGACCCGGCGAAGGCGCCCGTCCGGCTGATGTCGTCGACCGCGAAGGTGTCGTACCGATACTGGCTGGTGTTGACATACCAGTAGGCCGTCTGGTTCATGTGCCGCGGCGGACGGTGCCAGTCCAGGGCGAACGCCATGTGCTGGAAGCCCATGATCGGGCGGACCTTCTCCTGCCCGACATAGTGCGCCCAGCCACCGCCGTTGCGGCCCTGACAACCGGTGATCGTCGTCAGGAGCAGCATGGCGCGGTAGATCTGGTCGGAGTGGTACCAGTGGTTGGTGCCGGCGCCGACGATGATCATCCCGCGGCCCTGGGTGTCCACGGCGTTCTGCGCCCATTCGCGCGCCAGGCGGATGACCTGCTGCGCCGGGACCGAGGTGAAACGTTCCTGCCAGGCGGGGGTCGCGGGCGCGTCCGGGTCGTCATAACCGCCCGGCCAGGAGCCCGGGAGTCCGTCGCGCGCGACGCCGTAATGCGCGAGCAGGAGGTCGAGCACCGTGGTGACCACGTGCTCGCCGATCCGCTTGACCGGCACGCCTCGAGTCTCGAAGGCGACGTGGCCGTCGGCGGAGTCGAAGCGCGGGAAGCGCACGGGCAGCGCGTCGTCGCGCACGGCATACAGACTGAGCGCGGGCTCGAGGTCGCCGAGGTCGAGGTTCCAGCGGCCCCAGCCCTCATCGCCGTAACGGAAGCCGAGCGAGCCGTTGGGGATCGCGACCGCGCCGGTCGCCTCGTCGAAGATCGCCGGCTTCCACATCGCGTTCTCGGAGTCCTTCTCCGGGATGTCGAGGTCGCCGGCGACGAGGTTCTTGCCCTGGCTCCACGTGCCGTCGCCGTTGTCCTGCAACGCGATCAGGAACGGCAGATCGGTGAAGCGCCGGTTGTAGTCGACGAAGAAGTCGACCTGCCGGTCGGCGAAGAACTCCTTGAGGACGACGTGGCCCATCGCCATGGCCAGGGCGCCGTCCTCGCCCGGGTTGCAGGCGACCCACTCGTCGGCGAACTTGACGTTATCGGCGTAGTCGGGCGCGACGGCGATGACCTTCTGGCCGCGGTAGCGGGCCTCGGTCATCCAGTGCGCGTCCGGGGTCCGGGTCAGCGGGACATTGGAGCCCCACATGATGAGGTAGGCGGCATCCCACCAGTCGCCCGACTCCGGCACGTCGGTCTGGTCGCCGAACATCTGCGGGGAGGCGTTGGGCAGGTCGGCATACCAGTCGTAGAAGCTGAGCATCGGCGCGCCGATCAACTCGAGGAAGCGCGCGCCGGAGGAGTAGGACACCGGGGACATCGCCGGGATCGGCGAGAAGCCGGCGATCCGGTCCGGGCCCCAGCGCTTGATCGTGTAGACGTGCGCCGCGGCGACGATGTCGACGACCTCCTCCCAGGTCGAACGGACCAGTCCGCCCTTGCCGCGGGCGCTCTTGTAGCGCTTCGCCTTCTCCGGGTCCTGGACGATCGAGGCCCAGGCCAGCACCGGATCCCCGTATGTCGCGAGCGCCTCGCGATACATCTCCAGCAGCACCCCGCGGACATACGGGTAGCGAATCCTGGTGGGGGAGTAGGTGTACCAGGAGAAGGCGGCGCCGCGGGGGCAACCGCGAGGCTCGTACTCCGGCTTGTCCGGCCCGGTGCTCGGGTAGTCGGTCTGCTGCGCCTCCCAGGTGATCACGCCGTCCTTGACGTAGACCTTCCACGAGCACGATCCGGTGCAGTTGACGCCGTGGGTGGACCGGACCACCTTGTCGTGCGCCCAGCGGTCGCGGTAGAAGGCGTCACCGGCGCGGCCGCCCTCGGCATACATCGTCCGTTTGTCCGCGGACACCTCGGCCTTGGTGAAGAAGCGCCGGGTGCCGACGAGGGCGTCGGAGATGGGGCCGTCGAGGCCGGTGTCGGTCATGACGTGGGTCCTTCTTTCGGGGGCGGCGGGGCGACCCGGCGGAACGGGGTGCGGGTGGTCACTCGGGCCAGGCAGGTCGTCGGGCCGGTGAAGGGCTGCAGGCTCACCGCGAGGTCGTCCTCGCCGAGGCGTTGCATGGAGCCGGCGATCAGGCCGCGATGGACACCGCAGACGACCTGCGGGTTGGTGTGGGCGAGTTCGAGGAAGGGGCAGTCGTGCAGGGTGATCTCGGCCGTCCGCCCCTGGTTGACGGTCGCGACCTCGGGGGAGTAGCCCCAGTCGCCGAGTTGGTCGAGCATGCGGCCGACCTTGGCGAGCCAGGCGCCGGCGGACCCGGCCGGCGCACTCGGCTCGACGGCGCCCATCCGGTGCTCGGCCCAGCGTCGGCCGGCCTGCTCGGGAGTCAGGACGGTGCCGGCGTTGGCGCTGGCGAACGCCTCCGCGAGCAGCTCGAGGAGGGCGCGATGGGCGACGCCGGTGTCGCCGAGGTCGAGTCGGCCGGGGGCCACCGAGTAGACCTTCGTCGGTCGCCCGGCCCCGGGACCCCGGCGGCTCTCGACATTGAGGATCTGCGCCGCGACGAGTTGGTCGAGGTGGAAGCGGACCGTGGTGACGTGCAGGTCGAGGAGTTCGGCGAGTTGGGCGGCGGACATCCCGGCATCCTCGAGCCGGGAGTCGGCCAGGGCGTCGACGATCTCCCGGCGCACCGGGGAGGAGAGCAGTCGCGCGCCCGCGGCCGCGTCGAGGGCACCGGTCGCACTCATTCGGCCTCCTCCGGGGCAATTTAGAGGAATGTGCTCCTTGTATATCACGGCTCAGACATTGGTTGCCGTCGGCGATGGGATGGATTCATTGGCCGGCAACGGTGTATCGTCACGGATTTAGAGGAGGTGGCTCCGGTAAATCGAGTTTCGAGCGATCCGCCGGGCACCGCCACCGGGTCCGGCCGCCGACCGACCCGACCACACGTCCATACGAGAAGAGGCCGAACATGAGCGCGGACACGCGCACCGGTGGCGAGTGGCTGCACGCCTGGGATCCGGAGAACGAGGAGACCTGGGACAAGGGCCTGGCCTGGCGGACCCTCTGGATCACCACGTTCTGCCTGACCCTGGCCTTCATCGCCTGGTTCCTGCCGAGCGCGGTCATCCCCAAGCTCAACGCGTTGGGCTACACCTGGAGCAAGAGCCAGCTCTATTGGATGGCGGCGATGCCCGGTCTTGCCGCAGGGCTCTTCCGGCTCGTGTGGATGGTGCTCCCGCCGATCATGGGCACCAGGAAGATGGTCGCGCTGAGCACGCTGCTGCTCATCGCCTCGACCCTCGGCTGGGGCGTCCGGGTCCAGCACCCGACCGCGCCCTACTGGGAACTGATGGTGCTGGCCTTCCTCGCCGGCATCGGCGGGGGTGTCTTCTCCGGCTTCATGCCGTCGACCTCCTTCTTCTTCCCGCGTCGGATGCAGGGCACGGCCCTCGGGTTGCAGGCGGGGCTGGGCAACTTCGGTGTCTCCGTCGTCCAGTTGCTGACGCCCTACCTCATCGCCATGTCCGGCCTGGCGCTCTTCGGCGGCTCGCAGGTGCTGAAGACGGCGGGCAAGCCGGACAAGAACGTCTACTTCCAGAACGCGGCCTTCGTCTGGATTCCGCTGATGATCGTCGGTGGTCTGCTCGCGTGGACGATGCTCAAGTCCGTCCCGATCAAGGCCAACATCCGGCAGCAGTTCGACATCTTCTCCAACCAGGACACCTGGTGGATGACGCTGATCTACATCATGACCTTCGGCACCTTCTCCGGCCTGGCCGCGCAGTTCGGCCTGCTGATGGCCAACCTCTATGGCTCGGGCAATGACAAGGTCGTCTCCGGAACCGGCGCTGCCGCAAAGGTGCTCATCGACGGGTATGCCGTGCCCGACCCGGTCAAGTACGTCTTCCTCGGCCCGCTCATCGGTGCCGGCGCGCGCGTGGTGTTCTCACCGTTGACCGACCGGATGGGCGGCGCGAGGTGGTCGCTCGTCTCCGGGATCGGCCTGATCGCCTCGATCATCTACACGATCCCCGCGCTGTCGCCGGACTACTCCTCGGCCGCCGCGCTCGAGGGCGACTTCAAGCAGTTCCTCTGGGGCATGCTGGCGATCTTCCTCTTCTCCGGGATCGGCAACGCCTCGACCTTCAAGCAGATGCCGATGATCTTCGAGCGCCGCCAGGCGGGCGGTGTGATCGGCTGGACCGCGGCGATCGCCGCCTTCGGGCCGTTCTTCTTCGGCGTCGGCGTCACCCTGCTCGGAGCGACGGCGTTCTACTGGATCGGCGTCGCCTGGGCGATCATGTGCACCGCGATCGTCTGGATGCGCTACGCGCGGCCGGGGGCACCCAAGCCGAGTTGATCGGCATACGGACTGGGGGGGTCAGCCGAAGATCGTGATCGTCTGACGCGAGATCGCGACCGGGGTGCCGTCCGCGGCGAAGATCCGGGCGTGGGAGTGGGCGTAGCCGTCGTGGGCGGCGTCGGTGGTGACCTCGTACCACCAGGGCGCGGCCGGGTCGTCCGCGACCGGGCCGATGAGTTCGATGGTCCAGGTCAGTGAACTCATCCCGACCGGGCGCGTGAGCATCTGCCCGGGGGCGGGCGGCCACGCGTCGACGAGGGCGACGAAGTGGGCCAGGCTGAAGTGAACCGGGGTGTCGCGGAAGCGCATCCACCCGGTCAAGTCGCCACCGTGGGCGCCCGAGAACGGGAAGGCTCCGGTCGCCACCCGCAGTTCGACATGCCCGAAGAAGTCCGGCGTGACCCCCGGCAGGTGCGGGATCGCGGGGAGGGATTCGGGGTCGGGCAGCGGGCCCGACGGTCGCGTCGGGGCGACCTCGATGGTGGAGGCGCGGTCGGCGCCGTATGAGGCGAGCAGCACCGCACGCACGGTGTCCTCGCCGGTCCGGTCGTCGCGCTGCCACAAGCGGATCTCGGCCTGGGTCGCCGAACTGCCGCGGCGCAGCAGGATCGCCTCGACGCGGGCCGGTCCCGTCGTCACCGGGGCGACGAAACTCGTCGTCGCCGCCCGCAGCGTCCCCGGATCGATCCCGTATGCCGCATGGAACCGCGCGAGCAGCACCCCGGTGACGAGGCCACCGAAGGTCGCCCGGCCCTGCCCCCACCCCGGCGGGATCTCGACGTCGGGTCCGTCGGCGGCGGCGGCGAAGAGGGCGTCGAGGGCGTGGGGCGGTGTCATGCCCGGGATGCTAGCCCGGCCGCCGAGTCCCGAGTCGGCGGGCACAGACACGCCGTGGGGAGGCTCGGCATACGGCGTGTCGGTGCCCGCCGACTGGGGAGCGCGCCGGGTCAGGTGCCGCAGTAGGTGACGAACCGCGCGGTGAACCCGGGCGGAGCGGGGGCGGCGAGATCGGCGCGGTCGGGGTGGTCGGCATACGGCTCCCGGAGCGCGGCGAGGAGGCGCTCGAACGGCGCGAGGTCGCCCTCCTCCGCGGCCACGAGGGCCGCGTCGACGAGATGGTTGCGCGGGACGTATGCCGGGTTGACGGCATCCATGTCGGCGGCGGTCGCGCGCGGGGCGCCGGGGAGCCGCCGGGTCCACCGGTCGAGCCAATCCGGGTGCACACCAGGCAGATCCGCGTGGTCGTCGCCGCGCAGGTGGCTGGCGAGGGCGCGCCAGGTGCCGGTGTAGTCGGCGCCCGCAGCCGACAGGCCGGCGAGGAGGTCCTCGACGAGCGAGTCGTCGTCGGGGTGGGTGTCGGTCAGCCCGAGCTTGGCGCGCATCCGGGCCAGGTGTCGGTCGTGATAGCGGGGGCCGAAGGTCTCCAGGACGACGGTCGCCTGCGCGACCGCCGCGTTCGGGTCGTCGTCGATGAGCGGGATGAGGGTCTCGGCGAATCGGCTGAGATTCCACAGCGCGACCGCGGGCTGGTGGCCGAAGCGGTAGCGCCCGCCGCCGTCGATGGAGGAGAAGACCGCGTTCTCGTTGTAGGCCTCGAGCCAGGCGCACGGCCCGTAGTCGATCGTCTCGCCGGAGATCGCCATGTTGTCGGTGTTCATCACGCCGTGGACGAACCCGAGGCTCATCCAGTCGGCGATGAGGTCGGCCTGGGCGGTGACGACGGCGTCGAGGAGGGCGAGGGCCTGACCTGGCCCGGGGGCGGCGCCGGGGGCGGCGCCGGGGGCCGCGCCGGGGGCGGCGCCGGGGTGGTGGCGGGCCGCGGCATACGCGACGAGGCGGGGGGGGACGGGGG